>JAUVKF010000108.1 GCA_030596395.1 Chlorobiota bacterium | reverse complement strand
GATGGTGATGGCAGCGGCCTGTATGCCTATTTGCCTGCCATTCTCATCCACAAAACGGTTGATTTTACACCGGTTTTTGAATTCGAAAAAAGCCGGAGATCAAGCGATTACCAGGGACATTATTTCCATGAGGCTAATGATATTCTGATCAACAAGTTTTCTTCGGGGAGCGCGTTATTACAATTACCTTTTTTCCTTCTGGCCTGGTTGTTTTCGGTGATTTTCGGATTACCAGCTGATGGCTACAATATTTTATTCCAGTATGGAGTTGCCCTGGCGGCTGTTTTCTGGGCGTTTATTGGCTTGCATTATTTTGTAAAACTTACAGGCCTTTTCGGGGTAAAGAGGCAAATATCATGGCTTGTTGCATTTGCCGGGTTTTTTGGAACCAATATGTTCTACTATACATTCATGGCCCCTGCAGCTTCGCATATTTATTCATTTGCAGCCATATCGCTTCTCTTGTATTTCACGAAAAAAACTTTTCTTAATTATCAAAGAAGTTCTACTTTCCTGGCAGCATTTTTACTGGGCATCGTGGTACTGATCAGGCCTGTAAATCTTATCGTAATTGGTATTTTTCCCTTCCTCGCCGGTTCCTTATCCTCATTTAAAAATGCCATAAAAATAAAAGTCAGGCAAAAGGATTACCTGGCGACGGTGCTGATTTTCGTGTTTGCGATTTCTCCGCAACTGATCATCAATTATTTGCAAACCGGACAACCAATTGTATATGGCTACCGGAATGAAGGCTTTTATTTCAACAAGCCTGAGTTTGTCAATTTCCTTTTCAGCTACAGGAAAGGCTGGCTTGTTTATACACCATTTATGCTTTTGCTTGTTCCGGCTGCATTTTACCTCCTGAAGCGTTCATTTTTCGAGATGATTAGTTTTATCGGGTTTTTCATCCTGTTGGTTTATGTTTTTTCTTCATGGTGGAACTGGATTTACGGCGACAGCTTCGGCATGCGCCCCATGGTCGATTTTTACGCTTTGTTTCTTTTGGTGATTGCTGTAATGATCGGAAATGTAAATAGCAAAATACCGGGAAAAACCATTCTGATCTTTTCTGCCCTGGCCATCCTTCTCAATTTATTCCAAACATACCAATACACCGAAGGCATTATTCACCCTGACTCGATGAATAAGGAAGCTTACCGGTATGTTTTCTTAAAATCAGGAAAAGAATACAAGGGCGTTGTTGCTGATACCGATGAATATTTTTATGGTGAATTATCGGATAAACCATTCTTTGAAACAGCATACAATTTTGAAAAAGATGTTGCTGGCTGGACAATTCCTAAAAAACTCTATTTCGTGCCCGATGCCAGGTATGCATGCATTAAACTGGATGAAAAGTCTATTTACAGTTCAAGCTACCAATACATCATTCCTGACAACTTAAAAGGCAAAAAGAACATCTATGTGATTTTCGATACCGAATATCTTGAACCTCATCCCAACAGCGCTTCTGAGGCGTTATTTGTGGTGGATATATCCGATGTAAATGGTAAAAATGTTTTCTATAAAGCTTTTAATATTAAGCGCTTACCTGACAACACGACCGATATATGGAAATCAGGACATATTGGTTTTAAACTGCCCGAAATAAAAGATGATATGGAAAAGATCAAGTTCTATATCTGGAATAAAGACAAGCAGGAATTTTATATCAATTCGTTGGGGTTGGGGTTTTATAGTTACGGGAGGCAAAATAATAAATAATAAATTTCAATAACTCCTGCTATTATAAATAAGTTAGCAGGAGGCATTGATTTATTTTATAGATCATACTATTTCACGACCACCATTTTCCTTGTATCGGTTTGCTTTCCATTAATAAAAAGGGAGAAAAAATAAATACCAGAAGGCATGTCATGGATATTCAATTCAACGGTATTTTGACCCATCTTCGTCGGTTTTACCATCATCTTCTGAACTTGTTGCCCTACGTGATTGTATATCTTGATTTCAACAGAATTCAGATCAGTATCATTCAGAAAAAACGGATAGAATTACGATAGTAATAGTTTTCATAATTTTGGTTGTTTAATGGTTAATATTTAATAATTTTCCTGAATTCAGAAAAGTGATCGAATTCAAACTTTATGATATAAATGCCACCAGGCAACTGACCGGGAAGATTTAAAATTAGTTTTTCATTGCTTATAATAACATTGGGTTCACTCCAAACGGTTTCACCGCTGATATTATAAATGGATATGTTGCAAGCACTTTGGATATTGTTATTAAATAAAATGAAAAGTTGAGATGAGGCGGGATTAGGAAAAGTTTGTATTTCGAACTCTTCCGGGTGATCAGCATTATTTATTCCAACTGTTGTTGTATTTGTGCTTTTATAGATTGAGTTCTCATTCTGTATGATGCAATACAAATGCCCCTGGGGGCCCAATGACAATTCCATTACATTTTTATGAGAATTGCCTTCAGGTAAACCTGAACTGATATCATACCATGTTTCTCCATAGTCAGGCGACATAAATGCCCCTGCCGGAGGCCCTCCAATTGAATATTGACCAATATACAAGCTGTCTTCTTCGTTTAACAGCATGGACTGTACACCATGGTATAGTCGTAAAGTGTCCCATGTTCCCGATTCACGATCATACCTGTATAGTCCGCCAATACCATTCACATGATTACCCGTGGAACCGGCATATAGCCGGTTATAAGAATCAATAGCAAGTGTTGCAAGATAAGAATTCTCCAGGCCGATCAAAGTCCATGTTTGTCCGTTGTCAAGGGATTGTGCCACACTTCCGTTATTTGTTGAAAAACTGGTGCCGCAGGTAAAAAGCCTGCCGAGCGTGTCTTTAACAATATCTTCTATTCCTATAACAGGTTGCCCTTCGAGTTTTTCCCATGTTTCACCATCAAAATGATATAGATTATGACCAATATCACCCGCAAAAATTTCCGGTCCGTCAACAAGAAGTGCATGAATATTATATGGGGGTCCCTCCGGCTCAAAAAGAAACTCCCATTCATCTTCAGCAATCTTATATTTATAGAGTTTATTCCTGGCTACACAAATTAAATTACTATCAATGTCAAATGCAATTTCGTACATGTACGCGTACTTGTCAAGATATTTAAAATCCCAGGTTTCTCCTTCGTCATTTGAGATATACAAACCGTTTGATGAACCATAATAAATAGTACCGGCTTTTGAAATCTCAATTGACCATATATGATTTGTATCATTGGTATGCACATGCTGCCAGTAATCCTGGGAAATTGTCAATTTATTAATAGAAATTAGTACAATGATAAACACACATAGTTTTTTCATAACAATAATTATTTTAAGGAATGGTCAGGTGCATTTTAACAAAAATTAAACAGTTTGGTTTTCATTTTACAATGTACGAAAAATTAACTGCTATTTTATGCAACTGCTGTAGTTTAGAATTGATTTAGGTAGAGCGCTTTTTTATTTGAGGACCATATCCTGTTAAAGTAATAACTTCAATAAAAGCCACCTATCTGTATTTGAGTCAAATTTTAAACAGTATTGCTATCTTATTCCGTTTTTGGTGTCCCACGGACGATAACTTGAACAATTAATTATCATTTGAATTTGGTAAGCAGCTTATTGGTTAATCTTTATCTTTGCCCTTCAATAATTTTTTAATGCTAAAAGCAACCAATATACACAAATCATACGGCGAACTGCCGGTTTTAAAAGGTATTGACCTGCACGTAAAAAAAGGCGAGATAGTCTCCATCGTAGGCGCTTCAGGCGCAGGTAAATCAACGCTTTTGCATGTGCTCGGAACTATTGATAAATCGGACAAGGGCCACATTGAGTTTGAAGGAAAAGATGTCACTACTTTAAACGATAAAAAACTCTCTGTTTTCAGGAACAGGCATATCGGGTTTGTGTTCCAGTTTCATCATTTGCTACCTGAGTTTACTGCATTGGAAAATGTTTGCATTCCTGCTTACATCAATGGGAAAAACCGCCATCAGGCTGAAAAAGAAGCTATGGATTTGCTAAAATACCTTTCCTTAACTGATCGTGCATCGCATAAACCTGCTGAACTTTCCGGAGGCGAACAACAGCGGGTTGCTATTGCCAGGGCGCTCATCAACAATCCGTCAGTTGTATTTGCCGATGAACCCTCGGGAAACCTCGACTCGGAAGCATCGGGTGACCTGCATAAACTTTTCTTACAATTGCGCGAAAAAATGAACCAGACTTTTGTTATCGTTACCCACAATAAAGCGTTAGCAAATATGGCCGATCGTAAGCTAACTATTAAGGATGGATTAATATCTTCGGAAAATAATTAATCCGATTAATCGTTAATTTCAAGATCAGCTTAATTAATGTTTCAAAAAAGCAAAAACAACTTAATCATTATTATCAGGGCTTTTGTCGCTGTGCTATTGGTATTTGCTATCACGGCAGTAAATGCACAACAGGCTAAAACTTATGAGGAAGCCAGAACACAGGCTGATCAATTATACCGCCAGGGTAGATTTTTTGATGCCAAAGCCTACTATCAGATGGCTTTAAAGTTTACACCGGAAGATGTGCATGCAACAGCACAAATAAATACCATTATTGAAAGATTAAAAGAGCAACAAGCCATTGAGGAAGAATATTACGAATACATAGACCTGGCTGATGTTTTATTTGAAGAACAGGCCTGGGATCGTGCAATGGCCGAATACCGCAAAGCACTTCGGATTATTCGCGATGATGAATATGCACTCGACCGCGTAAATCTTATTCAAAGAAAAAAGGCCGAGGAAAAAGACAAAGTCATCAGTTACAATATGGCGATGCAGGAAGGAAATGCATTTCTTACCGATAACAAATTTGATGAAGCCATCGAAACTTACCAAGAAGCCCACAAGCTGTTACCCGAAAGGCCCGAACCTCCCGAAAAAATTGAACTCGCCAGGCGATTAAGTGGTGAAACGGCAGATAAACTTGTTGTATTTAAAGAAGAGATTGAGCAGGGCGAACGATACCTGCTGGTAAACAACTACGTTGCAGCGTTACAGCACTTTGAAACGGCCCAGATTCTTTTCCCCAAAAACACCAATGCCAAAAAGAAAATAAAGGAGATTACTCCGATGGCTGAAAAACAGATTGCTTACAATGCGGTTGTTGAGGAAGCCGATAATATGTACATTGAAAAGGATTTTATCGCGGCCAAAAGGAAATACGAAGAGGCAGAAGAAGACTGGCCCGAGAATTCTTACTCAGCGGACATGATTGGTCGTATTGATGATATGATTGCTGATCGACTGAAAAACCTTGATGAAAATTACCAAAAATCCATAAATTCTGCCGACAGCTTGCTGGCATTGAAGGAATACAATGTTGCCAGATCGGAATACAATATGGCGCTCACTTTAAAACCGGGTGAAGCCTATCCGAAATCGAAGATCAGGGAGATTGATGCTTATTTTGCCGAACAACAAAAAGAGTTTGAAGCCAATTACGGCAATATGATTGCTGCGGCAGACAAATTGTTTGATGAGTTTAAGTATATGCAGGCAAAAGAGCAATATGAACTTGCTCTGACCATTAAGCCCGATGATGAATATCCAAAACAAAAGTTATCAGCCATTGAAACAGAGTTGGCATTGATGGAGGAGCAAAAGAAACTAAATGCTACTTATTACGAATTGATCACCGAAGCCGATGGCCTTTACGAGGCCGGTCATTACGACCTGGCCATCAATAAATATGCTGAAGCACAAACCGTTAAATCAATGGAGGATTACCCGCAACAACGCATCGTAGCAATCCGTGCTATGCTTGTTGATGCTGATAAACAAAGGGAAATTGATGAAAAATACGGGCAGCTGATTATTGTTGCTTCAAGGCTATTTAAAGAGGACAAGCTAAATGATTCAAAGCAAGCCTATCAGAATTCGTTGGATATGAAACCCGGCGAGTTGGTTCCAATTCAGGAAATAAAAAGAATTGACAGCATTGTGGATGCGAGAATTCATCAGGCAGAAATTGAAAAACGATACAAAGCATATATTGCCAGTGGCGATTCGCTGTTGAATTTGCTTGAATTTGATGCTGCGATTGCAATGTATACTACTGCGATTGAAATCAATCCGGGAGGTGCTCTGGCAGATCAGAAAAGGCTGGCTGCCCGCACCATGAAAGCCAATCATGAAAGGGCCGTTGCAAGGCAAACAGCTTATGATGAAGCCATTGCCGAAGGTGACCGATTGTTTGCCGAAGAAAGTTATGAGCTGTCGAAAACCGAATTTGAAAAGGCAGCAGAACTGAAGGGCGATGAACGTTATCCACGGGACAAGATCATCGAGATATCCGGAGTTTTAAAACGTCTTGAAGCAGAACGCGAAGAGCGTTATACGCTGGCTATCGTAAAGGCAGATAACCTGTATGAGCAAGAAATCTATTCAGAGGCAGTGATCCAATATAAAATTGCAAACAGCATTAAACCCACTGAACCCTACCCAAACCAGCGGATTATGGAGTGCAATTCGCTCATTGAGGAACAATTACGAAAACTCAGGGTACAATACGATATTGCCATTGCAGATGCCGATAAACTTTATGCGGCTAAAATTTACGACAAAGCCATAAACGCATACAAAGAGGCGGAACGAGTAAAACCTGATGAAACTTATCCGCGTGAGATGATCACTAAGATCACCAAATACATTGAGGAAAACGCCATCGTGGATGTTGTTGAACAAATAGTTACCATAAACTCAAACACCGAACAAAGGTTTGCGTTTGAGCCGGTCAGGATCAATGTCAGGAAAACCAATTATGTGTTGGTTAAAGCCAGGAACCTTTCTGACAAAGCATTTAAAATTATTTTTGGTTATGGCAGCGACAACGGTAAAAGTGGTGGTTTTGTACTCCAGGTCCCACAGGATACTGAATACAATGATTATATAATCCGTGTAGGTAACCAGTACAAATGGTTTTCTGAAGACAACAACTGGATTACCATCTATCCTGAAAACGGGGATATCGAAATTAAAATGGTAAGGATTTCGACCAGCAACTAGAAT
>JAUVKF010000112.1 GCA_030596395.1 Chlorobiota bacterium | reverse complement strand
AAACGCTGGGACAAATTTGGCTTTTCGGTTATGGGAGGTTATTCGTGGCAACAGCAGATAAATGAAGAATTCTGGGCATATGGTGAAGGATTCCTTACCGATGGATTCTCTTACCATAATTTAGGTAGTGCCTCAGTAAATAAAGCCAACAAAGAAACAATGTATAGCTATAAAAGCGAACAATTGTTAATCGGATTTTTTGCCAGGGCTTCATTCACCATATTGAACGGCATCTATGTTACCGGTAGTATCAGACGTGACGGATCAAGCATGTTTGGAGTAAACAACAAATGGGGTAATTTCCCAGCTGTTAGTGCCGGTATTGATATTGCAAAATTTGTTGATCTTGGTTTTGTTGACCAGCTTAAATTCAGGGGTGGTTATGGTATTACAGGAAACTTGCCCCCGGAACCTTACTTATCGCAAGAACGCTTTAACGTTACCGATGAAAAGTTTTTCTACAATGGTGAGTTTATTCAGGCTTTCGGTCCTGTCCGTAATGCCAATCCTGATTTGAAGTGGGAAACAAAAGCCGAGTTTGATATTGGTCTTGATTTCTATATGTGGAATTACCGCATCAGTGGAACCATAGATTATTACCAGAGTAACGGATCTGATTTGCTGTTGGAATTCCTTGTGAGAGTACCACCGAATGCTGCCAACAGAACCTGGATTAACTTAGGTGAGCTTCGAAATTCAGGTCTTGAATTTGCAGTTAACTTGGATGTGATCAAAAAACAGAAATGGGGTTGGACAACCAGCCTGAACTTCACCAATTACTTTGAGACAACACTGGTAAAAATTACAAGTGATAAGGTAGATGCTGAAGGTACAATATATTTAGGCGAACTGGGCGCTCCTTATTTTACCGGAAAAGAAACCATTCTTGCTGAAGAGGGGCAGGCAATCGGTCAGATTATTGCACCTATTTACCTGGGAATCGACACAGCCAATTTAATGTATTATATGGAAACCGATACCTCTATAACATATGATCCACAAGATTCGAGCAGATATGTCGTAGGAAACGGATTGCCTGATTTTGAATTCGGATGGGGTAACTCCTTTAACATCGGTAAATTTAACATCAGGTTTTTCTTAAGAGGTGTATTTGGCCATTCGTTGGTAAATGTAAATAATGCCCGCTATGGTACCCCTACTACAATCCAGATTCAAAGCGGAATGAACCAAACGCTTGACTTTATCGATGTTAAAAATGGCCCGATCTACTCTGATGTTCATGTTGAAAAAGCTGATTTCGTGACGCTGGACAACTTTTCTCTGGGTTACCAGTTTGATTTCCCTGAAAGTAAATACCTTTCTAACGTCAGGGTTTATCTCTCTGGCCAGAACCTGTTTACAATCACCAATTATTCGGGTGTTTCTCCTGAAGTGAGGTATGGTGATACAAATGACAACGACAACCCATTGGCTCCTGGAATTGACAGGGGAAATACATATTTCAGAACACGCAGTTTTACATTGGGCGTAAATGTTTTATTTTAACAGATGCGAAAAATATTTATTATGAAACGAATTATATTATCATTAAAAATATTGCTGGTCATTTTTTTAATTGGAGTTGTTCAGCAATCGTGCACCAAATTGGATGAAACAGTATATTCCGATATTACTGGTGAAAAATTATTTGAGGATCCTGAAAACCTGATCTATGCTTTCGGCGTAGCATATACCAACCTTTATCAGCTTACCGGTCATAAATATGGCGTAGTAGGCATGGAGGCTGGTACCGACATTCTGGTTGTACCGCAACGAGGAGGTGACTGGTATGATGGTGGAGAATGGCACAGGTGGCATCGTTTAACATTTACTCCCAACGACGGTTATGTAGGCCGGTGGTGGAATACCATCTTTTTTGGAGTAAATACATGTAACCGTTTGATATTCCAGTTCGAATCGCTTGAAGATATAGATGTTACTCCGGCAGTTGCTGAATTAAGAGCACTCAGGGCGTTATATTATTATTGGCTGATCGATATTTATGGAAATGTACCAATTTCGACTGAATTTGATGTACCCGAAGGTTTTAAACCCACAACCAGTTCGAGGAAGGACGTATTCGATTTTATCGAAAGCGAGTTAATCGAAGCAATGCCAAATCTTGAAAAACAAACAGGCCTTTTATATTTTGGGCGCATGAATTATTATGCGGCCCAAATGGTGTTGGCCAAGCTTTACCTGAATGCCGAAGTTTATACAGGTACAGCTCAATATCAGAAAGCATTAACTGCATGTGACTCAGTAATGGGTGGAGGTTATAGCTTAACAGGTGATTTCTTTGCAAATTTCGAGGAAGATGCTACCCTTTCTACTGAGTATATACTTGGCTTGCATTTCGATCAGATAGAAGCTCCGGCTTTTGAGGTACATCTTTTTACAAATCATTACAATATGCAAACTAAGTTTGGATTCCAGGATGCTTGCTGGAATGGAATTTGTGCCCAGGAAGCGTTTTTTAATTCTTTTGAAGAAGAAGATGTACGGAGAGACGGTTTGCTGAGCGGTTTTCAATATATGGATGACGGTACTCCTATTGAAGATCCGAGTTATGAGAAGTTTAACCCAACTGATCCTTCAGCACCTTATGATAAAGACGGCGCCCACTTGAATTTAGATCCTGAGATCAATATGCTTGAACCCGGTTGTCTCCGTCAGGCTGGTGCCAGAGTTGCAAAATATCCTTTTATTGAAGGCAGCGACCGTTATACAGGTAACGATATTCCAATCTTTCGCTACGCGGATTTATTGCTGATGAAAGCTGAATTATTGATGCGTTCAGGCGGAGACATGGGCGAAGCACTTAGCCTTGTAAATCAGGTAAGGACACGAGCAAATGCAACACTATTTGGTGAATTGACTTATGAAAACCTGCTTGCGGAGCGAGGTCGTGAACTTTTTGCTGAAGGGCACAGACGTAGCGATATGATCAGGTTTGGTGCTTACCTGAGAACCAGATGGGAAAAACCCGATGTTTCTCCTGATCATGTAACCTTATGGCCTATTCCTCAAAGCCAGATAGATGCTAACTCAAACCTTGTACAAAATCCCGGGTATTAGTTTTTTAACAGACCCTACAACATAAAAAAAGCAGGCCATTTGGCCTGCTTTTTTATTGAGTAATCATTCCGTTAACTGGTTCCGCGCACAATAAGTTGCGTTTTCACAACCTGCTTTTCTTTTTCGTATTCAAAAGATTCGTGTTTTATCCTTTTAAGTAGTAGCTCTGTGGCTTTTTTGCCCATCTCAAAACCAAACTGGTCAACTGTGGTTAATTCGGGTTCACAAATCCAGGCGCTTCTGCTGTTTTCAAAACCCACAAATTTAATATCATCAGGAACCTTCAATCCTAATTGGAAAGCTACTTTCATGGCGCCAATGGCAGTAAGGTCATTAACGGCAAAGATGGCATCAGGCCTGTCCTTTTTTTTAAGCACACTTCTGGAGATTTTTACCGCCTGTTCAAAAGTATCACAAGAGTAAACCAGATCAGGATCGAACGATACCTTGTGATGTTCAAGGGCTGCTTTGTAACCTTCAAGTCTGTTTTTCCCGATCAGCAGATGTTGCGGTGCGGAATATAAAGCAATTCGTTTACACCCTTTTGATAACAAATGATTAACTGCGTGATAAGCTCCTGAATAATCATCCACAATTACACTGTCGGCATGCAATTCCTCTATTTCCCTGTCGAAAAGCACCAGAGGGATCTCGTTGTCGACCAGTTGTTTAAAATGGGCAAAATCGCGGGTATTTTTTGAAATGGAAGCCAACACA
>JAUVKF010000013.1 GCA_030596395.1 Chlorobiota bacterium | reverse complement strand
AATAACCATCACCTGCACATTGCATCAGCGAACTTGCCCCAAGACGGTTTGCACCATGGTCGGAAAAATTTGATTCGCCAATGGCAAACAAACCCGGGATGGTTGTCATCAGTTCATAATCAACCCAAAGGCCACCCATGGTATAATGCCCTGACGGATAAATACGCATCGGTTCTTCATAGGGATTGAGACCGGTAATTTTTTCATACATTTCGAAAAGGTTTCCATATTTATCTTCAATGGCCTTTTTCCCTTGTTTTGCAATGGCATCTTTAAAATCAAGATTTACGGCAAGGCCGGTATCACCAACACCGTAACCTGCATCGCACCTCTCTTTAGCAGCCCTCGAAGCTACATCTCTTGGCACCAGGTTTCCAAAGGCAGGATATCTTCTTTCAAGATAATAATCCCTTTCATCTTCAGGAATTTCATTGGCATGTCTTTTATCTTCCTTTTTCTTCGGGACCCAAATCCTGCCATCATTTCTCAATGATTCGGACATCAAAGTTAGTTTTGCCTGGTACTCATTCAAAACCGGAATACTGGAGGG
The DNA here is from genome assembly GCA_030596395.1 of Chlorobiota bacterium. GTDB lineage: Bacteria > Bacteroidota > Bacteroidia > Bacteroidales > F082 > JAADID01. The sequence goes on along the minus strand of JAUVKF010000013.1, from coordinate 50,840 downwards.
ATGGATTTGAATAAAACTCGGGTTCCCCCAAAATGCCCCCTTTTTATAAGCTGCCCAGGCCGCTGATGCATTGGAGTTGACAGCCAATGTCGAAAGATAATAAATGGTTCCGTAGCCACCGGTTGCAAGAATTACTGCATGGCCTGCATGCCTTTCCAATTCACCTGTAACCAGGTTTCTTGTAATAATCCCCCTGGCCTTGCCATCAATAACAACCAGTTCGAGCATTTCACGCCGGCTGTACATGGTTACAGTGCCTTTTTTTATCTGACGGCTTAAACCTGAATAAGCACCTAACAAACATTGCTGGCCGGTTTGCCCTTTGGCATAAAATGTCCTTGAAACCTGAACCCCGCCAAAAGAGCGATTATCTAATGTTCCGCCATATTCCCTGGCAAAGGGTACACCCTGGGCTGTTAACTGATCTATTGTGGCATTACTAACTTCGGCTGCGCGGTAAACATTTGCTTCCCTGGCCCTGTAATCACCACCTTTAATCATATCGTAAAACAAGCGGTAATCGCTGTCACCATCATTTTTATAATTTTTTGTTGCATTAATACCTCCCTGGGCTGCAACAGAATGCGCCCGTCGCGGAGTATCCTGAAAACAAAAAACCTTAACATTATAGCCTAATTCACCAAGTGTAGAAGCTGCTGCAGATCCGGAAAGCCCGCTTCCCACAAGAATTATTTCAAGCTTCTTTTTGTTGGCCGGATTAACCAGCTTCATCGTGGATTTGTACTTCGACCACTTTTCTGCCAATGGGCCTTCTGGTATTTTTGAGTTGAGTTTTGCCATGTCTAACTGCTATTTGAAAAAGTAAATACAAACAGGAATTGAAATATAACCAACCGCTAACACGATAGCGACAAAGTGGCTGAGCCACTTAATAACAGGTGTATATTTTTTATGATTCAAGCCAAGCGATTGGAATGCAGACTGGAAAGCGTGGTCAAGATGAAATCCTAAAATCACCAGGGCAACTACATAAAAAATCACATAGCCAATCATTTTAAATTTTTCAAAAACCAGAATTCCCATATCTTCCATGCCTGCCAGGTTGCCATGATGGATTTCCGGTACAGTTCCTCCTATCTTTTTGAGAAAAAAATCAGTAAGGTGGATAACCAGGAAGATACCTATGACGATCCCGGTGTGGATCATAAATTTGGAAAAATAATTGTCCTCCGAAACAGCCTTTTTTTTGTATCTTTTTGGTCGTGCCATCCAGTTTTGGATCTGGAGGATCACTCCAAAAATCATATGAATGATAAATCCACCAAACAAAACCCATTGAAAGGTTTGTATAAAGGGATTCGTTCCCATAAAATGAGCAACCTGGTTGAATAAACCTCTGCTATCATCAAACAATAGCAAAAGATTAATAGCGAGGTGCACAAACAGGAAGGTCATTAAAAACAATCCTGCCAGCGACATAACGTACTTCTTGGTTAGAGAAGAGTAAAAAGTACTACCCATAATTAAGCAATTTAGCTGATTATAATTGGTTTGATTTTGATATATTTGCTTGAAACCATCAAATTTATCAATTAATTCATTTCGTATTTATATCTGTTGCTATTTAAAATTAATTTAAGTTGATTACATAATGCGCTATCCTCCAATTGATAACTCTTTATTCAAAAACAATAGGAAACGGTTTGTTGAACAACTTCCTGAAGGCAGTATTGCCATTTTTCATTCAAATGACCAATATCCGAGAAATGGTGACCAGTTTTTTCCATTCAGGCAGCAAAGCGATTTTTTTTATTTAACAGGAATCGACCAGGAAAAAAGCATTCTCATCCTTGCACCCGGTTGCGACAATCAAAAGCTGAAGGAGGTACTTTTTCTTATTGAAACAAACGAGCTGATTGCCACCTGGGAAGGGCATAAGTACACGAAAGAAGAAGCTGCTGATATTTCCGGGATTGAAAATGTGTTCTGGGAAAATGATTTTGAAATTTCGTTACGGGAAGTGCTTGTTGGTGCCAAAAGTGTTTTTTTGAACGCGAACGAATACGTTAAATTTTATAGTGAAGTACCCGACAAAAATCAACGGTTTGCCAAACAGTTTAAAGAACAATATCCGCTTTACCGGCTTGAGCGTGCAGCTCCTATACTTGCTCAGCTCAGGATAATTAAATCGCAAGAAGAAATTAAGCTGATGAAGACCGCTTGCGACATCACAAAAAGTGCATTTGAACGGGTATTGCGTTTTACCAAACCTGACGTAAATGAATTTGATGTGCAGGCTGAAATTGAGCATGAATTTACCATCAACCGGGCAAACGGGCATGGGTATGCGCCCATCATCGCTTCCGGAAAAAACGCCTGTGTGCTTCATTATATCGAAAACGACAAGGAATGTAAAGACGGTGATTTGTTACTGATGGATTTTGGTGCCGAGTATGCCAATTATTCTGCAGATATGAGCAGGACAATTCCTGTAAATGGACGGTTCACCGAGCGCCAGAAGGAATGTTACAATGCGGTGTTGCGCGTTTTTAAAAAGACCAAAGTACTGTATGTAAAAGGAAATTCAATCAACACAATAAACGAAAAAGTTAACGCATTGATGGAGGCAGAAATGATCGGTCTTGGTCTTTTTACCGAAGACGATGTGAAAAATCAGGATCCGAAGAACCCGCTTTTTAAAAAATACTTTATGCATGGTACATCACATTTTCTGGGGCTTGATGTTCACGATGTTGGTACGAAAGAAGAACCCTTCAAACCGGGAATGGTACTCACATGCGAACCGGGACTTTATATCCGTGAAGAAAATATTGGGATCAGGATTGAAAATGATATTCTTATTACTGACAGAGAGCCCGTTGACCTGATGGAAAATATACCCATCGAAGTTGATGAAATAGAAGAACTGATGAAGAGTTAATTTAATATTCACCAAAAACAACAAGTATTATGGATTTATTTAAAAAATTAGGAGCAGAATTTTTTGGAACTTTCTGGCTGGTATTTGGAGGCTGTGGTAGCGCAGTTTTAGCCGCTGGAATTCCCGGAGTTGGAATTGGTTACCTTGGCGTAGCACTCGCCTTTGGTTTAACAGTACTTACCATGGTTTATGCCGTTGGAAGTATTTCGGGGGGGCACTTTAATCCGGCAGTGTCATTTGGACTATGGGCCGGTGGTCGTTTTCCTGGCAAAGATCTGCTTCCTTACATTATCGCACAGGTAGTAGGTGCTATTGTTGCAGCGGCAGCATTGTATGGTATTGCAAGTGGAAGTGAAGGATATTCAGGAGGGCTGGCAAGTAATGGTTATGGAGAACACTCTCCGCAAGGATATTCTTATATTGCAGCATTAATTGCCGAGGTAGTATTAACTTTCATGTTTTTGTTTGTCATTCTTGGCGCAACCGATAAAAGGGCTCCGGCAGGTTTTGCAGGCATTGCCATCGGCCTGACCCTTACACTCATCCACCTGATTAGTATCCCGATTACAAATACATCGGTTAACCCCGCGAGAAGTACCGGGCCTGCTTTGTTTGAAGGAGGAATTGCCCTGACTCAATTGTGGTTCTTCTGGGTGATGCCGATTATTGGTGCAATACTCGCAGGTATTGTTTATAAATGGTTTTTTGAAAGCAAAGAATCAGATTAAACAAATTATTTTCTTTGAAAGTATTTTTCTGGTATCCTGATATTATGGACAGGTAGTATTTTTGTGCCAAAAAGAAAATAGATATACATCCGAAAAGGATTAAGAATTAAGAATAAGATTATAATTCTGCCGGCTCTTTTTACTACTTTTGAAGGCTTCCAGAATTATTGAATTAATTAACAAAATATAGCATGTTTAAAAAAGAAGTTTATATCGAAAGAAGAAACCAATTGAAAAAGGAATTGGGATCAGGAATTGCCCTTTTTATGGGTAACGAAGAAGCTGCATTTAATTATCTTGCAAACACTTATCATTTCAGGCAGGATAGTCATTTTCTTTATTTCTTTGGCCTTGACCACCCCGGTTTTACAGGTGTGATTGATGTGGACAATGACAAGGAGTACATTTTCGGTAATGATTTCGATATTGAAGACATTATATGGATGGGCGTTCAGCCAAAAGTAGCTGATATGGCAGCTGAGGTCGGTATTGAAAATACATCTCCGATGAATGACCTGTCTTCTTTCATTGGCAATGGAATAAGCAAGGGTCAACAAATCCATTTTCTTCCAACTTACAGGGGAACCTCCGTCATCCAGCTCACTGAATTGCTGGGTAAATCAATTGTTGAAGTAAAGTCCGGGGCTTCTGTTGATTTGATCAAAGCCGTTGTAAAACTGAAAGAAATTAAAGATGAATATGAAATTGCTGAAATTGAAAAGGCAGTTGATATTGCATACCTGATGCATACCACATCTATGAAAATGGCAATGCCCGGAGTGGTGGAGCAGGAGATAGCCGGAACCATCGAAGGTATTTCACTTGCACTTGGCGGACCAGTTTCTTTTCCGATTATTTTAAGCATGGATGGACAAACTTTACATAATCATTACCACGGGAATATACTTGAAAAAGGCAGGATGATGGTAACTGATGCCGGAGCAGAAACACAACTGCACTATGCCAGTGATATTACCCGAACCGTCCCGGTAGGTGGTAAATTTAATACCCGGCAAAAAGATGTTTACCTGGCAGTTTTAAATGCTATTGTTAATTCAACAGCAGCAATTAAACCAGGTTTAAGATACCGTGAAATGCATTTTGTTGCAGCACGCGAGATTGTAAAAGGATTGAAAGACATTGGCTTAATGAAGGGCGATGTTGATGATGCTGTTGCTGTTGGCGCGCATACTTTGTTTTTCCCACATGGCCTCGGGCATATGATGGGCATGGATGTTCATGATATGGAAGGACTGGGAGAGAATTTTGTTGGATATGATGAAAATACAATTCGATCAGAACAGTTTGGAACTGCTTACCTCAGGCTGGGTAAAGAATTAAAACCAGGATTTGTATTGACTGTTGAACCGGGTTGTTATTTTATTCCGGCACTCATTGACAAATTCAGAGGTGAGGGTAAGTTCTTGGATTTCATCAATTACGACAAAGTGGAAACCTATAAAGATTTTGGAGGAATCAGAATTGAAGATGATGTTCTGGTAACAGAGGATGGGCATCGCGTTTTGGGAAAACCAATTCCTAAAACAGTTGAAGATGTGGAAAGAACAATGGCGGAGCCGAGGGAATTTGTGAAGTTAGAGAGTTACATTTAATTGAATCATTAATAAAGTGAAGAGGCTGTCTCATAAGTATTGGATTTTAAATTTTTCACGCAGAGCCGCTAAGGTCGCAGAGTTAATGTGCTGATTTTCTATTGTGTTTTTCTCTGCGTGCTCTGCGCCGCTGCGTGAATTAGAACTTATGAGACAGCCTCTTCTTATTTGATTTCATGCATTGTTTTTGCAATTAACTTATAATGCATTTGCTTTTCTGTTCCTGTCATATATTTTCTTTCCTCCGTAAAATGCTCCAAGGATCGTTAAAATTAAAGTACCACCACTAAGCGGTGCTCCTCCACCGATCGGGTCTTCACCCACAGGTTCTCCGCCTGGATCTTCGGGAGCCATCATTTGGGCAAAAGCAGTAAACGAGAAGACCTGGAAAATAATCATTGCTATAATTAACTTTATGTATTTTAGTTTTTTCATGGCTATTTTGATCTTTAATTAATGAATGAAAACTTTCTTTACCGTAGATTGGCCATCATCAATAACACGCACAATAAGATAGGAATTGTTATAATTTAAAGTAATGCTGTTCAATGCAGCAGCTTTTAATTTTGCAACTGTAATTTTCCTGCCAAACAAGTCGCTAATTTCAACCTGAGGGTTATTATACGTATCGTCAAGTTTTACATATACCGTCTTGTTGTAAGAATAAATGTGGCAACTACTCCTATCTTCTGTCATTTCCACTGAAGTTGGTATGGGGTTAAAATGAATCAGGAACCGTTTAGGATCATCATTTGTTTTTGCATTGAAAAAGTAAGTGTTTTCCAAAACCATATCTTGAATCTGACCGGTTTTTTTGTCTTCAAGAAATACTTCCGTGTTATCTAACTTTTCAATCTCATTAAGGACCAAAGAGTACTCACCGTTATTAAATGGATTCAATGATAATTCCACAATTTTTTCATCATTATTTAAAAGAGGCAATGCATCAATGCTAAATTGATATTCGCCTTCATCAATATACAACTGAGAGGTATTTTCACCAAACAACTTATTTACATCCCACCCATTATCAAAATGTTCTGAGCAGTTTTCACTAAAAGTAACCCACACTTCATCCAGGTATTGATTATTGTGGAGGCAAAATACCACATAAGGAGGGCCTTCATAATCCGCTGAAGGTGAATTTTTATAAAAATCCAAACTAGTGAGCGCCATTGCATCAACAGGTATTGTAAGTGACGGACTGGTATTATTGGCCTGTACAAAGAAACCCTGTGCAAGTGGTATAACACCAGCGGTGAGGTTTCCCTGTTGTTGTGCGTTTCTGTAAAGATAGGTTCCGCTTCCATCTCCCAAGCCGCCATCCTGCCATACCCAAACACTACCATTGATATTGGTAGTATCCCAACTTCCCCAGTCCCAGCTTATAGGACAAGGGAAAGGATTACCTACTAAATTGTAACCATGATCAGTATCGCCACCCCAGGTAAGCGATGTTAATACCAGGTCTGTATTCATTACATCACCGATAAAATCAATGGTAACATCACTCCTGGGAGAGGTGTTCTCTACCCATGTTGCAAACCCGGTTCCAAAGGGCATGGGTGTACTTAACGAAGTAATATAATCCCATGTATTGCTGGGTTCAAGGTATCGTTTTAACCATACATCGGGGTTGTGATTAAAATACAGACTGTTTACAGTAATGTTATCAACGGGTGCAGCAATTGAATGCCAGCTATTATCTGTAACAAAACGCTGAACTGTTAATGTTCCTGAAACATTAAATGTTCCGATTTCAAAGAGGGAAGCCGTTCCGCCGGCAGTACTTTCAAGCGTTGCATCACCGGTAACGTTTATCGTGCTTGTATTATAAATAATTACATCCGATTCCGGTTCGAAAGTGGCATTACCTCCTACATTGATCGTTTGGTTACCCGCTCCATACCAATCTATGGCAAACCTTCCTCCCTGTTCTACCGTCATGTCCCCGTTAATGTCAAAACTATGCGCTGAAAAATCATAAAATGCAGTTACATCCTGTTCTACAACTAGATCATTTATGTAAGCATTGGGTGAATCATTTTCAATGACGATAGTATCATTATCTCCTGCACAAAAAACTGTACCTCCTGTAGCATTCCAGGTTGATAATGATGCAAAACCAATATAATCATAAATAATTATCGATCCGCTCGTCATAGATCCTCCGGAACCATCTCTAAAGATAAAATCACCAAAACCACCATTGTTGTAAAAATTTGTTACTGTTCCTCCCGTAATCATCAAATTACCTCCTGATTTTACATCAAGGTCATCGGACAATTCCAGTGTTCCTCCGGTTTCAACAGTTAAGTCTCCATAAACAAATATATCAGCGAATGGAGACGCTGAAGTACCCACAGTAACGGTTCCGCCATTTTTTATCTTCAGGCTTTTACAAGCATAAGTCCAGCTAGAATTAATGTATAGAGAGTCTGAAATTTCCGGATAATTTGACACACCTGATGGAATAAATATATCAGTATTCTCATCGGGAACAGTTCTGGAATCCCAGTTTGAAGCATTATTCCAATCAGTGTCAGATGTTCCTGTCCATCGAACAACTGCATTTACAGTTATATAATCTGTTTTTGTTTCGCTGCCTGATCCATTGGTATTGGTTGCTGTTAGTTCTACAGTATAATCTCCATCGGCAGTAAAATAAACTTCAGGATTTTGCGAAGTAGAGGAGGTTCCGTTTATATAAACAACTGTTGACGGTGTAAAAGTCCATGACCATGATGTTGGGATATTATCCGATGCATCAGTAAAAGTAACAGCATCTTCTTCAAGAACATCGATTTCTGATGCATAAAAATCTGCAACAGGTGCCACAGCATTATCGATATCACCGCTGATAATCAGTGAAAAAGCTTGCGAACCGCCGTCCAACGTACCATCATGATCAACTGTAATGGTATAGGTTGTTGCCGAAGACGGACTCGCAATTTCAACCATCTCTACATTATCTACATTATTCTCAGCGGCATTTGTTGCAGCACTTGCAGGGTTATCCCTGTCGAGTTTCCATGGATAATAGACAGTCCTTTTTGTTATATTTTCAACTTGCAGGTCAAGGTCGTTAACAAGCATTACATCTGTTGGGTCAAGTGATGCAGCCGGAGGTGTGCCGGGCGGATCGGTCCAAGCAAGTGTAACCCTTATCGAGTTTGTGCCCGTAGTTGTAATTTCGCGCGTATAGGATTCACCATCGGCCAGCACATTTTCAGTAATTACATCAGTTGTGAGGTCTTCGGTTATTTTTTCTGCGGCGGATTTTGTATTCATCAATCCCCAGCCAAACGCATAATCGGGGCCATCATTTGAGCCTGCCTCATCGGCGGTATGGATAACAAGTGCTTTGGTAGTGGCTGCTTTCATTTTACTTCCTGCACCAAATTCATCTTCATAATGCTGGTGTAGAAGTGAAATTGAACCGGTTACTGACGGTGCCGCCATTGAAGTTCCTCCTATTGAGTTATAATCAGAATTACCTGTATGCCAGGTAGAATAAAGTCCTGTACCATTTGCTACTATATCTGGTTTTATCCTCCCATCATCGGCAGGCCCCCATGAACTGAATGAACTCATTACTACATCAGAAGGGTCTGTATAACCACCGGTAATATCATTTACAGCACCAACAGTTAAAATATTTTTACAAATGGCTTGCTGACCAATACAATCGTAGCCATCAGGGGCTCCATCGCAAGGGTAATCATCAGGTGGATCAGGATCACAATCATTCCTATCGTTTCCGGCAGATTTTACGATAAGAAAATAAGGAGCATTATATGCAATATCATCCCACAATTCAGAAGTGGAATCATAAAAACCAAACAAATAATCTTCCTGGTCGCTTATGGCAGGATCTCCATACCAGGTATCTCCATACCAACCTCTTATCCATCCATAGGAGTGGTTGCTGACAAGGGCTCCTGTCGCTGCTTCCGCTGCCATCTCTGCCTCGTCATCATTCCAATCGAATACCCTCAGGCTAGCTGCGTACGCCATACCAGTGGCAGCAGGATCAAATCCGGAAGCGATGATAGTACCGGCAACATGCGTGGTGTGAAAATGGACTGCAGTCGCATCAAGGTTAGTTAATCGGGTGTCAAATTCCTGATGTGTACTTAATGCTGTTCCGGCATCCCATTCACGGGGAACCTGGCCGGTTCCATCCAGGCTCAATCCCGCAGAACCTCCGGAATACACTTCATCAGTCGAAATGGTTTCGGCAGCATCAGCATTGTGTGTGATATAATACTGAGGTCGACCGAATGCGTTAATGTACTGCATTTCATAAGTAACACCTTCTTTTTCGAAACGAACAGGAAGGTTGTGCTTTTTAGCGTAATCAATCACTTCTGCTCTTTGACGTTGGAATTTTTGATTTTGCTCAAATGAAATTCGTCCTAAAGCTTTTTGATTAGTCCTGGTTTGTGAGACTACAAAACTTAACGGAAATAAGAGTGCGAGAAGAAAAAAGGTGAGTTTTTTCATAATTCGTTTGGTTTAGGTTATTAATCAAATCATTATTTGTGTAATGGCGTGAAATGGAAACTGTTAAAGGTAATATAATATAGAGGAAATGTCAAGAAAAATCTAGGCATTTTGCAAATACGGTTTCAACTCTCAAATGCGACAGGGTTATTTGAGAAGCAATTGAGGCAAAAAAAAAGCGGCTTATCGCCGCTTTTTTAATGTATGATAATTACCTATTATGGTCCGGTTAGTGTTAATTCACCATCACTTGTAAGTGATGCATCTGTTTCCAGGGTTAAATTTGCACAGGTTGCAATGGTTCCATTGTAAATTACAGGTGAATTTGGAACTGTAGCAGTATCAGGTATGATAACGTTAAATGAACTTGTAGGTACCACACCACCATCCCAATTGTCAGGATCATCCCAATCGGTTGATTCGCTTCCATCCCAGGTGAGTGTACCTGTTGTGATATTAACTGTATAATCTTCTACTTCACCGTAGGTTGTTGTACCACATGATGATCCGCAATCGTTACCTGACCATTTTATCCTGATCCGCATCCTGGTACTTCCCATATTTGCTGTAGATGGGACTGTGAAAGAGTATATTCCGTCTGCACCATCATCTCCTGTACATACAACATTTTCATCTGTATCATCAAAATCACCATCCTGGTTTAAATCAATCCATATGCCAAGATCATCAGCAGCATATGAATTTCCATTGGTAATTGTAATGTTGTTGCTGGACAGTAGTTCCAGGTCGGTTGACATGGCTGTATAATCAGCATAACCACTCGCTCCGGTACCAGTATTATTTATGGTACCAATTTGTACACCATCAATGTACTCATCACCACCACCACTTGCAGTACAGTAATTTACTGATGCAACTATATAATTTAATTTGGTTTCTGTATCGTTACCGTAAGCATTTTCAGCATACAATGTTACATCGTAAGATCCAACTGCAGTAAACTGAACTTGTGGGTTTTGTGAGCTTGAAGAGGTACCTCCTACATAAGTAACTGTTGCAGGGTCAAAAGTCCAAAGCCAACTGGTAGGTATATTGGAGCTTAGATCGGTGAAATTAACAGTAGCTCCAACAGCAGGGGTTGTATCATCAGCTGAAAAATCAGCTTCAGGAGGCAAGGTTGGTGCAGGACTAATATTTACGATATAGTCTTCAACCTCACCATTTGCTGTAGCTGGGTTGCACGGATCTGGGCAACTTGAACCACTATATTTAGTTCTAAGGCGCAGCCTGGTTGCGCCAAGACTTGCGGAAGCTGGAATTGTAACGCTAAATGTACCTTCACCGTAATCATCAATGTCGCACACAACCTGTTCACCGGCATCACTAAAATCCCCGTCACGATTAAAATCAATCCAGGCGGCCAGATCAAGAAGGTCTTCACCTGAACCATCATAACCGTTGTGCACGTACAATGAATAGGTTCCGGTTCGGTCAACATCAATCATGATATTGGTAAAATCCTGGTAATATGTACCTCCGCCAGCGTCTGTATAACCGGTATGATAATTCAGCACACCGGCAAAGCTGAAGTTTTCAATATTACCTGCCGGATTAGTTGACCAAGCATCGCAATATCCTGTTGGCGCATCGCTAGCTGAAACATAACCGGCTTTTAGCTCAGTATCGTTTCCAACTGCATTTGTAACAGTTAAACTTACGTCATAATTTCCGGAAGCAGTAAACTCAATTTCAGGATTCTGAGATGTTGCCGATGTTCCGCTTACAAAAGTATAGGTTGATGGACTAATTGACCATGACCATGATGTTGGATTCTCGGTCGAAACATCAGTTAAATAAACCGTTTCGTTTAACCCGCAAGAATTTGTGTTTGAGTAAAAGTTTGCATCGGGATCAACTGCATAACCACTGATAATCATAGAAAAAGCCTGGCTTCCACCGCTTAAAGGCCCATCGTTATCTACTGTTATGGTATAAGTTTCACCAGCAGTTGGGTTTTCAATGTAAACTACTTCTACGTTGTCAACATCATTATCTCCTGTGGTAGCAGCATTCGAAGGATTATTTCTGTCTAACATGTAAGGATAATATGTTGTTGATGATTGATCTTCCACTGTTAAATCCAGGTCGTTAACCAACATAATATCCGAAGGGTTAACAGAAGGTGATGGAGGAGTTCCCTTGGGGTCAGTCCAGCAAATAGTTACTTTGATCGGGTAACCGCTTGTTGCTGTAAGTGTTGTTGTATAAGTTGGGCTGTTTGTGAGTGTATGTTCTGAAATAATATCATCATTTGAATCATCTTCAGTTATTTTTGCTGCTGCTTTTTCAATATTAACAAGGCCCCAACCATTTTTGTAATCAGGTCCTGTATTTGAGCCTGCCTCGTCAGCAGTATGAATTACAAGGGCTTTTAAAGTTGCTGCACGCATCTTACTTCCTGAGCCATTAAGGTCTTCATAATGTTCCTGTAATAAAATTAATGAACCAGCCACATTTGGTGTAGCCATTGAAGTACCGCTAATTGAATTATAGTCATCATTGGCACCATTGTATGTTGAAAAAAGTCCGATTCCATTTCCAACAACATCAGGTTTAATCCTGCCATCATCAGCCGGTCCCCAACTACTGAAACTACTCATTACAACATCTGAAGGTTGTGTATATCCAACAGGAATATCCTCTACCGCACCCACTGTTAATATATTTTTTGCAACGCCCTGAGAGCCGATACAATCATATCCGTCTGATCCACCATCAATCTCAGCAGTAGGCGGATTTGAGCCCGGGCCATCACCCCGGTCATTACCGGAAGATTTACAAATCAGGTAATAGGGTGCGTTGTATGCGATTTCATCCCAGTCTGCTGCATAGCTATCGTAAAAGCCAAATTTATAATCTTCATAGACACTAACACCTGTATTACCATACCAATCCCAGCCGGAGCCATTCCAGGCCCATCCCCTCGTATAACCATAGGAGTGGTTGCTAACCAATGCGCCTGCTGCGGCTGCAGCTGCCATTTCAGCATCGTCGCTGTTCCAGTCGTATGCTTCAAGCTCTGCTAAAGGTGCCATACCTTTTGCATACGGATCAACACCGGCCGCTATCATGGTTCCGGCAACATGGGTTGAATGGTAATGTGTACCGGATGTTCCATCACCCATTGTAACGCGTGAACCAAATTCCTGGTGGGTGGTTAATACACCTCCTCCGTCCCATTCATGAACAGTCATTCCTGAACCATCAAGCGATAGTCCTGCACTACCACCACTATTTACCCTGTTGGTTGAAATAGTTGCTGATGCATTTCTGTTTTCAGTCATATAATACTGTGGGTTTCCGGATTCATCAATGTATTGCATTTCCATCAACTTGGTAGAATCTTCTATTCGAATGCGTATGTTATGCAATTGTGAATAATTGATCACCTCTTGCCTATCCGCTTCCCATTTCTGCCTGAATTTTTCTGACAGACGTAACAGTTCCTCAACATTGGTTTCTGTTTGAGAAAATGATTGTTGATTGATAATAAAAGCTAAACAAATGGTAATAAATAAAAGTTTTTTCATAGCGTATTGTTTTTTGATTTAACGTTCTAAATATCAGCTAAAAACACTGTGGCAAGATAAATGTTATAAATAATAATTGTATTTAAGCTTTACAAAAGTTCCCAACCTGATACCGTTAATAACTATATATTACAATTGATTTGATTATTGATTTAAGCCAAGCAATAAATGTTATACGATGTTTGGGACAAAAAGATTACAATACAGTATGAAATTTTTTTAGGCGTAATGAAACGAAAATTATGCGTTGGCTTTACCCGTTTTCGCAGGGTAGATGAAAAGAAAAAAATAGCGGGTTTTTTATGCCCGCTATTGCTCAGTTATCTTTATTTTTTTTGACTTATGAACTTTTTACTTCCATAGGCGGCGCCTAACGATAGTAACAGAAATGTTCCTGAGCTAATTGGTGCACCACCTCCCAATGGATCTTCACCAACCGGATCGCCGCCCGGATCATCAGGTTCAGTCGTTTGTCCATATGTGGCTATTGAAGAGAAATAGAAGAGAATTACTATCAGAAATTTAATATACTTTGCTTTTTTCATTTGTTAAGGATTTAATACTATTGGACAAATACTTTCTTTGTATAGACATCTTCACCGTCTATTATTTTTACAATTATGTAGGTATTACGAAGATGAGTTTTGATAACATTCAGATCAGTTTCTGAAAGTTCTGATTCATAAAGTGATCTACCATAAAGATCAACAAGTTGAATGTTTCCAGGTTTCGCTTTACCCAGGTACTTAATATAAATAGATTTATTCCACGAATAAATTTGATACAAATCATCGGTTAATTGTTCCCCGATTCCGGTCTGAATTTTATTTAAGTGTATTAAAAAGCGTTGAGGGTCATCAGTTTTCTCTGAAAAGAAATTATAGGTATCCTCGTGGTTCATATCAGTGATTTCACCGGTTTTTAAATCTTCGAGGAAAATTGTTGCCCCATCCATTTTATTTTTATGATCCAATACCAGAGTATGGTTGCCATTTTCTCCTGCTTTAAAATTCAGCAATATAATTTTCTCATTTTCGGATAATGGTGGCAATGCATCAATACTGAGTTTGTAGTTGTTTTCCTCAATGTATAATTGTGGATACGCTTCTGTACTGAACAGCTTGTTCACGTCCCATCCGTTATCAAAGGCGTTTGTTAATCCATCACTAAAGGCAATCCAAACCTCATCTTTTTTATTGAGCTGGTTTACCTGGAAGACGACATAAGGAGGCCCCTCATCAGCACTATTATTTTTGTAGTATGATGCTGATGAATGCACCCTGGCATCAGCAGGGATAGTTAAAGATGCACTGCTGCTGGTAGTTTGAATAAAAAAGCCTTGTGCCATTGGGATGATGCCATCAGTCAGGCTTCCCAATCCCTGTGCGTTTCGGTAGAGATAAGTTCCTGATCCGTCTCCTGAACCACCATCTTCCCACACCCAAATACTACCATTGATATCAGTTGTATCCCAACTGCCAATATCCCAATCAATTGCGCATGGAAAAGGATTGCCGGCAATGTTGTAGCCATGATCAGTGTCGCCACTATAATCGAATGATGTAATGGTTAGATCAGTGCTTACCAGAGATCCCTCAAAACTTACAGTCTCGTCCGACCTTGGTGATTTAGCACTTTTAATCCAATAACCAAAACCCATACCTGGTGTTAAAGGAGTACTTAATGAAGTAATGAATTCCCATGTATTGGAAGGTTCGAGATATTTTTTCAACCAGACTACAGGGCTCCCTCCAAAATAGAGTGCGGCAGCTGTTTCACCACTCACAGGTGAAGCCAGCAAATGCCATTGGCCATCAGTAATATAGCGTTCTACAGTGCTGGTTCCGGAAACAGTAAATGTGCCTACATTGATCAGTGAGGCCGCCCCGGTGGCATCGCTTTTTAATAAAGCATCACCTGAAACCACAAGTGTTTCCCCTGATGAAATGCTAAACATTGAACCCACATCCTGGGTATAATCACCGTGTATAGATAAGGGTGAAGATGATGAAGTACTAATGTATGCTAAAACATCTTCATCAATGGTAAAATCATTTAAATAGAGATCAGGATCAGCTGTGATAATCTTTACAATAGCTGCAGAACCTCCCATATGAAAAGTACCGCCACTGGCATACCAGCTGCTGCCACTGTAAAAGGTAAGATCACTATAAACAGTTAAGGCTCCGCTTGTCATATATCCACCTGAACCGGATTTAAAAGTCCAATCCCCAAACCCTGTTGAGGTATTCACAAAACTTTCAACAGTACCACCGGTAACATAGAACCTGCCACCAGATTCTATACTGAGGTCATCTGAGATTTTTAAAGTTCCTCCTGATTCAACTTTAAGGTTGCCATAAACAATCATGTCAGTACCGGCACCTCCACCGGCATCACCAACTGTCACCAATCCGCCACTTTTAATTGTCAGGCTTTTGCATTTGAAACCAACACCGGTACCGCCAACATATAGATTTCCTGATAGTTCCGGGTAATATGTTGCTCCTGACTCAACAATCACATGTTTGGTTTCGTCAGGTTCGGTACCTAAATCCCAGTTCGTAGTGGTACTCCAGTCTGTTGAAGTTGTCCCCATCCACTTGTGTGGCGCAACAACGGTTATGAATGCAACTTTTGTTTCGGTATCGGAACCGTGGGTATTTGTTGCTGTTAGTTCTACTTCATAACTCCCGGCTGCATCAAACGAAACTTCCGGGTTTTGCGAAGTAGACGAAGTACTGTTTAAGTATATAACCGTTGATGGTATAAAAGTCCAGGCCCAACTCGTTGGGTCATTGTTCGAGATATCAGTAAAAACCACAGCCGAATCAATAAGCGGTGTAGTTTCATCAGCATCAAATTCAGCTGTTGGGGCAGTTCCCGGAGGGGCATATAATTCAGATTCCCACAAACCTCTTCCGTAGGTTGCAGCGCGTATCCGGCTTCGGTTCGGGCTACTGTCATCATAATAGATTTCAATTTCGGTAACCACCACGTTAGGAAGCCCTTCATTATAAAGTGCCCAATCGGCACTGCCAACTTTAACATACACACCGACATCTGTTGCAGCATACAATTCTATTTCTGAAGTATTTTGACGGTTCTGGATGACACACATAACGGGAATCGATGGCAAGCCGGAAGAAATACTTGTCCATGTTGCACCCGCATCAGTTGACTGGTACACACCATGCGAATTGTATTCGCCCATGGCTACCCACAAAGTATCGGCAAAATCTGAGTTCACTGAAATATAAGTGATGTTGGATGCGCCCACAGGCAAACTTCCTGTTTTCTCAGTCCATGTAGAACCACCATCGTAGGTAGCCCATAATTTTGTTTTTGTTGCTACATAAATTGTATCAGGATCAGAAGGCGCTACTGCAAGCGACCTGAATGTACCGCTGGCATCAAAAGCGCTGATCTTTGCCCAGCTTGTTCCTTTATCAGTAGATTTCCATACTGTATCTCGGGCGGTATAAATAGTTTCATGTGTAAGCGGATCAATAGAAAAAGGAGTAACCCAGGCACCAAAACCTGTTAACCCTGAGGTTATTGAGGTTGATGAACTCCAGCCATCCGTTGTTCTGTACAATGTCCCATAAATATATTCACCATACTGTATATCGTCATCAGTATAATCAATAAAACATTCCATGCCGTCTCCACCGATCACATCCGACCAAGTGCCCGACAGTAACGATTTTGTTCCATTGTCCTGAAGACCGATAATTACTTTATTGGAAGTTAATTGTGATACACCTAACCGATATAGCTGGCTAATGACCAATCCACTACCATGATGACTCCAGGTGGTTCCCCCATTGGTGGTTTTATAAAGCCCCCCATCATTGCATTCGAATAAATCACCTGTGCCGGGCTGAAACATGAGGTTGTGTTTATCAGCATGTACGACCGGAGCGCCACAAGGGTCAGGTTTCCACATATTTGCAATTGTCCAGCTACTACCCCCATCGGTTGATTTCCATGTATTGATGCCACCAATAAATACTATATCCGCATCTGAAGGGTCAGCAGCGATACACAGATCGTATGTTCCCTGCCCGCCCGTAGAAGTTCCATCACAAGCCGATCCTAGAAAATTATGTCCTGATATTGTACCATCATGTACTTTGACCCATGTTTCTCCATCATCTTCCGATTTGTGAATGCCTTCCAGACCACTGCTTGTACTCACTACTACAGCATAGACCCAGCCAGGCTCGTCCTCACTTACGGCAAGTTCCACCCTTTTTGCACCGGTTATATCAAGTTTTAAATCCCAGGTAACTCCTTTATCGCCAGATTTATAAATCTTGCCGGCCCTGGTTGATCCATATAGAATATCTGGATCCATCGGCTTGAATTCCATATCGATAAACTCAGAAATTCCTGATAATAGAGGCCAGCTTGACCCGCCATCTGTTGTCAGAAAAACGCCGTCAGTGCCTGTGGCATAAATCGAATCGCTATCGGCAGGATGTTTTAAAAGACGGTTTACCGTCTTTTTATCATCGGTTGACCATACCAGATCGGTAATGGACCACGTGGTACCACCATCAGCTGACTTTAATACGCCTATAGTATTGTTATCATGAACCTGATCACCTCCTAGTGAGTGCAGGCTTCCTCCATCACGGTCGCCGGTGGCTATATATAGAATATCATCTCCTGCTGTTGGAATTGCAATGGCATCGCTAATGCCCAGCATATCATTGTCATCAGTTAAAACACTCCAGGTAGTGCCACCATCTGTTGTTTTCCATAAACCGCCTGAGGGTGATCCAACGTAAAATTTGCTATCATCACCATCAACAAAAGCAATGCAATTTAACCTGCCAATCCCGGTGTAACCACCCGCAGTTGTACTTGGACCCATGCTTAACCAGTTGCCATCAGCGTTTCTAACACCAGATGTTCTTTTGATCTGTTGGCGGATATCAGCAGCAGACGTTTTGGGGAATTCACCGGTAATGGGATCAACCCTGCTTTCCCAGAACCATTCCCAGCGTTTGAATTGTTTCCACCCAGTCGCTTTTCTCTTTATGCCATTTTCAAAATAATAACCGTCTTTAACATGAAGTGGATCCCAATATGCATTAAAAGCTTCCTGAATTTCAATAAAGGTTAATTGTTGATTATTTGCTATTTTTTCTTTTGGCAGGTTATCGGTCCAGCTTTGCCCTTTAAATATTAATGATACAAATAATGAAATGATAAATGCGAGTGAGAATAATACTTTTTTCATAGGCAGATTTTTGAAGGCCCATTTTAAATATGAACCATAATTAAACAGTAATTCTAAAAGGGTAAATTTGATAGTTAGAATTCAAAACTAAGGCATAAAAAACCGAAGATCAATTTTTTAACAAGTAATTAACAATTTTAGGATAAGTGCATAATAATTACCGGCTATAAAATGGGAAGGACGGCCCTGGCAGGCCGCCCTATAAGTTCCCAGATTAACCAAAACTATCGCCTAATGAAAATAGGGAAGTATCTTAAAGACTACAAAAATCATGCTAAGGTTGCACGACTTATGAAAAAGTCTATACTAATCTTTCCGCCACCAAAGATAAGCAAAGTAAATAACATTGTCAAGTAATAAAGTGGAATTTCGAAACCATTATTTCCCGCTTCGAATCCATTGCCTATATGTACTGTAAATACGGCAACTAACATAAGTATCATTAATTGAATACTGATAATTCTTGTCCCCAAGCCAAGTATTAGCAGGATAGCACCTCCAATTTCTGTGGTAGCTGACAAATAAGCATTGAATGTTGGAAAAGGAATACCTAAACTGCCAAACCATTCTGCCACATTACCTATATTATTCCATTTCATCATGCCGGGGCCCCAGAATCCATAGGCAATAATAATCCTGATGATGAGCAATGGCATATCCGATAAGTGATCCAACCAACTTGCTATAGTATGGTACATTTTTATTATCGTATTCATATTTCTTTTGATTAATTATTAACGAGAGAAAAGAGCATAGCAATATAATACGATTCATCGAATCATTCACCACAAAATAGCTAAGAACAATTTTTTTCGGTAGAGTATCCGGTTTGGGTTGTATGGTAAACCGGTTCGTTAAACAGATTTGATATAGCAGGCCTGGATTTTTTGTGAAGAGACTGCCATTTGTTACAATGACAGTCTCATTAATATGAAGTGGGTTACTTTATGATACACCACATTTGCCTTCACCACATTTTCCTTCAGTGGTTTTAGCATTTTTATCTGATTTCACTGCTGTTCCGGTTTTTGCTTCTTTTGAGGTTGCCTCACCGCATTTGCCTTCGCCACATTTGCCTTCAGTAGTTTTAGCATTTTTATCTGATTTTACTGTTCCGGTTTTTGCTTCTTTTGAGGTTGCTTCACCGCACTTGCCTTCGCCACATTTTCCTTCTTTTGTTTTGGCTTCGGTTGTTTTGCCGTCACATTTTAATTCATATAATTCATCGCCATCGTATGAAACCGCATTTGTTGCAGTTGCCGTGAACGAACTGGATAAAAGAATACCGAAAATGAACAGGCCGGCAAAAAGGATTGAGCTTTTTCTTGAATTTTTCATGATAAATTTAATTAGTTATTTGATGATTTTCTAAATTGTTTGAAGTTTAGACGGGGACAATTTATATTCCTTACAACAAATCAAACACAAAATGTACATAAAGGAAATGGCAAGCTTTAAAAAGAAGGGTGTAAATTGCAAAGAAATGGTTTTATACCAACTGTAACCCCAGGTTACCGGTATAAATTGTTCTCAACTGTTTCCTGTAAATTCTCTTTCTGCTGTTCGGTGAGATGCACTTTGAGATTGTTTTCGTCAATTTCCTTGATGGAAGTAACTTCAGATGAGATAATTTTAGATTGCTCAACAAATGATCGGCATAGTTTACATGTGGCAAGATGCATTTTTAGTTGAATCCTTTTTACACAACCCAGCTCTTCTACTTCATTTTTTGTGGCATATAAAGTAGCTTTGTTGCAATCAAGCATAATTGTGTTCATGCCCTTTCCGATTATTTCTTTCATTTTACTCATTTAAGCCACTTAATTTCAATGCATTCGCGTAATTTTAACCTTGTTCGGTGTAGCATAACCCAAAAGTTAGACGGCGTGCATTCGAGCTCCTTACAAATTTCGTCGCTGTTTGCATCTTCCATAAATTTGAGTATGAAAACTGCTTTCCATTTTTCGGGCAAAATTGACAGGCAGTATTCCAGTATTTTACGAAATTCAGCCCGGTGAATCGGGTCGTCAAGCTCACTCGGCCAATTTTTTGGACCCCGGTCCATATACCAATGACCTTTCCACATTCCGTCATTTTGGAAGGGGCTGGAAAATTCAGATGATGTGATTTCTTTTTTGGTACTTGATTTGCGGTAATGATCAATCACCTTTCTTTTCAATATGGAAATCAACCAGGTTATTTCGGTGCTTTTACCCTTAAAAGAATTCGCCGCTTTAAGTGCAGCAATAAAAGTTTCCTGAACAAGGTCCTCAGCCAGTTCTTTCGATTGAACACGGGTGTAAGCATAATTGTAGAGGTAATCACCGTGATTTTCAACCCATTTTTCAGGGAATAGCTTGTGTTTAATGTTGGTTTTATCTGATGAGATATCAGTCATCTGTTAAATAAATGATGAGGTAAAGATAATAATTACAATGAGTTAATGCTATCAGCCCATATTTTTAATTGATATTTATTTAATGTTAATACATGAAAGAAAAACTTAACATTAACCTAATACAAACTTAACATTCACCTAACATTCATTCTCTTGATTTGCAGAGTAAATACGCAAACAAATAACCATAATCTTATAATTAAATTAAAGATGAAAAAAATAATTTACTTGTTAGCCATTCTTGCTTTGGCTGTTGTAGTTTCAATATCAGGATGTAAAAAAGATAATGATAATCCTGACCCGGATCCTGATCCGGACCCGAATGATGAAATAGTTATCAAAGATAATGGCAGTGGAACAGGAACAGATACATGGACTGCAGACAATGTTTACTTACTTGATGGTTTAGTATTTGTTAATGATAGTCAGACATTAACTATTGAGCCCGGTACTATTATAAAAGGTAAACCGGGGCAAGGAGAAAATGCATCAGCATTAATTGTTTCACGCGGTGGAAAGATTCTGGCAGAAGGCACTTCTGCATTACCAATTATTTTCACAGCACAAGCTGATGACCTTCAGGGATCAGTTCCAGATCTTGATAACGGCCTATGGGGAGGCGTGATCATCCTTGGTAAAGCCAAATTGAATACAGTACCTGGAGAGCAACAGATAGAGGGTATTGCCAAAACGGAACCTCGCGGCCTCTACGGAGGAGACGATGACAATGACAATTCAGGTACTTTTAAATATGTTTCTATCCGTCATGGCGGAACTGACATTGGAGAAGGAAACGAAATCAATGGATTGACCCTTGGAGGCGTTGGGAAGAATACCACAATCGAATATGTAGAGGTTTTTGCAAATAAAGATGACGGTGTTGAGTTTTTTGGCGGTGCGCCTCGTTTGAAAAACATCATTGTAGCATTTGTTGGAGATGATAGTTTTGACTATGACCAGGGATACAGTGGATATGGTCAATTCTGGCTTGCTGTTCAGGGTTATGATAGAGGCGACCGACTGGGAGAGCATGATGGAGGAACCGATCCTGAAACAGGAGATCCTTATGCTATTCCTACTATTCACAATGTCACCTACATCGGACGGGGTGCCGGTGCGGGTAAAAGACAAATAACCTTCCGCGATAACGCTGGCGGACACTATGCCAATTCAATCCTTATGAACCAGGATAAAGGTGTGGATATTGAATTACTAATTGGACAGGATTCATACCAGCAATTTGAAAATGGTAAGCTTACCTTAAAAAACAATATTTTCTGGGCTGTTGCTCAGGATCCTATATTCAATGTGTCAGCAGCAGATGATGTTCCTGCTGAAGATATTGATGCACCACGCAATGCAGTGTCCGGTTCATTTGCTGAAAATGCAAACGAGCTTAAAGACCCTGGTATTGAAATTAATGAACAAAACTCATACTTTAATCCAATTCCGGGGAATGATGTAGGTGGAGATATGGCTCCGGTCCTCGACAACTGGTTTACAACTACTAATTACAAAGGTGCATTTGATCCTTCAAACAATTGGGCAGCCGGCTGGTCACTTTTCTCAAAGTATATGACAAACTAATTCTATTTCATATACATAAATAACTGCAAAAGAAAGTGGTCTTAGGTTTATCCTTAAGGCCACTTTCATCATTCATTAACTCCCGACAAAAATGAAAGATGTTGCCACGAAAAGAATTCTAAAACAAGCATTTTTGCTGGCTCTTTTCTCATTCCTTTTTGTACAGATAATGGCTCAGGGAATCCTTCGCGGTAAGATTATTGATGGTGATACAGGTGAAGAACTTATTGGTGCCACCATAATGATTGCGGGCACAACTACTGGTTCAGCAACTGATCTGGATGGTAATTATTCTATTATTGATATTGAACCTGGCAATTACACATTCCTTTGCCAGTATATTTCATATGAATCACAAACATTTGAAAATATCGAAATTAAAGACGGTGAAGTTTCGATTATTAATGTGAAACTGCTAACTGTAAGTGTAGGCCTGCAAGAGGTTGTAGTAACAGCTAAAATGGAACAACGTACTGAAGCTGCTTTACTTACTGTTCAGAGAAAATCGGCCAATGTCATTGATGGATTATCAGCACAACAAATGTCGCGGGGTGGAGACAGTGAAGCTGCCGGTGCATTAAGAAGAGTTACCGGAGTAAATGTTGAAGAAGGGAAATATGTGTATGTAAGGGGTTTGGGCGACAGATACAGCAAAACAACACTAAATGGTGCCGATATTCCCGGTCTCGATCCAAACAGGAACACGGTTCAGATGGATATATTTCCAACTAACCTGATTGATAATATTATCGTTTACAAAAGCTTCAGCCCTGATTTGCCTGCTGATTTTACCGGGGGTTTGATTAATATTGTTACCAAAGACTTTCCTGAACAATATACCCTGTCTTTCGGATTTAGACTTGGTTATAACACCAATGCCAGTTTAAATTCTAATTTCCCAGGATATCAGGGAAGTTCAACGGATATTCTTGGATTTGACAATGGTTTCCGCAATATTCCAGAATCCGCGAAAGGGAAAATACCAGTTTATCCATCAAACAGATCCGAGTTGACAAGCATTACAATGGATTTCAACAAGATAATGGGACCGGAAAGAGTTCAATCATATTTGAATGGAAGTTTGAGTTTTTCAATTGGAAATCAATTTAATGTGGGTAAAAAAGGCAATCAATTGGGTTATACTTTCGGATTGTCTTACAAATACAATGAGGAATTTTACGAAGATGGAATAAAAGGAAGGTATAAGCTTGGAGGAGCAGATGATGTTACTTTAACAAAAGAGCACGAATACAATGATAACCAGGGCATGAGCGAAGTTTTGTGGGGAGCATTGGGTAATATTACGTATAAATTTGGTGGTAACCATAAAATCGGCATAAATCTCTTTAAAAATCAGAGTGGTCGAAGTTCTGCCCGTTATATGTTTGGTGTTAAACCATCAGATGATGTTGAAAATTTAATTATTGAAACTCGAAAACTTCAGTGGCTACAGCGATCACTCAATAATGGCCAATTAAGTGGCAAACATTATTTTGAAAAGCTTAGTAAATTAAAATTCGAATGGACCGGCTCGTTAACAGAATCACAACAAGACGAACCTGATATGCGGTTTTTCACTAACAGCTATTACCCGGATCTTGAATATCCGAATGATTATTCAATTGAACCAGCCATTTACAAAATTCCATCACGATTTTACCGTGAAATGCGCGAGATAAACTATTTCTTTAAAGGTAATTTCATTATTGACCTTGGACAGAAAGCTCAGGCCCCTAAATTAAAATTTGGCGGTGTTTACTCCTATAAAGAAAGGGATTTCAACGAAACTCGTATTAACTATCAATTCCAATTAGCACCAAATATCTATAACGGAGATATATCTGAATTTGTAGCCGATTCAATGACAGGAATCAATTATAGTGGTTTTAATCCATCGACAGGCCAGAATTTTGGGCTATATGTACAAGGCGTTCCGGATGATGATAAAAAAAATAGCTATAAGGCCGACCAAACTGTTGGTGCCGGTTATGCGATGATTGATGCACTGGCCTGGAAAAAGCTCAGGATAATTGCTGGAGCCAGGTACGAATACACACAGATCAATTCTGCAAGCAAAGACACCTCATTAACAGCTGGTTATCTGAAGAATAATGACATCTTACCTGCTCTCAATCTTACTTATATGATAACCGATAAGATGAATCTGCGTGCCAACTACAGCCGTACACTAGCCAGGCCGACATTCAGGGAACTGGCTCCATATGCTTCGGAAGATTTTGCAGGCGGTGAGGTTTGGGTAGGTAACGACTCTCTAAAACGTACCCTAATTGATAACTTTGATTTCCGGTGGGAATACTATTTTAAACCCGGTGAAATAATATCCTTAGGTGCTTTTGCTAAAATCTTTTACGATCCTATTGAAGTTGTGGATAATCCGAAAGCTCAAAACCCTGAATTAACCTGGCAAAATGTGAATCAAGCAAATGTTTATGGTGTTGAACTCGATTTCAGAAAAACCCTGGATTTTACCAATGCTTTACGGCATTTTAAAATTGGTCTTAATTTTACCTATATCTATTCGGAAGTAACTGTTGCCACATTGGAATTGGAAGCAATTCGCGCTACTGATCCTTCGGCAAAAGATACTCGGCCAATGTTTGGTCAATCTCCTTATATTATAAATGCTTATCTGATTTACAATAATCCGGATATTGGTTTGGATGTAAATCTTGTATATAATGTTAGTGGTCCAAAAATCGTGATCAATGTAAAAGGCGGTACACCTGATGTTTTGGCACAACCGTTTCACTCTTTAAATCTTACTGCTGGAAAGAGAATTGCAGAAAGATGGAGACTTGATTTTCGTGTGAAAAACCTTCTGAATTCAAATTACAAGGAAACCTATGCCTTTAAAGATCAGGTATATATCTATCGTCAATTTGCCCGCGGTATGATATTCGAGTTTGGATTTAAGTATCAGATAAATTGACCGCGATTTAATAATTTTGTAAAATGAATACTATGAAAATCAACATAATATTAAAAACACTTTTTCTTTTTATCACTTTAATATTTGTGATTACCAATATATCATTTTCCCAGGAACTCGAATTCAAAGATGGCCATTACTATAAAAAAGACATGTTGTATACCGGTAAACATGTTGAATATTATGAAAATGAAGAACCAAAAATTGAAAGAAACATCAAAAATGGCCGGGAAGATGGCCTGGTCATTACCTTTTTTATGAATGGTCAAAAGCAGGAACGGCGGTCATATAAAGAAGGAAAAAAAGATGGAGAGTGGATAAACTGGAACGAGGCAGGAACCAGAGTTGCTATTGCACATTATCAAAACGATCTGAAAGAAGGTGACTGGTATATCTGGAATGCTGATGGTGTTCTCCTTTATGAAATGCATTATAAAAAGGGGAAAAAGACAGGCACCTGGAAAATGTATAATCAAGGAGGAGTACTTATTGATGAAAGGAAATATTAGGATAGTTTATAGAATCAAAAAAGCCATCTGAGACTTCAGTTGGCTTTTTTTTTATCAATTGCTAATGCTTTTACCATTGATATATAAATACATTTTATACCAATTGTTTTTCAACAGCAGCTGTTTAAGCCAGAACGATTTAATCTTTAAAGGAGGTTAATAACTTACTATTGCAATAAAAATGGCTCTCAAACATTGAGAGCCAAAGAGTAATTAATAATCATTATAAGATGATGGTAAGGGCTTGTAATTAGTCGGCTTGAAGTTTAATTTCAATGGAAGAGTTTCCATCAGCATTGTAATCTTCAACTAAGCTTTTCTTATAAGAGATGAATGAGGCAATGATATTATACTTACCTGGATTTACGTTCTCGAAAAAAAAGTTTCCATCAAAATCTGAATAAGCTTTCAGTTGTGTTCCTTCAATTTTAACTTCTACACCTGTAAGCGTTTCACCTGTGTTGAAGTCAATTATTTTTCCTGTAACGGAGATAGTCGTAACAATAGCAGTAGATGATTTGCTATCTTTAGTGTCGTCATTTCCGGCATATGCAAATCCCAGAAACGCGATCATGAGTATACTTAAAACTAATTTTTTCATTTTTAATGTATTTTTTGACAAATGTATGCCTGCTATATTAAGCCTGTATTACCGCATTATTAAATTAGTGTTAATTTATTGTTACGTGATATATAATTTAACAAGGGCTTTGTAAAATAAGGTTTCAAAGTTTATTCTAACTTTGTATTCGAACTGAAAGCTTGCAGGGAAATGGATAGGCAGATAGAAGAAACTACAGAAAAACAATATATATCATCTTCCAGGGGTTGTTGCATGTCAAAAAAACCTGAACAATCCCATATTATTGTAAATCAACAACGATGTTGCAAATTGTCGTCGCATAACTGGTTATCAGGAGTTAACGAGTTGAACGATGGACAGTTTAATTATGTGGAAGTCAGGTTTAAAAATGGAAGAAAGGATTTCTTTTCTTACCCGAATGAAATGAGATTGAATGAAGGTGAATTGGTAGCTGTCGAGGCTTCACCAGGTCATGACATTGGAATTGTTTCACTGATTGGCGATGCTGTCAGACTCCAGATGAAACGAAAAAATGTAGATATGGAGAACAAAGAACTCAGACGTATTTTCAGGCACGCCAGGCCAATTGATCTTGAGAAATGGTTTGACGCCGTTGCACTGGAGGATTCAACCATGCATAAAACCAGGGTAATTGCCATGGATCTCGGTCTGGAGATGAAAATAAATGATGTTGAATACCAGGGAGACAAAACAAAAGCTATTTTCTATTACACAGCGAATGAGCGGGTTGATTTCAGAGAGCTGATAATAAAGCTTGCCGAAGCATTCAAAATTCGCATTGAAATGCGACAGATTGGTGTAAGGCAGGAAGCAGCAAAGCTGGGTGGCATTGGTTCTTGTGGACGTGAGCTGTGTTGCTCTTCGTGGATGAGTAATTTTCAAAGCGTTTCTACTGTTTCGGCCAGGGTGCAGCAACTTTCATTGAACCCGCAAAAATTGGCCGGACAATGTGCTAAACTCAAATGCTGTTTAAATTATGAGATAGATGATTATATTGATGCTCTCGAAGCATTCCCCGACTGTAAAATCAAGCTAAAAACGAAAAAAGGTGACGCTGTGCATCTCAAGAGTGATGTGTTTAAGAAAATAATGTGGTATGGCTATTTGAACGATTCGAGCAATATGATGGCCGTTCATATTGACCAGGTTAATAAGATCATCACAATGAATAAGAAAGGGAAGTTGCCTGCTGAACTGGAAAAATTCGCCGTTCAGCATGAATCCAAAGAAAATGTTGAAAAAACAGGCTTTGATGATTTTGCAAGTTTCATTTAAATATTTTATTACCCGTTCGATGCAATATTTTTAATTATTTCGCATTTTATTCAAAAGCAAAATCATGCTTCATAAAAGCATTTCAGTCTTAACATTATTGGCGGCTATATTTTTTCTTTCTTCCTGTCAATTTAATACTGTGTACGATAAAATAGTATCAGTTGAAGGAGGTGAATGGGATAAGAACAAATCAGTACATTTTGAAGTTGAAATCTCTGATACGATTTCGTCATATAATTTCTTTATCGTGGTACATAATACCACTGATTACAGGTATAGCAATCTTTTTTTATTTCTTTCAACTCATTTCCCAAATGGAAACATCACCCGGGACACGATTGAATGCATCTTGGCTGATGCATCAGGAAAGTGGTACGGGAAAGGGTGGGGAAATGTAAAAGAAACCGACATTTTACTCAAACCAAACCTTATATTCCCGCTTTCGGGAAAGTATAAATTTTTTATTCAACAGGCTATGCGGAACGATACCTTAACAGGAATTAAACGCATTGGAATAAGATTGGATAAAAATGATTGAATTAACTTGAATTAAATGACCCAGCAGGAAAAATCACCAAAAAAAATCTTTAACTATATTGCAAAACTCTGGTTGATAGTATTCGGAATTTTGTTTTTTGTTGTATTGTTCTTTTATGGGGTCGCCAGTGAATGGTTTGGCCCGATGCCTTCATTTGCAGAACTTGAAAACCCGCAAAGCAATTTGGCTACTGAGGTTATTTCTTCTGATGGTGAATTATTGGGGACATTCTTTTTTGAAAACAGGTCAAATGTAGATTATCGGAATATTTCCCAAAATCTTATCAATGCCTTGATGGCCATTGAGGATATTCGTTTTGAAGATCACTCCGGTATCGATCAGCGCGCCTTACTACGTGTAGCTTATGGTGTTATTACGGGTTCCAGCAAAGGTGGTGGAAGTACAATCACCCAACAATTGGCTAAAAACCTCTTCCCAAGAGGAAGTTTATCTACTTTTCAACTTGTCCTGAGGAAATTTCAGGAATGGATTACTGCCGTGAAACTTGAGCGTACTTATTCAAAAGAGGAAATTATCGCCATGTACCTCAATACTGTTTTTTACGGCCACAATTCTTATGGTATAAAATCAGCCGCCAGTACTTTTTTTGGAAAATCACCCGATTCTTTAAATTTACAAGAGGCAGCACTCATGGCAGGAGTGGTAAACAGGCCATCAGGGTACAGCCCGATTACATATCCTGAAGAATCCATGAAACGCAGAAATCTGGTATTAAACCAGATGGAAAAATATGGATATATCAATAAAGAAGCTTATGACTCTGTAAGTCAGCTTCCGTTGGGTGTTTCAAAATATGGCGTACTGGATCATAATCGTGGGCTTGCCACCTATTTCAGGGAATATTTGCGTGGACAAATGAAAAAATGGTGTAAAAATCATTATAAAGCAAGTGGTGAAAACTATAACCTGTATACTGACGGATTAAAGATTTATACGACCATTGACTCACGTTTGCAGCGATATGCTGAAGAAGCTGTATTCGAGCATATGTCTGCTGATTTACAACCCAGTTTCTATCGTCATTGGGAAGGTTTTACAAATGCCCCATTTGTTTTTGAAGACCTGGAAGAGGAAGAATTGGAAGAAGCTGTTGATAAGATAATTCTACAAGCTGTAAAACGAAGTGAAAGATACCGCTTATTGAAAAAAGCGGGTATTGAATCTGATTCAATCGAAGAAAATTTCAATACGCCCGTCGAAATGAGAATTTTTAGCTGGGACGGGCCAATTGACACAATCATGACGCCCCTGGATTCAATAAAGTATTACAAATATATCCTCAATACCGGGCTGATGTCGGTTGAATCACGAACCGGATTTGTAAGAGCATATGTTGGTGGAAACGACTATCGATATTTTAAGTATGATCATGTAACACAGGGTAAAAGACAGGTTGGATCTACTTTTAAACCTTTCTTATACACACTCGCTATGCAGGAAGGAGAATATTCACCCTGTTATAAAGTTCCGAATATTTCCTACAGTGTTGAATTATTTGATGGCACATACTGGACACCAAAAAACTCAGGCAACGACCGAATTGGTGAAGAGGTGACTTTAAAATGGGCGCTTGCAAATTCAAACAACTGGATATCAGCATACTTGGTAAAAAGATTTTCGCCACAATCTGTCGTCAATATGGCCCATAATATGGGTGTTACATCTGATATGCCTGCTGTACCCGCCATTGCTTTAGGAACACCAGACCTTTCGCTGTATGAAATGGTTGGTGCCATGAATACATTCGCAAATAAAGGTGTTTATATCAAGCCCATCTTTGTAACCAAAATTGAAGATAAGAACGGTAATGTACTCGAACGGTTTGTTCCCGATAAAAAGGAAGCAATGGATGAAATAACCGCTTATAAAATGTTGGAATTGTTGAAAGGGGTTGTGGAGAGCGGAACCAGTATCAGGCTGCGATACAAATACGGATTTGCAAATCCTGTTGCAGGTAAAACAGGTACAACACAAAATCAATCCGACGGATGGTTTATGGGGATTACCCCAGATTTGACAACCGGGGTATGGGTTGGTGCTGAAGACCGTAGTGTACATTTCAGAACAATCACACTTGGCCAGGGTGCCAATATGGCGCTACCAATCTGGGCGTTATACATGCAGAAAGTTTATGCAGATCCATCGCTTGGTGTCAGTATGGGTGATTTTGAAAAGCCGTTAAAAGACGTTTCCATTGAATTTGATTGTGAGAAATATGACAGGCTAAATCAATCAGGATTTGATGCTACTGAGGATGAGTTTTAGATTTTAATCGGTAGTCTTCAGTCAGAAGTTGGATCCAGTCATTAAGGCTCAAGATTCATCAAGCCAGTTTTTAATCATTTCAAAACCATACTCCGTCATTACCGACTCAGGGTGAAATTGTAAACCTCGAAGATCATACTGCCTGTGACGAAAAGCCATAATCAATCCATTCTCATCTTCCAGCGTTGCTTCCAACTCATCAGGAAAACTCTTTTTTTCAATAATCCAGGAATGATAATGGCCTATTTGAAATTCATTGGGCAAACCTTTGAAGAGTCTAGTATCAGCTATCACCTTTGCTTTGGTACGAACACCATGCATAGGCTCAGGCAGTTGGATAAGTTTACCACCGCAAAGTTCGGCGATAGCCTCGTATCCAAGACAAACTCCTAAAAACGACTTGCTTTTTAAATATTTCTTCGAAAATGATAAAAGTTCGCCTGCCTCAATGGCGATACCCGGTCCGGGAGAAATCAGTACTTTATCAAAATCTTCAGCTTTTATAGTATCAAGCGTATCGTTTCTGACAGTAAAATAATTGCGAATTCCCGCCTTCTCAACCAATTGAATAAGGTTATAAACAAACGAATCGTAATTATCGATAATAAGCAGCCGCAAAGATTCTGATTTTTAACAAAAATAGGGTTTAAGTAAACGTATCACTAAGGTCTGAAAAAAGATCAGAAATAAAGTGATCAAAACATATTGGTCAGATTTTAGTATCTTATTTCTAGTGTTCGTGTATTTTTTGGCAGAATATTTTACATTAAAATCTTTTGACGCTGATTTACTATGATTTACTATGATTGTTCAATAAATCGTTGATGATAAAAAAGTTAAGTTTTTTATCATAAACAATAAGTGTTAATCTGCGTCAGAACTCTTCTGGCTCGTTCAGGTTATGAATAATAATTTTAATCATCATTTTATTTCAAATTGTAAAAATCAACTCAAAAATGTACTTTCGCATAACAAACTGAAACTATGGAGCGGCTAACTATCAAAATTCTAAACCTTCTTGGTGGCGAGAAGGTCCCTTTTCTTTTTGTTATTGACTTCGATCTGAAGATGCCATGGATTTGTCCACTGGCCGAAGTGGATACGGATGAAGTTTTATACGATGTTAACGGAAGGTCTAATGTTTGGAAAACGCCTGATCCTGACAAAGATATGGAATTTAACGTCTTACCGGTCGAAAAAGCCAGGTATCAGAAAGCATTTGATCAGGTTCAAAAGCACATCGGGCATGGCAATTCTTTTCTGCTTAACCTTACTATGCCAAGCAAGATAGAAACAAATTTTGATCTCAAAGAGATATTTCATCAAAGTAAGGCAAAATATAAATTATGGTTTAGAGATCAGTTTGTGGTATTTTCTCCTGAAATTTTTATCAGGACCAATGGCCGAAAGATCAGCTCATTTCCGATGAAGGGAACTATTGATGCAAGCTTACCTGATGCAAAAAACACATTGCTCACGAATGAGAAAGAACTAGCCGAACATTATACAATAGTCGACCTGATCAGAAACGATCTGAGTATGGTGGCCAAAAATGTTAAAGTTGACCGTTTTCAGTACATTGATCATATTAAAACCCACCGCAATGAATTGCTGCAAATGAGTTCGGAGATCAGTGGTGAATTACCGGAAAATTTTAATGAGCACATAGGAGATATCTTATTTTCGATGTTACCTGCAGGTTCTATATCTGGCGCTCCAAAAATAAAAACGCTTGAAATAATTAATGAGTCCGAGCAATATACACGGGGATACTACACAGGCGTAATGGGCATTTTTGACGGGGAAAATATTGATAGCGGAGTAATGATTCGGTTCATTGAGAATACGCCTGATGGTTTTATTTACAAAAGTGGTGGTGGCGTAACCGCAAAAAGCAACTGCGATGAAGAGTACCAGGAATTGATCGACAAAATTTATATCCCTGTTTAACGACCTTCCAGAGTTCGCAGAACCTGGAAGTGTCGTATAACCAAAAACACCCCGCTGCTTCAAGCGTCCCCCTTGAAGCGACAAAAGTTAGTGAAACAACGAATAATAAATACCTTGAAACTACTTGAAACCATTCGTTTTGAAAATGGAAAGTTTGAAAACCTCAATTTTCATCAAAAACGGATGAATGAGTCGAGATTGACATTATTTGGTTACACAGATGAAATTAACCTGAATGCCCTGCTTCAAGCGTCCACTTCCCTGCTTCAAGCGTCCACGCTTGAAGAAACTTCACGCTCGTCCGGATTTGCAATCCGGGTGGAAGGAGACTCAGATTTGCAATCTGAAAATAATAGGATTAAAAATCCATCCTCCCCTAACTTTCAGATTGCAAATCTGAAAGAGCATGAGCGCCTGGGATTGTTTAAATGCCGTGTAATTTATTCAATCCAAATTGAAATAATTGAATTCATTCCGTATAATATTCCTTCTATTAAATCACTGAAAATTGTAGTTGACAACCAGATTGAATATAGCCACAAATACCTCAATCGCGCCCAATTGCATAAACTGTATGAGCAAAAAGATGATTGCGATGATATCCTAATTGCAATAAACGGATTAATAACCGATACCTATTTCGCCAACATCCTGTTTTACAATGGAAAAGAATGGGTCACACCGGCAAAACCGCTTTTAAAAGGAACACAACGTGCGAAGTTGCTGCAGGAGGAAAAAATCAAGACAGCCGACATCAGGCTTGAGGATTTGAAGTATTTCGAGAAAGCACGCATGATCAATGCGATGATTCGGTTTGAGGATGGAGCAAATATAAATATCGATAGAATAATCATATAGTTCATTAGCTCAACCCAAAACTTTATTTAAAAGAATTCCATCTCAATTTTTCAATACTTTTACCGCCTCATTTTTCAAACCAAATTAATATGAATTTCAAATCTTTCTCAATCACTTTTACACTATTAATCCTCACCCGTTTCTTCACTATTGCCGGCGAAGGGATGTGGATTCCCATGTTGCTTGAACAACTCAATCAAAAAGAGATGCAGGCAATGGGGATGAACATTACTACCGAAGACATTTACTCGCTTAACCAATCCAGCATGAAAGATGCCATCGTACTGTTTGGCCGCGGTTGCACAGGCGAAATTATTTCAGAAAAAGGGCTGTTATTGACTAACCATCATTGTGGTTTCGGACAAATTCAAAAGCACAGTTCGGTTGATCACGATTACCTGACGGATGGATTCTGGGCCATGTCGCCGGAAGAGGAATTGCCAAATCCCGGCCTAACCGTTACCATGATGACCGAAATGCGGGATGTGACCGGCGAAGTACTTAATGGCGTTAAGGAGGATATGGCCACTGCCGACCGTATTGCTTTGATCAGGGAAAATGGAAAAGCAATTGTTGAAGGTTTTGAAAAAGATTCGGAATACAAAGCCTTTATTCGCTCTTTTTTCAAGGGCAACCAGTATTATATGATTATCGTTGAAATTTTTAAAGACATTCGCCTGGTTGGCGCCCCACCTTCAAACATTGGCAAATTCGGTGGCGATACCGACAACTGGATGTGGCCGAGGCATACCGGTGATTTTTCACTCTTCCGAATTTATGTTGGGCCTGATGGTAAGCCTGCCGAATATGCAGAAGATAATGTGCCTTACGAACCTAAATATTATTTTCCAATTTCATTGGATGGGGTTGAAGAAGATGATTTCACATTTGTTTTTGGTTATCCTGCCCGAACCAATGAATATCTGCCTTCATATGCAATTGATTTGGTTGCCAATGTACAAAATCCACAGGTGATCAGTTTACGGCAGCATCGTCTGGATATTTTCAATAAATATTCAGAAAACGATCCGAAAGTAAGGATACAATATGCCACCAAACATGCACGTGTTTCGAACAAATGGAAAAAGATGATTGGCGAAAGTGGTGGTATTCAACGAATGAAAGGAATTCAGCAAAAAGAAGCTTACGAAAAAGCATTTAATGAATGGGCAAACAGCAATACTGATCTTTCAGCCAAATACGGGAAACTACTCCCGGAATTTGAAAGCACATATAACGCTTTAACCCCGCTTAAAGTAGCGTATGATTATTACAAAGAAGCCGGAATGGCCATTGAAATTGTGAAATATGCAGGTAATTTTGAAAAGCTTGTAAACATAAGCAAAGAGAAAACTAGCAAAACCGAAGATTTGGATCAGGCAATTGAAAAATTAAAAAAACAAACCTCTTCGTTTTTCAAAGACTACTATCAACCCATCGATCAGGAAGTAATGGCTGCCCTGCTGCGGATATATGATGAAAACATAACTGCCGCGTATAAGCCTGAATTCTTCAATACCATTCATACAAAGTACGGCGGAAATTACAAAGCCTATACCAATTATGTTTTCGAAAAAAGCATGTTTGACAATAATGAAACTGTTGAACATCTTCTGGAGAACTATAAAACCAAAAACCACAAAAAAATTGAAAAGGATCCTGCATTTCAAATGTTTACTGATCTGCAAAACCTGTTCAATCAAATAAAGCCTGAGTTGTTGTCATTAAATAATCAACTGGATAGCCTGCAACGCATATACATGGCCGGGCAAATGGAGATGCAACCTGATCATCGTTTTTATCCTGACGCAAATTTCACTTTAAGGGTAACTTACGGAAATATAAAAGGTTACGAACCTGCCGATGCTAAAAAATACCAGTTTTACACCACACTTGAAGGCATTATGGAAAAAGAAGACCCTGAGATTTACGATTATGTTGTGGAAGACAGGCTAAAGGAACTCTACAACAATAAGGATTACGGGCAATATGCAGATGAAGATGGTACTTTAAGGGTTGGGTTTGTTGCAACTAATCATACTACCGGCGGCAACTCAGGCAGCCCGGTTTTAAATGCAGATGGCCAATTGGTTGGTATTAATTTCGATCGCTGCTGGGAAGGAACCATGAGCGACCTGATGTACGACCCCAATGTGTGCAGGAATATTTCATTGGATATCCGTTACTTCCTGTTCATCGTTGATAAATTCGCCGGAGCAGGATATTTGGTGGATGAAATGGAGTTGGTTAAAAACTAAAACGGATTAATATAAATTCCTGCGCCCAGCCACTGAGCAGTTCTACCCTCGTATACACTGTATGGAAGTGGACCGTTAAAATAAGTGAACAGGATTTTTACCGGTCGTCTCGGGTTGCCTAACTGAACTCCTGCTCCAATATTAATCGCAGGTGTAAAATTATATTCCTGTTTGCTATCAGCATAAAATCCTGCATAGAAATTAGCTGTTCCCTTCTTGTTGAGACTCAAAAGGTAGTCCATTCCAGCAGTAAATTCAAGCGGTTTCCTGCTGTGTGACGATCGAACTATAATGCCGGTTCCAAAGTAAAAGCGGAAATTTTTTAACAGGTAGGATGCTGTCACATCTAACTGTTCGTAATTGGTATTGTTTTTATGGTAGGAATTAATATCATTGCGGATCATATAATCATCTCCCATATGTGCTGACAGATGATAAAATCGAATTCTGATCGTCCAGGGTTTGAAATACATCACAAAAGGAACACCAATCCAGAAATCTGTACTTAAAATATTTCGCTGGAAAGCTCCTTCCCGGTCAGTCCATTCAAATTGTGTTAAGGCAGCGCCTTCTAATCCCAGGTCAAATCCTTTTTCTTCACCTTTCGGCCAGGCAAATATGGCTTTTTGGAAACCAAATGTAAAGGTAGTCAGGAAAAAATCAGCAGGCTTATCATTTTCCCAGTATGCTCCAATTAACACTCCGCTTTGCGAAGACAACGGATCAAGTGATTGTGTTTGCCAGAGGTTTTGTTTGGGTAAGAAATTCATTTTTTGCCCGAAACCGGAGAATTGGAATATCACCATTAAAATAAAAAAGAAAATATTTTTCATTGTATCCTAAATTATCAGGACTTTCTTGTACGCTAATCAGGACCTAAATGATACATAAATTCACAATTGTTTTTCAGATATATTAATAGCGCCCTTTGTAAATCCTAATATAGGATAGCTCTTTGAATTCTATAAAGTGACTGCCGCAGTCGGTCATTGAGGACTTCTTCGCAATTAAACGTAGCTTATTGTTTCATACTTAACTCAGCGAAAACCGGTCAGGATGTTCTTCTCCTTCTGCGTGCCAGGCCGGACAGGTTAGGGGAGTAAAAGGGGTGGGTTGGCTGACTAATAAATTCCAATCAAAGATTATTCAAAATTATTACGAAAAAACTGAACAATGTGTTTTGATTAACCCAGGATACTTAACATTTCCTTGATTTCATTCACCGGGTCTTTAACACCAAAAATACCTGAA
This sequence comes from Chlorobiota bacterium, assembly GCA_030596395.1. Lineage (GTDB taxonomy): Bacteria > Bacteroidota > Bacteroidia > Bacteroidales > F082 > JAADID01. The sequence goes on along the minus strand of JAUVKF010000013.1, from coordinate 13,825 downwards.
CCGGAGACAAAGATATCGGTACCGGCATCTGATACTTCTTTTATATTGTCCAGTTTAATACCTCCATCAACTTCAACTTCAATATGATCGGCATTATGCGCAACAAGCATCTTTTTTAATCGCCTTAATTTATTCAGCGTGTTTGTAATAAATCCCTGTCCGCCAAATCCCGGGTTAACTGACATGATCAATATTAAATCCAGGTCATCCAGCACTTCTTCGATGGAGGATAGCGGCGTATGCGGATTTAAAGAAACTCCGGTTTTGACTCCCCTGGCGCGTATTTTTTGCAAAACCCTGTGCAGGTGAGGAGCGGCTTCAACATGAATCGTTACATAATCAGCCCCGGCATCTACAAAAGCATCTACATAATCTCCCGGATTTTCAATCATCAAATGGACATCCAAAGGGATAGAAGCAACTTTTCTGATTGCTTTTACAACTACCGGCCCCATAGTAATATTGGGTACAAAATGTCTGTCCATTACATCTATATGTAACAGGTGGGCCCCGGCCGATTCAACCATTTTTATATCTCTTTCCAGATTGGAAAAATCGGCTGAAAGTAATGAAGGTGCTATTTTTTTCATTCTTATTTTTTATCTATATTTTACCAGGCGCTACCAACAGATTTCGGCTCAAAATTAGCTCAAATTTTCAATTGTCTTAATCCTTTTCAACTTATGCTTTCTTCAACATTGTTAAAACTGTGCTCACCACTTTTTCAGCAGTAAGTCCAAATTTCTTATAAAGTGTTTCATAGGGAGCCGATGCGCCGAAACGATCAAGGCCAACAATCTCTCCTTTGAGTCCTACATATTTGAACCACGTTTGGGAAACACCTGCCTCGACGGCTACCCTATTGGTTTTATCCACAGGCAAAACGCTATCTTTGTATTTTCGGGTTTGTTGGTCGAACAATTCAGTAGAAGGCATTGAAACCATCCTGACTTTAATTCCTTTTTTATTCAAAAGCTCCCTGGCATTCAAGGCGATTTCAACTTCCGAGCCTGTTCCTATTAGTATCACCTCATAATCTTTATCTTCTATTAAAACATACCCGCCTTTTTCGGTTTTTGTGCTGTTTGCAAATCCACCATTTTTACGGTCAACTGTTTTCAAATTCTGACGTGTTAATACCAGACTAGTTGGACCATCAATTCTATCCATGGCTATTTTCCACGCCGCAGCTGTTTCGTTTGCATCCATAGGCCTGATGTTAACCAGGTTCGGAATTACACGCAATGCAGCCAGGTGCTCAACCGGCTGATGTGTCGGGCCGTCTTCGCCCAGTCCGATGGAATCGTGTGTAAAAACATAAATAACTCTCAGGCCCATCAAGGCGGCCATCCTGATGGCAGAACGCATATAATCAGAAAAAACAAAGAAAGTCCCCCCATAGGGTATCACACCTCCGTGAAGGGCTAAACCATTCATAATGCCGCCCATGCCAAATTCACGTACCCCATAATGAATATATGTGCCACTTTTATTTCCCGGACTGTACACTTTTTGAATGCTTGCTTTGGTTTTATTTGATGGTGTTAAATCAGCCGAACCTCCCACCAACATTGGAAATTGTTCTGCCAGTTTTTCAATCACTTTTCCTGATGATGCCCGGGTAGCCATACTGGACCCTGCTTCAAATTCAGGTATCTTCAAATCCTGTAAATCATTATTGATCAAGCTTTGCAATTCGATGCCTGACTCTTTGAATTTATCACAGTAAGCATTAAAAATTTCCGTCCATGCGTCTTCTTTGGCTTTTCCTGCTTCAATGGCTCTGTTTGTAAGTTCAAATACTTCATCAGGAACATGAAATGTTTCGGGTGAAATACCCAGGTTTTCTTTAGTCAGTTTTGCTTCCTCAGTCCCCAGTGGAGAACCGTGAGAATCCTCACTACCGGCTTTATTAGGACTCCCATACCCAATTATTGTGTGGCAAATGATAAGTGAAGGTTTATTGGTAATGGTTTGTGCTTTTTGAATGGACTGAAGAACCTCATCATTATCGTGCCCGTTGATTTTTTGGACATCCCAGTGATAAGACTCAAACCTTTTTTCGGTATCGTCCGAGAAAGAGAGCTCCGTTTCACCATCAATGGTTATATCATTCGAATCATAAAAAACAATTAGTTTCCCCAGTTTATTATGACCTGCAAAAGAACAAACCTCATGGGATACACCTTCCTGCATATCTCCATCACCTGCCATAGCATAGGTAAAATGATCGATAACAGGAAAACCTTCTTTGTTATAATTGGCTGCCAGAATGGATTCGGCCAACGCCATACCCACAGCATTCGCAAGACCTTGTCCAAGAGGACCGGTTGTGGTTTCAATACCGGGTGTTTCACGATATTCAGGATGGCCGGGTGTAATACTTTTCCATTGACGAAACTGTTTGAGATCATCCATTGCGATATCATATCCGTATAAATGCAAAAGGCTGTATATTAACATGCTACCATGTCCTCCCGAAAGAACAAAACGGTCGCGGTTAAACCAATTTGGATTTTTTGGGTTAAATCTTAATATTTCATTGAAAAGAACAGTGCTTACATCTGCCATTCCCAGTGGCAAACCAGGATGCCCTGAATTTGCTTTTTCAACACCATCTATTGAGAGCCCTCTAACGGTATTGGCAATCTTTTTTAAACTTTCTGAATTCATTGCTTTTTATATGATTTTTCAAGATAAATATTAAAACTATACTAGAATAAAAACCAAAATGTTAAATGTTAACAGCTTGTTAATCTGATATTTTTATTATTGCATCCTACCTATATATTATGGAATAAAAATAATTACATTAATCAGAAACCAAAATTAAGATTACTTTAACTATTCATTATTTACTAACATTTCAATTAAACCTTACGGCAAATAGAAATACAGAATAATTGCGAACCACAACAACAAAGTATTCGAAAAGAGGGTCAAACACCAATATAGTGTATTGTTAATTTTTTCACAATAGAGGCCTGATACCAATTTTATTTACTGTATTTTTGCCACCCGATAAAAACCAATTGATTATAAAAAATACCATTTTGTTATGGATAATAAGAAACTCTTTCCCGAATTTCCACCAATCTCTACACAGGATTGGAGAGATAAAATAATCAGCGACCTTAAAGGCGCCGATTACAACAAACGGCTTGTGTGGCGGAATGCAGAAGGGTTTGAAGTTCAGCCGTTCTACCGTACCGAAGATGTTGAAAAGCTGGGTATGCTCGATGTTTGTCCGGGAGATTTTCCGTTTGTCAGAGGGAAAAAAACAAAGGGAAATAACTGGCTTGTCCGGCAGGATATTAAGGTAGAAAACATTGAAGTTTCCAATGCAAAAGCCCTTGATATCCGCATGAAAGGGGTGGACTCATTGGGATTTGTTTTCGAGGAAGAATACATTCCAAATGAGGAAGATATAGAGAGGCTCCTTCAAAATATCCGTGCCGATGTGATGGAATTGAATTTCAGCACTTCCCATCCATTCGAAATCATAAGTATCATTGACAAACTGGCAAAAAAATATAACCGCGACCTTGAAAAGGTGAAAGGCTCTCTGGATTTCGACCCCTTAAATTATTACAGTTTAAACGGAAGGTTCCACAATGGAAAATATAATGATTATTCACTTCTGGAACAGCTCATGCGCTCGTCCGGTCATCTGTCCAATTTCCATGTTTTAACTATTGATGGAAGCACCTTCCATGATTCAGGCTCAGGTATTGTAACACAACTGGCATTTGCCCTTGCAAAAGGTGCTGAATACCTGACTTATCTTACCGAAAAGGGATTTGATATAGATGATATCGCACCAAAGATCCGGTTTCATTTTGCAGTGGGATCCAGCTATTTCATGGAAATTGCTAAATTCAGGGCAGCAAGATATTTATGGGCCAAAATTATTAATGTTTATGGATTGAGTGATGCTAAAAACGCTGCCATGTTTATCCATTGTAGCAATTCGGAATGGAATAAAACACTTTATGATCCTTATGTTAATATGCTTCGAACCACTACCGAAACCATGTCATCTATCCTTGGCGGAGTTGATTCAATGGCTGTTTTGCCCTTTAATGCTGTTTATGAAAAAACAACTGATTTCTCAGAACGCATTGCCCGCAACCAGCAAATACTATTAAAAGACGAATCTTATTTTGACAAGGTTGGCGATCCCGCAGCCGGTTCATATTATATTGAGGAGCTGACGAAAATGATCATTGACGAAGCCTGGAAGTTATTTTTGGAAGTTGACGAAAAAGGGGGTTACCTCAAAGCTTTTGAATCAGGATTTATACAGGAAAAAATCAAGCTTGAAGCAATGCAGAAAGACCTCGATATTGCAAAACGTAAAAGATCCATTCTGGGTACCAACCAATATCCGAATGTTACCGAACATAGCGACAGACCAATAGCTGAATCAAGCATTCAGGATGATGATAAAAACAAATTAATTCCTTATCGTGGCGCACAGGCTTTTGAGCAATTACGGCAGAAAACAGATCATTTTGCTTTGCAAAATAAAAGGCCAAAAGCCTGGATGTTTACTTTTGGCAACCTTGCCATGCGTAATGCAAGGGCCCAGTTTGCCGCCAACTTTTTTGGCTGTGCGGGATTTGAAATCGTGAACAATGTTGGGTTTAAAACCATTGAAGAAGGAATTGAAGCTGCAAAAAAGGCTAAACCGGAAATTGTAATTATCTGTAGCTCAGACGAGGAGTATTTAGTTAATGCCCTTAATATTTTCAATGCATTAAAAGATGATATAATTGTTGTCCTTGCGGGATATCCAAAAGTTTTAACGGAGCAATTGAAATCAGATGGTTTTGAAAACTTCATCCATGTTAAATCAAATGTTTTGGAGGAGTTGAGAAGCTACCAGAAACTTCTCAAAATTGAATAATACATGACATCACAAATTGTGATTTCAAGATCACAGTTTGTGACCTTAAAGACAAAAATGGGAGATGTAATAATATATAATGAAGAGAAAATGGCCTCCTTAATCTACGTATTACGTGGAAAAAGAGTAATGATAGATTCTGATTTAGCAAACATTTATAATGTGGAAACCAGGGTTTTAAATCAAGTAGTTACCAGAAATAGAGAAAGGTTTCCTAATGATTTTATGTTTCAGCTTACTAAAACTGAATTTGATAACTTGAAATCACAAAATGTGATGTCAAGTTGGGGAGGTAGACGAAGTTTACCTTATGTTTTTACTGAACACGGCTTATTGATGTTAGCATCTGTGTTAAAGAGTGAAATTGCTATCAAAGCAAGTCTAAACATTGTACGCGCTTTTGTTAAACTTCGGGAATTATTGGCATCCAATAAAGAACTTGCCCGAAAAATTGAGGAACTGGAACAAAACTATGACAAACAATTTAAGATCATCTTCACTGCAATAAGACAGTTGATGCAACAACCCGAAAAAACGAAAAGAAAATCATTAGGTTATAAATACAAAAACAAGAAATAACACTCGGAAATATGAAACCGAATTTCAAAAATATCGACATAAACAGCAGTCCAAAATATCACCCTGACATGAAGGCATGGGAAGCAGAAAACAACATCAAAGCGGATTGGTCAACTCCCGAGAATATTGATGTAAAACCGGTTTATACCAAAAAGGACCTTGAAGGGATAGAGCATTTGGAATATGCTGCCGGCTTACCTCCCTTTCTTCGTGGCCCCTATTCAACCATGTTTGTTACCCGTCCATGGACTGTCAGGCAATATGCTGGATTTTCAACGGCAGAGGAATCAAATGCTTTTTATCGCCGTAACCTGCAGGCAGGACAGAAGGGATTGTCAGTGGCATTCGACCTGGCCACACATCGAGGCTACGATTCTGATCATGAACGGGTTGTAGGTGATGTTGGAAAAGCCGGTGTTGCCATTGACTCAGTGTTGGATATGAAAATTCTGTTCGATGAAATTCCTTTAAATAAAATCTCCGTTTCCATGACCATGAATGGAGCTGTACTTCCGGTATTGGCATTTTATATAGTAACAGCCCTTGAACAGGGAGCTACACTTGAGGAACTTTCGGGAACCATTCAAAACGACATTCTAAAGGAATTCATGGTTCGTAACACCTACATTTACCCACCCGAACCTTCTATGCGTATCATCTCTGATATTTTCGAATACGCTTCGCATAATATGCCCAAATTCAATTCTATCTCAATTTCGGGCTACCATATACAAGAAGCCGGTGCTACCGCAGATATCGAGCTGGCTTATACACTGGCTGATGGTTTAGATTATATCAGGACCGGGCTGAAAGCAGGATTGGGTATTGATGATTTTGCACCAAGGTTATCATTTTTTTGGGGATTGGGAATGAACCACTTTATGGAAATTGCCAAGCTGAGGGCAGGCCGGATGCTATGGGCCAGGATTGTAAAGCAATTCAACCCTAAGAACCCAAAATCGATGGCTTTGAGAACGCACACACAAACTTCTGGCTGGAGCCTCACTGAACAAGACCCCTTCAACAATGTAGCCCGTACCTGCATCGAAGCCATGGGCGCGGCATTGGGCCATACTCAGTCGCTCCACACAAATGCGCTGGACGAAGCCATAGCACTGCCCACTGATTTTTCGGCAAGGATTGCCAGAAACACACAGATTTACCTTCAGGAAGAAACGGACATCTGCAAGTCAGTTGACCCCTGGGCAGGTTCCTATTATGTTGAAAAACTGACAAAGGAAATAGCTGACAAAGCCTGGGCGCTTATTCAGGAGATTGAAGAAATGGGCGGCATGTCGAAAGCCATCGAAACCGGTTTGCCAAAAATGCGGATTGAGGAAGCAGCAGCCCGCAAACAGGCACGAATTGATTCGCACAAAGACACTATTGTTGGGGTGAACAAATACAAACTGGAGAAAGAAGATCCGATAGAGACACTTGAAGTAGATAATACTGCTGTAAGGGAAGCTCAACTGGAACGACTGGCTAAACTAAAGGCCGAACGTGATGAAGAAAGTGTGCAAAAAGTGCTAAGCGAAATAACAGAGTCCTGTAAATCAGGCAATGGCAATTTGCTGGCACTTGCAGTTGAGGCAGCTAAAAAACGAGCCAGTCTTGGTGAGATTTCATATGCCTGTGAAAAAGTATTTGGCCGATATAAAGCGGTGATCCGTTCTATTTCGGGCGTGTATTCGTCTGAAGCCGGAAAGGAGGGTTCCTTTGTCGAAGCCCACAAACTGGCTGATGAATTTGCGGAAATGGAAGGCCGTCGCCCCCGTATTATGATTGCCAAAATGGGACAGGATGGCCACGACCGTGGTGCAAAAGTAGTTGCCACTGGTTATGCCGATATTGGTTTTGATGTGGATATTGGGCCCCTTTTCCAAACACCAGCAGAAGCTGCACGACAGGCCGTTGAAAATGATGTGCATATTCTGGGTGTTTCCAGCCTTGCTGCCGGCCATAAAACGCTGGTACCGCAAGTTATTGAAGAATTGAAGAAACTGGGACGCGAAAATATCATGGTAATTGTTGGCGGTGTAATTCCGCCACAGGATTATCAATTCTTGTATGATGCGGGTGTTGTGGCTATTTTTGGGCCCGGAACAGTAATTTCTGAAGCCGGTGTAAAAATGCTTGAATTACTAATTGAAACAAGAAAGTAACCGATAATGCGCCTTTTATTAATTCTATTTACTTCGATTTTTACTCTAAGCCTTACTTCACAGGACACCTTAACAGTATTGCAATACAATCTGTTGTATTATGGTGAGATTACTGATTGGTGTGACAATTTCAATAACAACATCAACGATAAAGACGACTATTTAAGAACTATCGTTAATTATGTGAAGCCTGATATATTTGCGGTAAATGAAATGAGTAAATCTCCTTCAATCCATTTGCACCTGCTCGATCAGGTTATGAATACCAATGGTATAAACCATTACAAAAAGGCAGATTTTTTATCACAGGACGCATACAATATTGTAAACATGCTTTACTTTAATTCTGAAAAGCTGGCATTGCATTCCCACACCATTGCCCAGAGTTATATTCGTGATATTGATGTGTATAAACTTTACCATCTTTCCGATGACCTAATCAAAGGGGATACTGCTTTTGTAATTTGTGTTGTTGCACATTTAAAATCCAGTTCAGGTACAACCAACGAAAACAAACGCAAAGTGATGGCCGAAAACACCATGAATTACATCAATAGCATAAATGATGATGACAACTATTTAATGATGGGTGATTTCAACGTTTACAGTGCAGATGAACCTGCATACCAGGAGTTCATCAATTATTCCAACCCCAATTTACGGTTTAATGACCCCATCGATCAGGAAGGTGACTGGAATAATAATTCCGACTTCAGACATGTACATACCCAATCAACCCATGCTGACAACAATGGTTGTGCTTCTTACGGTGGAATGGACGATCGCTTTGATTTTATCCTTATTTCAAACAACATCAAAAATGGATTAAAAAATGTAACCTACATTCCCAATACTTATAAAGCTCTTGGCCAGGATGGAGAACATTTTAACAAATCGATAAATGATAGCCCAACCAATACCAGTGTTCCTTCAGATGTGCTCAGTGCCTTATATCACAATTCCGATCATTTACCGGTAACTTTGAAACTGCTTGTTGATAAAAACCTGGGAATAAATTCATGGATTTCCGACATTAAAATGAATTTGGTTAATCCGTTTAAAGATGAATTGTTGCTCAGCATAAATTCAACTCAATTAAAAAATATTGAAGTTCAAATAGTCGATTTAACAGGAAAACTTCAACTTGTCAAACAGTTATCTGTTTCAGGTAATTCGTCTAAACACAATCTACCGGTACATCGTCTAAAACCCGGATTTTACATTATCAGAATTTTAGATAAAAACCAATTGCTTATCAGTAGAAAAGTTGTAAAACTTTAGGATTGCAGATGTTGGTGTCCTCACCAACATCACTATAGGATTCAATTTAATTGGTTAAAATAAGCCGTTGGAGAGGACTCCAACGGAGGAGTAATATTTACATATTCCTCCTGTACTGCCCGCCTACATCAAACAAGGCATTGGTGATCTGGCCAATGGAAGCAAACTTGCTCGCCTCCATCAGGGCTTCAAAAATATTGTTGTTCGATACGGAGGCATGTTGCAATAACTTCAACTGCTCGGCAGCTTCCGATTTCCAGGTTTTATGTAGTTGATCGAGCATGTGGATCTGGTACTCTTTTTCTTTTTTCGTTGCCCTGATCACCTCTCCCGGCACAACAGTATGTGATTCCTCTCCTTCGAGGAAAGTATTCACACCAATAATCGGCATTTTGCCCGAATGTTTAAGGTGCTCATAGTAAAGCGATTCTTCCTGAATCTTGCTTCGCTGGTACATGGTTTCCATGGCTCCCAGCACACCGCCTCTTTCGGTAATGCGGTCGAACTCCATGAGAATTGCTTCTTCAACAAGGTCGGTCAACTCTTCAATGATAAATGATCCCTGCAATGGATTCTGGTTTTTCGCCTGACCTAACTCATGATTAATGATCATTTGTATGGCAATTGCACGACGAACCGATTCTTCCGTAGGTGTTGTAATTGCCTCATCATAAGCATTGGTATGTAGCGAATTACAGTTATCATAAATGGCATACAATGCCTGTAAAGTTGTTCTAATATCGTTAAATCCAATTTCCTGGGCGTGCAATGATCGTCCTGATGTCTGAATATGGTATTTCAGTTTTTGTGAACGTTCGTTGGAATGATATTTCAGTTTCATAGTTTTGGCCCAGATCAAACGGGCAACCCGGCCTATAACCGCATATTCAGGATCGATACCATTTGAGAAAAAGAATGAAAGATTAGGAGCATATTTATCAATATCCATCCCCCGTGATCTATAATATTCCACGTAGGTAAATCCATTGGCGAGTGTAAAAGCAACCTGGCTGATCGGGTTTGCCCCTGCTTCAGCAATATGATATCCTGAAATAGATACACTATAAAAATTACGAACATTCTGATCGATAAAATATTCCTGGATATCACCCATTAATTTTAATGAAAAATCCGTTGAGAATATGCAGGTGTTTTGTGCCTGGTCTTCTTTTAAAATATCTGCCTGAACGGTTCCGCGAACTGCACTTAACGTCTCTTTTTTAATTTTGCAATAAACATCTTTCGGCAAGACCATATCCCCTGTTACACCGAGCAACATCAATCCTAAACCATCGTTTCCTTCAGGCAATTTACCCTGGTAAGATGGCCGTTCCGTGCCTTTTACTTTATAGATTTTCTTTATCTTTTCATTTACCTCTTTAACCAGTCCGTTTTCCTCAATATAAATTTCACACTGTTGGTCGATGGCTGCATTCATGAAATAGCCAACCATTGCGGGAGCTGGTCCGTTAATGGTCATCGAAACGGAAGTCTTGGGATCGGCAAGGTTAAAACCTGAATACAGTTTTTTTGCATCATCAAGGCAGGCAATGGACACACCCGAGTTACCGATTTTGCCATAAATATCGGGTCTGCGATCAGGATCTTCTCCATATAAAGTAACCGAATCAAATGCTGTTGAGAGTCTTTTAGCCGGCATGCCCATCGAAACATAATGGAAACGGCGGTTTGTTCTTTCAGGCCCACCTTCTCCGGCAAACATACGTGTTGGGTCTTCGCCTTCGCGCTTGAAAGGAAATACACCTGCTGCAAATGGAAATTCGCCAGGTACATTTTCTTTTAATATCCATTTCAATATCTCGCCCCAGCTAGTGTATTGCGGCATGGCAACCTTTGGTATATTAAGGTGAGAAAGTGATTCAGTATGTGTTGCTATTTTGAATTCTTTATCCCTCACCCTGAAAATGAAATTTTCGTCTTTATATTTCTTTTTCTTTTTGTCCCATTGGTCGAGTTGTTGTTTGTTTTTTGGATTAAGGCTTAATTCGATGCGTTTGTAGATTTCATCCAATTTCGCAGCACCTTCATCATCATCAGCTTCTTTTAAGGCATCAATGGATTGTTTTAAACTGAATAGCTTCTGGGCTACTGCACTCTGTTCAACCGCCCATTGATTATAATTCCTTACAGTATCTGAAATCTCAGAAAGATACCTGACACGCCTCGGTGGAATGATAAATATTTTTTCAGGAATTTCTCCTTCCTCATGATGATCGGTAAAGAAATCCACCTCAGTTTTTTCCTTGATCTTTTTCAGTAAATTGGCAAACAGGTGATTAACTCCCGGATCATTAAACTGAGAAGCAATTGTCCCGAATACCGGCATATCATTCACCTCCTGATCAAACAACATATGGTTTCGCTGGTATTGTTTGCGCACATCACGAAGCGCATCCATTGCTCCTCGCTTATCGAACTTGTTCAATGCAATGATATCTGCAAAATCAAGCATATCAATTTTCTCGAGCTGTGTTGCTGCCCCATATTCAGGAGTCATTACGTAAAGTGAAACATCGCTGTGATCGATAATTGCAGTATCTGATTGCCCAATTCCAGATGTCTCAAGAATAATCAGATCGAAACCTGCGGCATGGGCAATTATCTCAGCATCCTTAACATATTTGGATATGGAAAGATTCGACTGCCGTGTTGCCAGTGAGCGCATAAAAACCTGGGGAGTGTCAATCGCATTCATCCTGATACGGTCGCCAAGCAAAGCGCCCCCTGATTTACGTTTCGAAGGATCGACCGAAATGATGGCCATGTTTTTATCCGGAAATTCATTGGTAAACCGTCTTACAATTTCATCCACTAGTGATGATTTTCCCGACCCACCTGTTCCGGTTATTCCGAGTACAGGTGATTTTTTGGTTTTGGCTACTTCCGTCAACTCATCCAACAATGGTGCAATCTCATCACGGTAGTTTTCAGCAGCTGAGATCAACCGGGCAATGGCTACATAATCCTTGTTAACAATATCATCAACACTTATATTAATATCTTTCCCGGTTGGAAAATCAGATTTTTCCATCAAGTCGTTGATCATCCCCTGCAAGCCCATTTTCATACCATCATCAGGTGAATAGATACGAGTGATCCCGTGTTTAAGCAGTTCTTCGATTTCGTCAGGTAAAATCACCCCTCCTCCACCGGCGAAAATCTTAATATGCCCACAACCGTTTTCATTCAGCATGTCATACATATAAGTCAGAAACTCCATATGTCCACCCTGGTAAGAAGTCATAGCAATAGCCTGAGCATCTTCCTGAATGGCTGCATTTACAATTTCATGAACAGAACGGTTGTGTCCCAGATGAATGACCTCTGCCCCGCTCGACTGGATAATCCTGCGCATAACATTAATGGCTGCATCGTGTCCATCGAAAAGAGAGGCTGCCGTTACAATTCGAACATGGTTTTTGGGTTTATAGATCTTTGGTGCCTGCATAATCTGTTCACTTTTTGAAGAGTAGCAAATATAAAGAATCTTGGGTTGGAATTGGCTAAATTCCCAAAAAGTGCAAACGGTCGCAGTAATACTTCCATATGTCGGGAAATGCTTTGAGCCTTTTGATAGAGCGATTAATTAAAGAAATCCTTATCTTCGGACGATAAAATCCGGTACAGGAATTTATTTTGATTCTAAATGTGAGTTTATCTAAACTTGCCGGAGGAAACCAAAAACCAACAATATGTTAAAACAGATACTTTTCGCCATTTCAGTCCTTATTACGCTTGGAGTATTTACTTGGACCATGCAGAAATATTTCAAATATTTCAAATTCACTAAAAAGAAACCTTTGGGTGATTTTGGAAAACGATTCTGGGTGATGATTAAAGTCGCTTTTTTCCAGGATAAGATATTACGCAAGCCAGTGATCGGATTTATGCATGCACTGGTTTGGTGGGGATTTATAGTCATCTTGATTGGTAGTATCGAAATAATCATTGATGGGTTGTTTGGTACCGAAAAGGTTTTAAGTTTTCTAGGGCCGTTTTATGATTTCCTTATGGCTTCGGGTGACATATTTGCTCTGGTTATTGCCATTGCCATTCTTGCCTTTCTTATCAGGAGGCTTTTTATGCATATTAAACGTTTTTATGGCCCTGAAATGAAGCCTGTTTCCAAGATGGATGCTAACCTTGCGCTGGTTATTATCTTCTTATTAATGATTACTTTAACTGCAATGAATGTAGATTATCTCCTCTGGGTGTATGCAACAGGAGAAACGGTTCATGGTGTTTACCCGGTTAGTAGTTATATTGCTTCAAGTTTCATCGGTACTTCAGCCGAAACTGCATGGGTTGGATACCAGACCAATTGGTGGTCACATATATTGCTGATTTTCATATTTGCAAATATTCTTCCTTACTCAAAACATTTTCATGTTTTTATGTCGGTGCCCAATGTATTTGTAAGTAAAATCGATCCGCTGGGTTATGTGGAAAATATGCCCAACATTACCAAAGAGGTTAAACTAATGTTGGATCCAAATGCCGCTTTTGCTGATACTGCCGAGGATGAAGGTGAACCTGAACGATTTGGTGTGCTGGATATTGAAGATACTACCTGGGTAAATTATTTCAATTCGCTTGCTTGTACCGAATGTGGCCGATGTACTTCGGTATGCCCGGCCAATATTACCGGCAAACTACTTTCTCCGCGAAAAGTGATGATGGATACCCGTGCCCGGATGAAAGAAAAAGGCCCAGGGCTGGTAAAAGAGGGTAACGGCTTTGATGACGGAAAGCACCTGGTAATGGATTATCTTACTGAAGAAGAATTGTGGGCATGTACTATGTGTAATGCCTGTGCCCAGGAATGCCCGGTTAATATTAACCAGCCTTCATTAATTCTTGATATGAGGAG
>JAUVKF010000106.1 GCA_030596395.1 Chlorobiota bacterium | reverse complement strand
CGCCTGGTAGTACAATCCAAACGACTTGACTTTTGCTGTGTCTGATGAATAAGTGAATGCTATTTGTTTACCCTGCTCATCAACAGAAATATTTTCAGCATAACCGGCATGATTAAATACAATTTTCGACTCCAACGATTTTGCATCAAAAAGTATAACCAAAACAGAATCGATACTATCATTCTTCACACTGATGAAAGCACAGGTATTGCCATTTTTCGAAAACGTATATTTCGTAACGCCTTCAAAAGAAACTGAATCCCCCGATACCGGATTTATCAATACCAATAATCCAGCTTCCTTATCCTTTTTACTTTTAGCCTTCTTTTGCTTTTTTTCCTTCTTCGTGCTGTCGTTTTCGGCTTCCGCAGGATCCGGTTTTTCAAGCAATAGGGCAATCCAGTCTCCTGATTTTTCGGACACTGCTATACTCTTCAGCTTTGGGTATTTGATCAGCCTGTCCTTTCCCAAAACAACAATGCCTACCGAATCTTTGGGCAATTTATCTTTTTTTACTTTCTTCAGTTTAGCCTTTCGTACCGTATCAAATTGTGGTTTTATAGAATAAACCAGAAAGTTGGAATTCGGACCGAAAACCGGTTTCACTCCCCGTGAGAGAGTATCATAGTCATTTGTTTCCGTATGGAGAAGGATTAGATTACCATCACCTTTTTGCGGATTGACCTCAAAACTAACGTACTGTCCGTTGTTCGAAATAACCGGATTTTTGATATCATTCCATCCATCATAAACACTGTGATCAATCAGTTTTTTATCCTGTGCAGTAAGGGTCAATGTTGCTACTCCTGACAATAGCAATATAATAGTCGAAAACGTTTTAAACCTAGGCATTGTCATGGTCTGTAAAATGAAAATCAAAAATACCTTTAATTTAAGTAATCGTTAATTTTCAAAACCACGCTAATTATTAGTATTTTACATTATCTTTGCGACTCCATTCCAAAGCCCCTGTTACAATACGTAATCATATAATAATGAGCTATATAGAATTTGATAAAACACAATTAATAAACCTGAAATATTCGCTTGACAAGGAATTGTTTCGAACAAATCGCGCAGGCAGTTATGCAGGATCATCAATAATTTTCACAAACACGCGTAAATACCATGGTCTGCTTGTAGCTCCTCAACCCTTAATAAACGATGACAACCATGTTTTGCTATCCACTATTGATGAAACACTTATAGAGAACGATTTCGAATTTCACCTCAGCATGCGCATGTATCCGGGCGGAAACTATGACCCAAAAGGACACAAATACCTCCGCGATTTCAAATCAAACCCAAACCCAACCTTAACATACCGAATGGGTAACATCGTGTTTGTTAAGGAATATATTTATGCAAAAAATGAAAACAGGATACTAATCAGGTATACGCTTGAAGAGGCATCACAAAAGATTAAATTCCGACTCAAACCATTTCTTGCATACCGTAGTGTACATCACCTGGCCAAATCCAATACTGATGTAAACCACAGGTTTAAAGTAGTAAAAAACGGCGCTCAATGGCAGATGTACAAAGGCTATGATAAAGTATTCATGCAATTCTCCAAAGAGGCCAGTTATACCCACGTACCCGATTGGTACTACAACATCGATTATATCCGGGAAAATGAACGTGGCTATCCAAGCAGTGAAGATCTTTATGTTCCGGGTTATTTTGAGATGGAAATGAAGAAAGGTGAATCCGTTATTGTTTCTGCTGGAGTTGAAGAAAAAAACCCAGCCGGTTTTAAAAGACAATTTGCAGCAGAGGTTCAAAAGCGCATCCCCCGCGACAGCTACGAAAACTGTCTGAACAATGCTGCCGAAGAATTTTTCGTCAGGATTAACAAAAAAACCGAGGTCATTGCAGGCTATCCCTGGTTTGGTCGTTGGGGCCGCGACACCTTTATTGCTTTACCCGGACTGGCCCTTACCCGAAACGATCATAAGAGCTTTAAGGAAGTGATGAACACCATGCTTAATGAATTAAAGGATGGGCTATTCCCAAACATGGGTCAGGGAAAAAATGCAGTTTATAATTCGGTTGATACCAGCCTCTGGTTTTTTTGGGCCATTCAACAATATGAAATTATTACCGGCAAAAATGAACATATCTGGAAAACTTACGGTAAGCAGATGAAAGATATAATTAAGCGCTTCGCCAGAGGAACGCATTTCAATATCTCGATGCATGAAAACGGCTTACTCTGGCAGGGAGAACAAGGAAAAGCGCTTACATGGATGGATGCCGTTGTGCATGGGAAACCCGTTACAGGCAGAACAGGATATGCCGTTGAAGTAAATGCACTGTGGTATAATGCAATTATGTTTATGCTGGAGCTGGCTGAAGTGAATAGTGATAATGGCTTTATTAAGAAATGGTCGAAATGGCCTGAAATTATCAGGAACTCATTCAAAGATACCTTCTGGGATGAAGAACAGGAATACCTTGCCGACTATGTAAATGGCGACAAAAAAGACTGGAGTGTTCGGCCAAACATGATTTTTGCAGTATCACTTCCCCACAGCCCAATTGGCCCTTATATTCAAAACGCCGTACTTCGGAAAGTTCAGCAGGAGCTGCTTACCCCACGCGGTTTACGAACACTGTCTCCTAAAAACAGCGCTTATAAAGGCAGGTACAAAAGTGACCCTGTGCAACGCGATCAGGCTTATCATCAGGGAACTGTATGGCCATGGCTGTTGGGGGCATTTTCTGAAGCTTATCTTAAACTCTATGGCAAAAAAGGTATTGAGTTTATCAAAACCTTATATCAGGGTTTCGAGAAAGAAATGACAGAGCAGGGAATCGGGACAATTTCAGAGGTTTATGATGGAGACCCTCCACATTTTGCAGGTGGCGCTATCTCTCAGGCATGGAATGTAGCCGAGCTACTACGCATGAAATGGATGATGAAGAACGTGAAGAAATTGAAATAAATAATACAGATACTAATTAGAATAAGAGACTAAATAAATATGAGAATCTTAATGTTTGGCTGGGAATTTCCGCCCCATATCACCGGAGGACTTGGTACTGCTTGTTACGGGCTCACCAAAGGCCTTGCGAAACAGGATGTGGAGGTTATTTTTGTTGTGCCCAAAGCCTATGGTGACGAAGACCAACAAGCAGTCCGCCTGGTTAATGCAAGTGATGTGGTTTTTGATATCGAGAATAAAGAACACCATGAATACTGGAGCAAGGTGAAATACATGGAGATCGGCTCAAATATCATTCCTTATGTAAGTCCTGAAGATTTTTCGAAAGTCGTTGAAAAAGACAAAAAAGAAACCGAAACATTCACCAGCAACGTATTCTCAAAACAATACGAATTTGCAGGCGCTTATGGCACTAACCTGATGGAAGAGGTGGCGCGGTATGCACTGATCGGTTCAACTATTGCTTTAAAGGAAGATTTTGATATCATTCATGCCCACGACTGGTTAACTTATCCTGCAGGTGTAGCCGCGAAAGAGTCATCTGGCAAGCCACTTGTTGTGCATATGCATGCTACAGAGTTTGACCGGACAGGTGAAAATTACAATGAAATTGTATACGCAATGGAGAAGGAAGGCATGGAAGCTGCCGACCAGGTTATTACCGTAAGCAATTTAACGCGAAATACTGTAGTTAATAAATATGGAATTGATCCCAAAAAGGTGGTCACGGTTCACAATGCCATCGAGCAATCGCTATTAAAAGACATTGAGGAGATAAAACGCAACCTGAAAGAGAAGGTCGTCACTTTTCTGGGCAGGATCACTTTCCAGAAAGGACCGGAATATTTTATTGAAGCTGCTTATAAGATATTGCAACGAGACAGGAATGTGCGTTTTGTAATGGCAGGATCGGGCGATATGCTCAATAAAATGATCGAGCGTGTAGCCGCACTTGGCATTGCCGACCGATTCCATTTTACAGGCTTCCTGAAAGGTGCTGCGGTTGACAAGATGTTTGCTTTAAGCGATGTATTTGTGATGCCATCGGTATCCGAACCTTTCGGCCTGGTTCCGCTTGAAGCCATGCGGATCAATGTTCCGGTAGTAATATCCAAACAATCGGGAGTTGCTGAAATATTACAGCATGCTCTCAAAGTTGACTTCTGGGATGTGGAAGGCCTGGCCGATGCCATTTACGGGCTTTGTCATTACGATGCTTTATCAGATACTTTTAAAAAATACGGCAAAGAAGAAGTTGAAAACCTGAAGTGGGATGACGCAGCCATCAAGGTAAAAGATGTTTATAATGACTTTATGCCCGCGTAACTTATAACACATAACAATTAACAAATAACGAATAACTTATAACAACCAATACCAAATGAGATCCATCTGTTTTTATTTCCAGGTTCACCAACCATACCGATTAAGGCCTTACCGTTTTTTTGATATCGGAGAGAAGCATGATTACTACGATGATTACAACAATCAATTTATCATGCAAAGGGTTGCAGAGAAGTGTTATTTACCTATGAACCAGCTTTTACTCGACCTCATTAAAGAGTATGGCTCAGCATTCAAGGTAAGTTTCTCCATTTCAGGGATGGCCCTGGAGCAGTTTCAGGAATATACTCCAAAAGTACTCTCGAGTTTTAAAAAACTAGCGAAAACCGGAAACGTTGAATTTCTGGCTGAAACTTACGCCCACTCATTAAGTGCAATGAAGGATAAAGAAGAATTTGTCAGTCAGGTGGAAATGCATACCGCTAAAATTGAAGAGTTGTTCGGGCAAAAACCAACCACTTTCAGGAATACCGAGTTGATTTATTCGGATGAAATTGGTGCTACTGTTGCCGATATGGGTTATAAGGTGATGCTTACGGAAGGAGCCAAACATGTCTTGGGTTGGAAAAGTCCTAATTTCATGTACGCCAATGCCATCAATCCAAACCTTAAGTTATTGCTAAAAAATTACAGACTGAGTGATGATATCGCTTTCAGGTTCTCGGAACAGGGCTGGGCTGAATGGCCTTTAACCACAAGCAAATATGTTGACTGGCTGAATGATATTGAACCCAACGAAGAGACAGTTAACCTGTTTATGGACTATGAAACATTTGGTGAACACCAGTGGGAAAACACAGGCATTTTTGATTTCATGAAAGCATTGCCGGCAAAAATCTTTGCCGAGACCGATTTTGAATTTGCCACACCGGCTGAATTGGGAGAGAAGCTGCAACCGGTTAGTTCTATTTCTGTACCCTACCCTATTTCGTGGGCGGATGAAGAAAGGGACTTAACAGCTTGGTTAGGTAACGATTTGCAGCAGGAAGCCTTCAACAAATTGTATCAGCTTTACGAAAAGATCAAAGATTCAAACGATCCGAAAATCAGGAAAGACTGGCTCTATCTGCAAAATTCAGATCATTTTTATTATATGTCAACCAAATGGTTTTCTGACGGGGATGTACATAAGTATTTCAATCCATACAGCAGTCCGTATGATGCATTCATTAACTACATGAATGTGTTATCAGATTACATCATCAGGGTTGAAGACGGTTCTTCCTTCGACAATTTAAAAGAAGCCGCTTCCGACCTGGCTGATAAAGCAGGAAAGTATACAAAGAAACAGGCTAAAAAGGTTGCTGATAAAGTAAAAGAGATCAACTTTGATGACATCAAAGAAATGTCGAATGCCAAAGTAAAACAATTACTAAAGGAAGTTGACATTGAACATATTGCAGTTGCATTGAAAGATGCTGAAAAAGAAGTTGTTGAAAAGGTTATCCCAAACATGACCAAAACAGCCAAAAAGACCTACGATGATCTTCAGAAAGAACTGAAAAAAGTAAAGAAAACCGATATTAAAAAATACCGCCAGGCTGTTGAAGATAAGTTGAAGGATATTTTTGGGTAACCTATGTAGCGGCGACTTCAGTCGCCGTATAATATACAACCTTGTTTTATTCGGCGGATAAATCCGCCGTTACAGTGAAATAATGAAATCAGGGGGGTGGCTACTCCACCTTAATAAACTTCTTTGTGATAGTTTCTTTGCCGGTTTTTACTTTTAAAAAGTATATTCCCGGCTCAAGGGAACTTACATCAATCTGTTGATTACCAGCTTGGACTCTTTCTGTTGAAAGTAATATTTGACCTTGAAGGTTTAAAATCGAGATTTGCTCAATAGAAGCTTCAGATTTTAAGCCAACACTTTTTTTGACAGGATTCGGATACACTTTTAATTCTGTATCTATTAGATCATTGATTCCTTCATAAATAACACACGCATAATCCCAAATTGGTATCACATATCTTGCAAAAGGTGATGTACACGTATCACTTTCAGAAACCCATAATGCGTTTACCTTGTAACAATGATTGGGTATTCGATAGTTTTCAACTGTATCAAAATAGGTATAAAAAGTATTGCCAATGGAGTGAGGGATATAATCATAGAACTGGTAATCATCATTAACTCCTACAACATATCTGTAAAGATTATAACCATTGAGGTAATCAGATGTTGATTCATCTTTTAACACCCAAAGCCAAATGTTCCAGTTCCAGTTCATTGAAATCGTATCTGTTGGCTCCCAATATTCCTCATCCAATGAATACATATTTCCATATCCATAAATAGAGGGTCCTTCATCAATGCCAATTGGTTCGCTATCAGCTTCCTGATTAATTACCCTGTAACCTATCCAATATTCCAAATCCGCATCAATGTATATTGTTGAATCAATTTCAATATCATTATATGAATTGATAATCAGATTCTCAACTGTATCAGAATAAATCAGGTTGGAAGCATCATTTCCTGTCCAAATTTTCACAATTATATTTGCGAAACCGCTATCCGCCAAATAAAAACTAATTTTCTCACATGTTGCACCATCAAAACCAGAAAGGGAATTCTCATCAAATCTCATTGCAACAGAAATATCACCACCATCTGTACGTCCAGTACCACCATTATTTTCTCCTGTATCCCAATGGACAGGACCATACCAGGGGCTAATAGTCTCCGGCGCATCCCAGCTAATTTCATTAATAACTCCATATTCATCATCTAAAAAGAAGAAAGCATCCAAATCATCCGGTGCTTTACATACCCTATATATCTCAATATTATCTACAAACCAGGAAATAATATCAAACGAATTATCACCAGCTGCTCGAAAACGGATCAGGAAACTTTTTCCCAAAGTAAATTCTGTAATATCATGATAGTTAAAAGTCCAGTCTAAATCTCCCTCGTTAATAAACTCA
>JAUVKF010000022.1 GCA_030596395.1 Chlorobiota bacterium | reverse complement strand
AAAGATTTAGAGAAAGTAGCAGCAGAAAGAGATTTTGCCGTTACAACCATTGAGGGACACCTTGCCCACTTTATTGGAACTGGCGAATTGCCTGTTTTGGATTTTGTAGATGAATACAAACTTGAACAAATCGCATCGTTTTTTTGGGAAGATTCTAATGCAACATTAGGTGAAGCAAGAGAAAGTTTAGGTGAAAAATTCTCTTATACCGAATTGAAATTTGTTCGTGAATATGTAAATCACCAAAAGACCTTCCAGAGTCGGAACGACTTGGAAGAGTCGAACAAATGAAAACCATAATTGCTTTTTAAGTCAAATGAATGATGAACATCAAATATTTAAACTACACTCAGGTCAATTCATCCTTGAACAATTGGAACGATTTGGTTCCAGTATTACCCATAAGCATGAATTCACTTTCTGGCTTTATTTTCCAACAGAAGAATTAGCACAAAAAGCATCAGGACGATCAGAAAAATCCGGTTTTAAAGTTGAAATATCACTTTCAGATTATGACAAACTAAACCCCCAATGGCTGTGCCTGTTGTTTTGCCCTCATATTCCTGATGAAGAACTTCTTGATGCCATTTCCAGGTTTTGTTTGAAACTTGCATCAGATTTCAATGGAAAGTATGATGGTTGGGAGACGAAAATGGAACTTCCCGAGGGAACAATGCCTGACCTTCCAGCGTTTAAAGACTCTGGAAGCGTCTGAATAGAATACAGAACTCATAAACAAATTCTGAAAAAGGCTTTTTTCATCCAACGCTTCCAGGTCGTTCCGACTCTGGAAGGTTGATTTTAACCCCTCCGTCCGCCAATTGGCGGACACCTCCCCTGAAACAGGGGAGGAAAGAGTTCAAACAAAAAATCCCGGAAATTGCTCGCCGGGATTCACTTTTGGTTTTTGATATAGCGGTTGTTTACATTTCTTTTATACCTTCGATCAGTTGAGGAATAACTTTTTGTACATCCCCAACAATTCCGTAATCGGCAGTTTCAAAAATAGGGGCTTCCGGATCTTTATTTATTGCTACAATTACTTTGGATGAACTTACTCCACCCAGATGCTGGATAGCACCTGAAATACCAAAGGCAAAATAAAGGTTAGGCGCAATAATTTTTCCTGTTTGGCCAACATGTTCAGTGTGTGGCCTCCATCCTTCATCAGAAACGGGCCTGGAACATGCAAGTCCTGCTTTGAGCAGATCAGCCATTTCTTCCAAACCGGCCCAGTTTTCAGGACCTTTCATGCCACGGCCACCTGAAATAACAATCTCGGCATCGGTAAGCAATACCTTACCGGTAACTTTGTTTGTTTCTTTAACTGAGGTTGCGAATATATCATCACCAAGCTGTGGGTCAAAAGCTACAATTTCAGCAGTGCCTCCGGTTTCAACCAGTTCAAACGAGTTTTGTGAAAAGGTTAAAACCTTTACATCCGCATCAACCTGTACATTGGTAAATGATTTCCCGGTAAATACCTTCTTCTGTACGATAAAGGGACTAAAATTTGAAGGAAGTTCCGTTACACCTGATACCAAACCAGCATCTAATTTTATTGCTACTCTCGGCGCGATAGCTTTCCCAAGATTTGTGTGAGCAAATATTACAACTTTGGCATCTTCTGCCTGTGCGGCACTGGCAACGGCCATCGAAAGCGCCCTGTTATCAAAGGAGTTATAGCGTGAATCATTCACATTAAGCACTTTGGCTGCTCCAAAATTTCCTAATTTATTTAATTCGTTGTCAGCTACTTCGCCAATTGATAATGCTGTTACACTGCTTCCCATTTCTTTTGCAATAGCCGCTGCATAGGATACCAATTCAAAACTTAACTTTTTGAATTTTCCGTCCCAGTTCTCTGTATAAACTAATATTGACATTTTTTCTTTCTTTTTTGTTAATCCTAAATTACAACACCTTTGCCTCTTCGTGCAACAAAGCAACCAGGTCTTTTGCGTTTTCCTCATCTACCATTTTGCATGCTGCTTTTGGTGGAGGAAGAGTAAAATCGACCAATGTTGTTTTCGCATCAGCATCTGCCGGAGCAACCACATTCAGCGGTTTCTTACGTGCCATCATAATCCCGCGCATTGCAGGTATACGAGGCTCTTTGGCAATTCCTTTCTGAACAATCAATACAACCGGTGTACTAATAGAAAGCACCTGGGATCCACCATCTATTTCACGATTGATCACAAGTTCTCCATTCTCAATATTTAAGCCTGAAACGGCAGAAACAGAGTTGAAGTCAAGCAATTCGGCAAGCATGCCGCCAACAGCAGAACCGTTATAATCTGAGGCTTCAATACCTGCCAGAATGATATCATAATCTTTGGCAACTTCAGCCAGTTGATTGGCGACAAAAAAAGCATCTTTTGGTTCGGCATCAATTCGAATGGCATCGTCAGCGCCAACTGCAAGAGCTTTACGTAATGTGGGTTCAGTAATTTGAGCACCAACATTTGCTACTGAAATTTGTTCAACAGCTCCGGCCTCTTTTAATTCAACAGACCTTGTCAATGCCAGTTCGTCCCACGGATTAATGATCCATTGAACTCTTGTAGTATCGAAAGCTGTGTTATCTCCAGTAAACCTGATTTTTGTAGTTGTATCAGGTACGTTATTGATTAGTACAAGAATTTTCATTTCAGATATTTAGTTATTAATTTTTCTTAATCCCTTAAAATTGACCGCGAAATTACGATTTTCTGGACTTCGGAAGTGCCTTCATAAATCTGAGTTAATTTGGCTTCACGCATCAATCGTTCAACATGGTATTCTCTCACATAACCATAGCCACCGTGTATTTGAACAGCTTCGGTAGTGACTTCCATAGCAATATCAGCGCAGTATAGTTTGGCCATCGCACTTGCCTGGGAGAATGACTGATCATTATCTTTTAACCAGGCAGCTTTCAGGCATAGGTTTCTTGCGTTTTCAATTTTAACCGCCATATCTGCCAGTTTGAAAGCGATAACCTGGTGATTGGCTATCTCTGTTCCAAAGGCTTTCCTTTCTTTAGCATAAGCCAAAGCTCTTTCATAAGCTCCTGATGCAATTCCTAAAGCCTGTGCAGCAATACCCATACGCCCGGCTTCGAGCGTTTTCATTGCAAACTTAAATCCAAACCCATCTTCACCAATGCGGTTTTCTTTTGGTACTTTCACATCGCTGAACATTACCGAATGCGTATCGGAACTACGCATTCCCATTTTATCTTCATGCGGACCAAGGCTAATTCCCGGGCTATCTTTTTCTACGAGAAAAACATTAATTCCGTGGTGTTTTTTGTCAGGGTGGGTTTGTGCAGCAACAAGATAGACGGAGGCCGAGTTGGCACTTGTAATCCAGTTTTTTGTACCGTTCAATAAGTAATGATCACCCTTGTCCTCAGCCCTTGTGTGTTGATGTGTGGCATCAGATCCAGCCTCGGGTTCAGAAAGCAAAAAAGCACCAATTATCTCACCACGTGCTAATGGCTTCAGGTATTTTTGTTTTTGTTCTTCAGTTCCATACTTCTCAAGACCATAGCAAACCAACGAATTATTCACAGAAACAATGACACTTATAGAAGCATCAACTTTTGACAATTCTTCCATTGCTAATATATAAGACACGGTATCCATGCCTCCTCCATCATAATCCGGGTCAACCATCATACCCATAAAACCGAGTTCGGCCAGGTTTTTAACATGTTGTGTCGGGAACTCTGCTTTTTCATCTCTTTCCAGAACATCCTGAATAAGTTCACGTTGGGCATAATCACGGGCAGCCTGCTGAATCATCAACTGCTCTTCGGTAAATTCAAAATTCATAACTATTTGGTTTTTAATCTTTTAATTGGTGTGCTAAGATATGAAAATTCGGCAAATAATCAGTACTGGAAACGATTTCAATTATAATGATATTCCGTTCATTATTTTAGACGCAAGGTTAAATTCGGCAACAATTTCTTCAACAAGCTGATTTACAGAAATAATGGAATCAATCATTCCTGAAACCTGACCGATTTCCAATTCTCCTTCTTTTGTATTTCCTTCAAACATTCCCAGTTTTGCCCTTCCCCTGCCTAACAGTTTATACAAGTCTTCTTTGGTTGCTCCGTCTCTTTCGGCTTGTTCCACCTGTTCAAAAAATTCATTTTTAATCAACCTAACAGGGACAATCTGCCTCAGGGTCAATTTGGTTGATCCTTCATTTGCGTCAACAATTGCCTGCTTAAAATCATCATGGCCAGAGGCCTCATGGGTTGCTGCAAAACGGCTGCCGATCTGAACACCATCAGCACCAAGCGCCATAGCAGCATACATAGCTTTGCCAGATGCAATACCACCGGCAGCAATTAAAGGGATGTTGGTAATCTCGTTGATTGTTGGAATTAATACCATTGTAGTTGTTTCTTCAAAACCGTTGTGACCTCCGGCTTCAAAACCCTCGGCAACAATTGCATCCACGCCGGCTTCAACAGCTTTAAGTGCAAACTTTTTATTGGCTATTACATGAACAACTGTAATTCCTTTTTCCTTTAAATATGCTGTGTACTTTTTCGGGTTTCCTGCGGAGGTGAATACAATCTTTACACCCTCATGAATAATAATTTCAATATGATCATCTGTTTGCGGATAGAGCAAAGGAATATTAACGCCAAAAGGCTTATCGGTAGCTGCTTTGCATTTTCTAATGTGCTGTTCGAGAATTTCAGGATACATCGAACCTGAGCCAATCAGGCCCAGCCCTCCTGCGTTACTGACGGCTGATGCCAGCTCCCAGCCACTGCACCATATCATTCCACCCTGGATGATGGGGTATTTGATTTTGAAAAGGGAGGTTATTTTATTTTTTGTCATTGGCAATTGAAATAATGGGAAGTCTCAAATTCATTTCTTTTTTGTTCACGCAGAGACGCCAAGACGCAGAGCAAGGAATTCGATTAACAAAAACTTTGCGCCGCTGCGTCTTTGCGTGATACTATTTTAATGGAATGTCAAAATTAGTTAAGGCCTTCCATCATTGCCTTCACCACATTTGTAGCCCCATTTTCAATATCTAAAATAGTAGCATCAAGCATGTAGCAAGGAGTAGTATAAACATTATGCTTTTTATCAATTACTACTTCTCCGTGAGTAGTAATAATATGTTTACCTCCCATGGCGTCAATGGCTCCGGCTGTACCTTCATCTGAGCCGATTGTAACCTTTACATTATCACCGATAATTTTGGCAATAAATGCAGGTGAAATACACAAAGCACCAATGGGTTTACCGAGATCAAGCATTTGTTTAACAGCTTTTTCCACTTCAGGATTGACCTTTGCTTCCGGCCCGTCAAAAGCAACAGTAGATAAATTTTTTGCTGCACCAAATCCCCCTGGAAAAATCAAAGCATCAAAATCCTGACCATCAAATTCACTTAATGTTTTAATGTCTCCACGGGCAATGCGGGCAGATTCAATGAGTACGTTTCTGCTTTCATTCATTTCATCACCTGTGAGGTGGTTGATAACATGATGCTGGTTTACATCCGGGGCAAAACATTGGTAGGTTCCTCCTTGCTTCATTATTGCAAGCATGGTTAAAGTAGCTTCGTGGATTTCTGCACCATCGTAAACGCCTGATCCTGAAAGGACGACTGCGAATTTCTTCTTTTCCATTTTATTAGATTTAAGTGTTTATTCATCAATTTTGGATGAAAGCTAAATTAAGAAAAACCATCAAAACAACTGGTATTATAAATAAGGCAGGTCATGTTTTCTTAATCCGTTCTGTAAGAATAACAAATAAGTGATCCCGATACGCTTCACTATCGGGATTGTTCGACTAATAATTTTTTCTTTTCTGCTAATTGCAGATTGAAAAAATTGAGTCTCACGAAAAAAAAGGCCGCCCATCAATTGACAAGCAGCCTGGCAGCATCACTAAACCTCATTGGTGTTTAAAACCACCCGAATTTAAGTGATACAGCTGCATTGAATGAGTTTAATGCGTTTTTATTAATGCTAATTTCTTGTGTATCATTAAAATCATTAAGATATTTATACTTAAGATTTATACCATCAGTTAAGCGATAACTGGCTCCGAGTGCAATACGAAAGAACTTCGTAATATTGAATTCAACATCCACACCAGGCTCAAAAACAAAATAAACATCCGTATCGTAATAATAATTATTGTGATGATAATTGTGATCTTCCCATCCGCTTGAAGGACTGGCTGTTACTCCTCCAAATCCTACTAAAATAGGGAAAGACACATGGACAGGCGACATAGGTGCAATAATAGGTTCAAACATCAAACCACCATATCCACCCGCCAGAAAATATTCAGAAGGATTATCAGTAGTACTTGTACTGAAGTCGGTAAAAAACCCACGGCCTGCAAGCCCTAGTCCAAAGTGATGATTGGCAATCCAGGCAAAGCGAGCTCCCATTGTTACAGCACTCTGACTATCAATTTGTGTCCATCCGATTGTAATAGCACCATATCCTCCATTTGCGATTTTGTTACCGGATTTATCTTTTTTGTTAAATAGCAATTTCATTTCTTCATTGTTGTCCTGTGCCTGGACAAATGCAACCATTAAAAAGGCCAATAAAAGTGTAAAGAGTTTTTTCGTTTTCATGATTGTGTAATTTACATTATCTGTTTTTAAAACTGTATTTTATACCAAATCCAACATCCCAGAAATTGACATGGAATTTACTGAATGACTGGAGTTCAAGAAATGGTTTGAATTCGAGTGTTAATGTTATCGGTACTTTATTAAATGTATAATCCGTTCCAATTACGCCATCTAATCCTATCACGGGTCCGGATATTCGTTGTTCTTCATAGTAATATCCCGCAGAATTGCTCCACCGACGAACCCTGTTATATCCATCTATATAACCAACATGGCCTCCACCTCCGAAATACATCATCCAATGAGTTTTGTTGGTCTTTATTAAAGGATGATACGATTCCAATAACACATAGATTTGTACTCCACCTTCTCGAAATCCAAAAATACCTTCAATCGCTGTCCGGTTATCTTTAATCACTTTTCCGGAAAGGCCGGAAGTAACGCCCAACCTTAATCCGACTTGTTTTTCATACACCTGTGAAAATGTACTGAATGCAAATAGTAAGAATAGGATAATGATAGCTGTTTTCTTCATGTGCCCTTAATGCTGGTTTATTGCTTTATTACGGATCCCGATCCGGTTATTTTTTTAGTTAATTCAGGGTTGCCGATATAAAATACCGATCCGCTTCCGGATATTGTAACGTCTAATTTGTCGGCAACATTTAGATACATATCACCTGAACCACTGATTTTTGCGATCACTTCGTTTTGCGCAAAATTATATGCCCGAATACTTCCTGAACCACTAATGGTATGGGTTCCGCTAAATGACTTCCCTGTAAGTTCGATATCACCTGAACCACTGATCTTCGTATCGGTTGATGAAGAAACAGCATACAACCCCATCGATCCTGAGCCGCTGATCAAAGTTTTCAGGTAATTGGTGGAAGTTTCACCGGTTATCCTTCCTGATCCGCTTATCTCCACTTCCAGATTATCCGTATCAAGACTGTCAAGGCGCATGATACCGGAACCTTTTAGATATGCTCCATCAATAAACGGAGTGCGTACATATACATTCATCGCATAATTATTATGCAGATTTTCCCTGGTATCAATAATCAGTGCGTTGCCATTTACCAGCGTACGAATATGTGGAATCAGGTTTGATTCGGCTTCAACTGTTACTTCAAATACCGAATCCTGTATGATAAAAACATTAAAAGTTCCTTCATTTATTACCCTGTTGAACGAAACCAATTGCCGTGTTTCGCTAACAACCTGGTCGTTTCCGTTGATTCGGTGATAATTGTGGCATCCTGATGACCAAAGTACCACGGATGCTAAAATCCCGAATAATATATTTTGTTTAGTCTTCATTTTTCAGTTCTATATAATTATAAAATAAAGGACATTAAAAATTTACGAGCGTTGCAAAATCCCGAAAATTTTAATAATTATTTTAGTTTTATTGATAGAGTCCCCGCCCTGCAATTTAAGTTAAGTGGTACAGTTTTGTTTCTATCAGAACCAACCTGGCATTTTACCTCTATCAATTTTTCATCACCACCCAACTCCTTAGAAGTAATGTTTTTTATTTCTGCAGAATATAACACTTTGGTCTGGTCGTTTACCACGATATCCATTTTATAATGTTTTTCATCCGGAAAGTGTAGCGTAACATCAGTATCATCCGTTTTTAGTTCAAACGAATCCATCTCATCCGCAAAGCTTTTGATGTTAATATCACCATATTTGGTTGTCATATCCAGTTTAGCGTTCAGTTGATCAACGTCAACCGTTGAAAAATATGTAGTTCCCGATATATCAGCTATTTCATTTATATAAAATTTGTCTCTTTTTGAATTAAGGTTTAATTGATCAACATTAGTCAGGTAAAGTCTGGAAGATTTACTTTCGATATTGATTTGACCACCTTCTTCAAGATGAAGTTCGCCATAATTAATATTCATTTGCCCATGATCTATTTTTTCAATATCCGCATTTGCAAATTCAGTTTTAATAGTTGTTTTGCCGGCAAGATGGTGGGCTTTTAAATCTCCGTTTGACAGGTCAATCTCAATAGGGCCATAGTGATCTGTTGTGTAAATATTTCCGTATTTGTTCACGACCTTCAGTTTTGCGCTTGCAGGAAAATAAACTGTATAGTCGATTTTGGTTTTGGTACTGCTGTTGAAAATAGCGCCGGTCAGATCGGACACATCGCTCCAGAAACTACTTTTACCGGCAAACAAGGTTTGGGCAATCACATAGTATTTCGAGGTTTTAAAGTCAATTTCAATAAAATCAAACGACTTGTCAACCCGCACTTGTTTAGTTCCTTTAACCATGATCCCGATCTCAAATCGTACCGAGTCATTTTCCCATGGGATAAGGTGGATGCTGCCATATTTATTGGTAATTTCAATCTCAACATCCGGTCCTACCAGGAACGATTCTTTTACTGTCCTGCTCTTTTCGATAGTTTGTCCCTGGATTTCAAACCCAACAATCAGGACAAACAAAGTCGCAAGACTACATATTAACACTTTCATTTTCATAGCAATCATTATTTTCTTCTACTGACCGTAACTGCATTAATATATCTTCAAGAATTTCCAGTTTTATTCTGTAATTCTGTATCATTGCAAATACAACTTCTTCGTTATCAGCATTATCTTTTAAGTCTTCTTTTAAATCTTTAAACACCTTGTCTAATTCAACCAACTCCATGTTGATATCATCCCTTAAGCCAATGTTGTTGGCAGTAAGACAATAAAACTCCTCTTTTTTCTCGCTAATTTGGGATGTATAATAGTAGTCTGCCTCAATAAGTTCCTGAACCATTTTTGCATCCCCAGGCTCCATCAACTCCTGTTCAGCCAGCATTGTTGAATTATTTTGATTGGATAAATAATCGATGAAAATGTAGGACGTAACGAATATCACTACAACCGCTGCAGCCCTCACCAGGATTTTTGTCCAGTTCAGTGCTATTTTTTCGGGCTCCCGCTTTTGGATTTTATCCCAAATAGCCGGATCGGGTATCATTTCATCAAATTCATTCCGGTTTTCGATAATGAATTTCTCCAGTTTATCAGTTTTCATAGTTCCCTCCTTCCAGGATTTCTTTTACTTTTCTTTTTGCGCGCATATATTGCGATTTTGAGTTCGACTCACTCACATTCAAAATTTGAGCTATTTCCCTGTGGTCGTAGCCTTCAAGCAAATACAATGAGAAAATCATCCGGCTTCCATCAGGTAAACTTTCCGTTGCTTTTTTAATGTCTTTTACATTCAAGCCTACATTTATTTCGTCATCCTCTTTTCTTTCACTAAACACCGCTATATCTTCAACAAAATTCAAATCTGCCTTTCTCCTTTTTATTTCATTAATACACTTGTTAACAACAATTCTTTTTAACCATGCGCCAAAGGTTGATTCATATCTGAAGGTGTGCAGTTTCATGAAGGCCTCGGTAAATGCTTCCTGTAACATATCTTCCGCTTCGGCTTGACTGTTCATCATCCGGTAGCAAGTGTTAAGCATCGCTTTTGCATAAAGCTGATAAAGCTGGTATTGTGCTTTGCTGTTGCCTTTCTTGCTCTTCTCTATTATTTCTTTGTGAATGTCTATCTGCACGGTTACCGGTAATGTGTATCCTTCAGCGCAATTTAATGACAATCTTGTTATAGAAGGGTTGCAATTCTTGATATTTTTACAAAAAGAGTTTACAATGCAGCAGATCATTTCATTAAAAACGCACGCCAGGGAAGGGCTTTATGACATTACCCATGAGATAGAAAAAATTGTTAACGAATCAAAAGTCTCTGAAGGAATGGTAAATGTTTATGCCCAGGGAGCCACTGCTGCCATAATGATCCAGGAAAACTGGGATGATTCGGTACAGACCGATGTGGTGAATTTATTGCAGCAACTAATTCCACGTGGAGTTTGGCTGCATGATCAGCAAGATGGCAACGGAGATGCTCATTTAAAAGCTGGCATAGTTGGGCCTTCAGAATCCATTCCGATAATCAATGGAAAAATTGGATTATCCACCTGGCAGAATATTTTCTTTTGTGAGTTTGACGGGCCGAGGCAGGAGAGAACAGTTCTGGTAACCATTTTGTCCATTTGATTTTATTGACTGGTAGATTAAATTGAGATTTTTTAAATAATAATGGTGCTTTTCTGATAACTGCCTATTTTTGCATGCCAAAATTAGTTCCTATGAAGCACTATTTAATTGTTTTTATCTTTTTCTTAAGTTTTATTATCTCCAATTCTTATGCCTGTACCACTGCCGTGATTTCCGGAAAATACACCAAAGATGGCCGTCCACTGTTATGGAAACATCGCGACACCTGGTCAATTCATAACAAAGTGGTACAATTTGATGATGGAAAATATCCCTATGTTGGCCTGGTGAATTCGCAGGACAGTCTGGGCAAAAGTGTTTGGATTGGATACAATAGCACCGGTTTTGCTATCATGAATTCCGCCAGTTACAACCTTAATAACGACACCATCAAGCAATCGGGACTGGAAGGCAGGATTATAAAAAAAGCGCTTCAAACCTGCGCAACGATAGATGACTTTGAGAAGATGCTAAAGAAACTGAAGCAACCTACCCGCCTCGAGACCAATTTTGGCGTGATTGATGCAAAGGGTGGTGCTGCCTATTTTGAGCTTGGTAATTTTAAGGTGGTTAAAATTGATGCCAACGACCCGGCGATTGCGCCAAATGGCTATGTTATTCGAACCAATTATTCCTTTACAGGCAAAGCGAGCATAGGCGGAGGGTATATCCGCTACGAAACTGCCAACAAAGTATTTTCTGAAGCAGTAAAAAACAATGAACTTTCAGCCCAAACCATAATTCAAAAAGCGTCAAGAAACCTGACCCATTCATTAACCGGGACCAACCTCTGGGATTATGCTGGTTTAAAAAAAGGTAATAACCAGATGGTGTGGTTTGTGGACTATATTCCACGCAGAAGTTCTTCGTCTTCAGTAATTGTAGAAGGAGTGAAAGGAGGTGAAAACCCGAATTTAAGCACAATGTGGACGGTTTTGGGATGGCCACTCGCTTCTGTAACTATTCCTATATGGATAAGCGATAGTGAAAAATTACCGGATTTGGTTACTTACAATGAAAAAATCGAAGATGCCCCATTGTGCGATTTTGCTTTAACATTGAAAAATGAATGTTATACATACAAATGGGGAAAGAACAGCAAATACTATTTGAATGTTAATGCTTTGATAAATGCAGATAACACCGGAATTATGCAAAAAATCAAACCGCTTGATGATGAGTTGTTTAAGGAAAGCTACAGCAGGTATGAGCAATGGAGAAACGATGGATTGAACCAAAAGGAGTTACAGGACTTCTATAATTTAGTTGATGAGAAAATTTATAATTACTATCGTGATAATTTTAACCTGAGCATTAAATAGAATTTGGATGAAAAGTGTTCTGCAAAATATTTGGCTTTTACTGCTCATATTAGTAATCAGTTTAAATTCATGTGAGTACCAGGATAAAAAGGCTCAGTCACCATCCGGAGAGTTACTTCGGGCGGGTGTATTTAATGGAAACGGAGCCAGTGCAGTTTGTGTTTTTGAAACCATCGAAGCTTTGAAAATTGATAGAGGTATTGATGCCAGGGAGATTTCCGCTGCGCAAATCATGCAAGGCGGTTTAAATAAGCTTGACGTATTGGTTTTCCCCGGCGGAAGTGGCAGTAAGGAATTTAACAACCTGGGATTGCAGGCTGCCGACAAAGTGAAAGAATTTGCAAAACAGCCCAACAAAGGTGTTGTGGGAATTTGTGCCGGCGGCTACCTGTTGGCTTCAACACCTGATTACGCAAGTCTACAACTGTTGCCTGTTCACAGTATTCGCGATTATTACAACCGCGGTAGGGGGTTAATTTCATTTACAACCAATAAGCAGGGTGACGAAATATTTCCGGAATTGAAAGAAATGGATCAAGCCTTTATACAGTATTACGATGGACCGATGTACAACAATATTGACAGCTCGAAATTTACTGTTTTGGCCACTGTTATTTCCGACATTGCCACAAAAAAGGGGTACCCCAAGGGAGTAAGTGTTGGGAAGCCGGCCTTTGGTATTGCAAATTATGGTGAAGGCAGGGTAATCATGACAACGGGTCATCCCGAAGCCACTTCAGGTATGCGCTGGATTGTGCCACGTATGGTGCGGTGGGCCGGAAACCATGAATTAGTTTCCTATGATGAGGCAGTTGTTCGTCCGGAAAAATATACGCAAGAAGTTTTGTACTATCCTGAAACAATCAAGTTTGAAAAGGAGATGTTTTGGAAATTGTCTTCCGATGATGAAGTTGAGATTATCGCGGCAATTGATTCGTTGCATGCTATTTATTCACGTCCTTCCATCAGGTGGACAATTGGCCTGTTGCGACACAGTTCTCCTGATGTAAGAATTGCAGCTGCCAATTACCTCCTGGAAACAGAATATACTTATGCACTCCCGGATTTGAGCGCAGCCTGGAAAATGGAAACTAACCAAGAAGTCAAAGAGAAATTAGGTGAAATTGCAAACCATTTAGAGCGTTTGTCATTCTGAATGGAGCGAAGCAAAGTGAAGAATCTTTTATAGGTTTCATAAAGATCCTTCTCTCGCCTCAGGCGAGATCAGGATGACAATTTGGAAGGGTAAAAAAAAGAGCCACACAGGATTGCATGGCTCTTCATGTTTACAATCAACATTTATCCCCTCTTATATACGATGGCAACAACAGTAACATCGTCACCACCCATATTGATTGTCATACCGTATGGCCGGTCATCAGAAATGTTAATCTGTGCATTTCCGGCTTTTCCGGTCAGTTGTTGCCAGATGGTTACCGCCTGGTGAACCCCGGTTGCACCTGTAGGATGTCCCCATCCAATCAGTCCACCGGTTGTGTTCATTGGCATATATCCATCTCTTGCTGTGTTTCCTGCATCTACCCAGTCGGCACCTTCACCTTTGGCGGCTAATCCCAATCCTTCAACTGCAAGAATTCCTGCGATTGAAAAACAGTCGTGGGTTTCAATGGTTCCTATTTGATCGATGGTTACACCGGCACTTTCCATGGCTTCTTTGGCTGCACGTGGAATGGCTTCCAGTTCAGCAGGATCAGCAGGATCGTTGGTAATATCACGGATAACCTGTGCCCATCCCATTACTTCAACAGCATCTTTTTTATCAATTCCAATTCTTTCCAGTCCCTCTTCTGAACAAATGGCAATGCCTGAGGCGCCATCAGATACCTTAGAGCAATCCAAAACCGAGAGGTGATCAACAAAGGCAGCGCCATTGGGTTTCATTTTCAATGCCAAACCATAAGGATCAGGATTTGTATTGTGGTATTCCTGAGCAGTTGGATCGAGCCTTGCGTTTTCCATGGCATTGGCAAACCACCGTGCCATTCCTTTTCGAGCCCGGTCATAACCATATTTCTCATAATAAACCCCTGCACGATCACTAAATTGTCCCGGGAAGAAATAGGCGTGGCCGTTTTTCCGTTTCTGATACCATCCGGCTCCAGCCAGGATATCAGCACCGTATATTGCTTTAACCGTGTTTTGTACTTCAACACCTAATGTAAGTACAACGTCAGCAATTTCGGCTAGTACAGAACGAATCCCGTAAGTTAATGCGAGGCCTCCCGAACCACAAGCTCCTTCAACACTTGCAGCAGGTTTCCATTGTAATTTTTTATCAATCATCGGAACAAATCCCGGTAGGTTAGCCTGTTTATTAAACCGGGCTGCCATAAAGTTACCGATTACCGATTCGTCAACATTATCGGCCCCACCAATTTTTTCTAATACGGCTTTTCCTGCTTCACTGATATAGTGTTCTAAACCCGGTCGGGGTTTTTTAGGGTTGAATTCTCTACGGCCGGTACCCAGTGAAATGGTGTTGTACCCACCAGTCATATATACTTTTCTTCTTAGTTTTTTCATGGTTCAAATTTTTAATCAAAAAAGATATTTACCGGTCCGTATGCATGGAAAAACCCGGTGAGCATTACTGTGTTTACATCATCGGTGCTATGGGCTACTTTGCTGTTAAACAGTTGCTCGCCAATAGCTTTGGAACGACGGCCATATTTAACTGCGAGTTTTGCTGCGAGCGTATCCAATTGTTTTAAATCATTGAAGAATGCACCTAGCACCTCTTCCTTGTTTTTCATTCGCAAAGTAGATTTCCAGGCAACAGATGAATCAGGTAGACTTCCCATCATCTCTTCACATTCGTTCTGGAACTTTTCGAGTTCAACGTATTCCTGTTTGTGTGTGTCCCAGACCGCAACCGGACGTCCACCCTTGTATTTCAAAAAACCGTCTTTTTGGGCACCACTCGAATGCTGACCTCCTTTCACTCCCTGTTCCAACATTTTGTCAAGCATTTTGTGGCTGATCTCTTCGTCTTCATGATGTGGGTTCATCACGCTCATAATAAAGCTGACAACATCAACGCCAACGTAATCAATCAGTTGGAATATTCCCATAGGACGAACCAGGTAATCCTGTGTAACTTTGTTAATGATATAAATGGCTTTATAAAGTGGGATATTCTTTTCAGCTGCCAGAGCTTCAGCTTCATCCATTCCATGCATTGCATCACGCATAAAGTGGCCATTGCCGATAAAGCCGGCATGGTCATTTGATGGAACGATTACTTTTTTCAGCTTCTTGGCATATTCCAATGCAAATTCTTTTACTTCTTCTTTGGTTTTTCCTGTTGTGATCAACTCAACCAACCGCTGGACGGCAGGCGGATTGTAAAAATGAAAACCAAGAATCTTACCATCCAGTCCGGCTTCATTTTCTAAATTGTTGATTGGTACAGATGATGTGTTGGTGAAAAACCAGGGATTAACTTTGCTGTTATTCTTGATTTGAGAAAACAGTTTTACTTTTAAATCCTTGTTTTCGATAATGGCTTCGAAAATAAGGTTTGAGTGATAGGCAACTTCCATTGAAGTAGAGGGCCTTACCACATTCATAACATCAAAGATGTACTCATCAATGATGTCATAATTCTCAACAAGGTCATCACGGTCAGCATACATTTTACGCAGCCAGACCGTTTTCTTTTCGGCAACTTTGCGAACCTGTGCCTGCAGATATTTCATCAGCCCCGAAAGCCCTGCCGGAGAAACATCAATGGCATTCAGGACGAATGATTTGTCTTTGTTTTCCGGTTTCATCTTGAGATCAGCCATTTCAACAGCCGTAAGCAGCAAAATACCGCTACCCATTTTCCCGGCTGCTCCTAAAACCGATACATTTTGTAATCTTTCTTCGTATGTCATTTTAAAAGTTTAAAGTTTAAAGTCTTAAGTTTAAAGTTGGAGTTTTATATTGATTAAATGTCTTAAACTACCAATTAGGTTTGCGTTTTTCAAGAAATGCTTCCATGCCTTCTTTTCCTTCATTTCCTTCACCAAACAATGAACCGAATTCTTCAGCTTCCAGTTCTTCACCTTTATTTCGACTCATTTCGTAGCCCAACCTTACAGCTTTCTTTACTTTTTTAATGGCCTCAGGTCCTTTGGATGCAATCGTAACGGCGACTTTAGTCGCCACATCCATCAATTCATCCGGTTCTACCACCTTCTGAATCAAGCCAATGCGCAATGCATCTTCCGCACCAATCATATCAGCCGTCATTAACAAATAAAGTGCATCACCCATTCCAACCAGCCTTGATAGCCGTTGTGTACCCGCGTAACCCGGAATTAAACCCAGGTTAACCTCTGGTTGCCCAAACTTTGCTTTTGTACTTGCAATACGGAAATCGCATCCCATTGCTAATTCCAACCCTCCACCCAGAGCAAAACCGTTGATGGCTGCAATAACCGGGATGCTTAATTTCCCAAAACTGGAAAATGTGTTTTGGCCCAATAATGAAAAAGCCTTGCCGGCTTCGCTGTCTTTGTCTACCATTTCGGCAATATCGGCACCTGCAACAAAAGCTTTTCCTTCGCCGGTAATAATCATGGCACGTACATCTTTTCTTTCGTTGATATTTGCCACAAAATCATCCATTTCGTTAAAAAATCTGGTATTAAGTGCATTCATTGCTTCCGGCCTGCTGATGGTTACTATTGCAATGTTTTCTTCAATGGCAGTTTTTAATATTTCGTATTCCATTATCTATGGTTTTAAGGGATTCAAATTTATGAAAATTACCCAAACATATTATGACTTTCAGTGTTTAAATCAGCTATAAATAACAGGGATTATGGATGGGTATTTTATGATTCTGTTAACATTATCTATAATTAAAACTTTTTAATTTTGCATTTAGATACATGCTACGCGTAAAAAACATATTGTCAACGATTTTCATCCTGTTAATCATGGCTTCCTTTTTGGTTAGCACAACTGGATTTACATTCTACACACATAATTGTGCGCACCATGACACAGTAAAAACAATTGATTTAGATAAGAATAGTTGTTGTTCGTCAAAGGAAGAGGTAACCAAACCTGAACCAGAGAGATGTTGTTCTACGAAGCAATGTAGCATTAAAGACGATCATAGCAATTGCTGTAAAGTTGAAATAAGCTACTACCGATTATCGGAATGGTTTACTTCTGTTGATACCGAGAAAACGCAATTGGTTTGCAAAATCATCAATCTTAAGTTCGACGCTCAGCTTGCATCACATGAAGCAGAGCAATCTAAAATAGCTTACGAAATAGATAGTAGCCCTGAACCGGTTCCCAAACTACCGAAATACCTTTTGTTCAGGCAGGTCAAACTTGATCCGCCACTCATTTAATTCTATTTTAATTCCAAAGTCTGCTTAGTTGGTTTATTCCAACTTTTCGGTAAATTAATTATTGCTGATTCAAACGATGATTATCAGCATATTACATTGATTAATATTGAAAGGAATAGTAAAATGAAATTAAAAACAATATTGATTTTCATATTCTTAGTACTTGCTTCCCTACATGGTTTTTCGCAAAAAGTAAGCGGTTATGTTTATGAAATGTTAGAAAATACCAAAACACCACTGATAGGTGCCAATGTTTACCAGGCACATACCACCAATGGAACATCAACAGATGAAAAGGGGTTTTTTAATTTAAATTTAGAAAATGACGCAAACAAAATGCTTGTGATCAGCTATGTTGGATATTTAAACGATACAGTAAACGTAAATGATGTTGAAAGAAACATAGTTGATGTTGTTTTAAGAAACAATAATGAGCTAAGTGAAGTGGATATAGTATCGCGTCAAAAAGGTGGATTTGTTTCAAGAACAAGTACCCGATCAATAGAATCAATCAGTGATCAGGGCTTAAAACAGGCTGCCTGCTGTAATTTATCAGAAAGTTTTGAAAACAGCGCCACAGTAAATGTCAGTTATGCAGATGCGATAACCGGTGCCAGGCAAATTGAGATGCTGGGCCTTGCTGGGCAATATACCCAGATCATGCAGGAAAATATACCAAATTTGCGCGGACTTGCTGAACCTTATGGGTTGGGATATTTCCCGGGTGACTGGCTGAAATCAATCCAGGTTTCAAAAGGCTCATCGTCTGTAATTAATGGTTACGAATCCATTACAGGACAGATTAATCTTGAATTGAAAAAACCACACGACAGAGAAATATTTTTTATGAATTTGTACGGAAACCAATTTGGTAAGATCGAAGGAAACCTTAATGGCAAGATCCGAATTAATGATCATTGGAATACGATGATCCTGGTTCATGGTGAACATAACAGCACCAAACACGATAAAAACGATGATACTTTTCTTGACAATCCTTTGGTAACGCAACTAAATTTTTTCAACAGGTGGAACTACCGAACAGAGAATATTCATTTTGGATTTGGTATTAAATATCTGACTGAAAAAAGAAAAGGCGGCCAGGTATTCTTTAATCCTGACCATTCACACACAGAATCCAATGGCTACGGAATTGGCGTGGAAACTGACAGAATTGAAGGGCATTTTAAACTGGGTTACATTTTCAAAAACAGGGACTTCACAAGTATTGGTTTTCAAAATCAATTTATCAGCCACGATCAAAACTCATTTTTTGGTTTAAATGATTATGACGCAAACCAGATATCCTACTACGGTAACTTGTTGTTCCAGTCTTATATCGGAACCATTTCACATAGTTACACCACAGGGATCAGTTTTATGTATGATTCCTATCAGGAAGCGCTAAACGACAGTACGTTTAATCGTGTTGAAAGTGTTCCTGGTTTGTTTTTCCAATATACTTATTCCGATGGTAAGTATTTGAATATTATTGGGGGTATTCGGGGTGATTGGAACAGTTATTATGGATTTCTTGTATCGCCAAGGCTCAATGTCAGGTATAGTCCAAATGGCCATAATATATTCAGGGCAAGTGCCGGAAAAGGTTATAATTCTCCAAATGTTATTGCAGAAAATACCGGTCTTTTCAATACTTCTAAAAATATCCATGTCAGTCCATCAATAAATATGGAATCGGCATGGAATTTTGGATTGAGTTATAACAGGTATTTTACAATCAGCAACCGGGAATTAATTTTAGGCTTTGATTTGTTTTATACAAACTTTCAGAACCAGGTTGTTGTGAACCGTGATGCTGACCCCTTTAACGTTTATATAAACAATTTGGATGGACGCTCATTTTCAACAAGTGTCCAGATTGAAATGCGTTATGAAATCATCAAAAACTTTGATGTACTCCTCGCATTCAGGTATAATGATGTAAAAACTACCATTAGTGATCAACTAGTAGATAAGGATATGGTAAACAGGTATAAAGGATTATTGTCGCTTTCGTA
Organism: Chlorobiota bacterium; assembly: GCA_030596395.1. GTDB lineage: Bacteria > Bacteroidota > Bacteroidia > Bacteroidales > F082 > JAADID01. Next base: position 23,411 of record JAUVKF010000022.1, on the reverse strand, counting down.
TGCAACCAACCTTAAAAAGTGGCAGTTTGATTTGAACTTCCAGCTAAATGGTGATGCAAGGTTGCCAAACACTTCTTTCAATCCACCTGAATATCAACAGCCTGAACGATCATCGGCATATGTGATTATTAATGCACAGATGACCAAATATTTTAAGCGATGGGAGATATATGTTGGAGGAGAAAATCTGACTAATTATAAACAGGATAACCCAATCATTTCTCCGAGAGATCCATTTGGTGATTATTTTGATGCAACGATTGTTTGGGCACCGATTATGGGGATTAAGGCATATGCAGGGATAAGGGTTATGCTTAAAAAATAGGAAGCGCTTCAACCCCGGGCTTAAATTAGGTTTAAGACAATGTCGTAAACAATAACCCCGACCTGAAGGTCAGGGAAACTGAAGAGTGAGAACATAAAAAAATAACGAATAATATCAGTTACCCCGGCCTTCTCCGAAGGAGTCCTTTGGACAGGTCGGGGAACAAAACAGAAACAATATGAAAAAACAAGTAATTATTGCAATAATAACAAGTATTGTATTAACAGGAACAGTATCATTCCCGCTTCAAGCATCAACACTTGAATTTGCGGTTAGCAAAATTCAGGAAATAGAAAAAAAAGTAGATACCGTTGAAATCAAAACTTCAGCAATTTGCGGCATGTGCAAAGAACGGCTTGAACACGATATGGCTTTTGAGAAAGGGGTGAAATCAGTTGAATTGGATTTGGATACCAATATATTAACGATTTCTTACAAGAGAAACAAAACAAGTAAGGAAGAGCTAAAAAAGGCAGTTACGAAAATCGGCTATGATGCTGATGAAATGGTAGCCAATCAAAAAGCGCATGACCGATTGCCACCATGTTGCCAGAAGGGAATAGAGCCACATTAACAAATTAAAAAATTAGCTTGCTGCGAATTTTTCGCGTGCAAGTTATCAAACGCAGTTGACTGTAACGAGAAAAATTCGCGCTCCTGCATTTCGTTAATCCTTGTAAATCAGCACCACTGAATCACCTTCTGAAGTAATGTAACCACGGTACATCCCTGCCGAATTGAAAGTCATAGCAATGTTGCCGTCTTTATCAACCGCAATGATGCCACCTTCAGCAGCTTGGTCAACCAGCTTTTTCATGATTACCTCACTGGCTGCATTTTCGAGGGTTAACCATTTATATTTCATCAATGCTGATATATCGTAAGCCACAACATTGCGAATGAAATATTCTCCATGGCCAGTAGCAGAAACAGCACAGGTGTTGTTATCAGCATAAGTTCCTGCTCCAATGATGGGTGAATCGCCAACCCGTCCTTTCATTTTGTAAGTCATCCCGCCAGTTGATGTTGCTGCTGCCAGGTTACCATATTTATCAAGCGCTACAGCACCAACTGTTCCGTGTTTTTCAGCTATATCCTTTACTTTTAAATAACTATTCCATCTATTCTCTGTATAGAAATAAGAAGAATCAACTATTTCAAGGCCTGTTTTTTCTGCGGTTTCTTCAGCACCTGTGCCAACCAACAACACATGATTGGTTTCTTCCATTACCATCCGGGCAGCAAGTATTGGATTTTTAATATGCCGAACCCCGGCAACAGCACCAGCATTCAAATCTCGTCCATCCATGATAGAAGCATCCATTTCATTTATGCCTTCTGCAGTAAAAACCGCTCCTTTTCCAGCATTAAATAAAGGCGAATCTTCCATTACCATGATGGTTTGAGTAACAGCATCAAGGCTACTTCCTCCATTCCTTAAAATTTTTGACCCAACAGTCAGGGCTTCTTCTAACTTTTTTAAATATCGTTGTTCTTTTTCAGGAGTCATGTCCTCTTTCAGGATGGTTCCTGCTCCTCCATGAATGACCAGAACAAAATCAGGCCGGTCGGTTTGGTATTGCTCTTTACAGGAACTTGCCAATATGATCAATGTCAGTAAAAAAAAGAAATGTCGAATCATGGATTTATTCTTTATTTAATAGTGCTGCAAACAAGGACTTCACATCATATAAACCAAACATATCTGCAGCAGTGATCAGTACAACAATCACGATCACCCACTTCACAAAAACCACCCCTTTTGAAACAGCCAGACGCGATGCAACAAAGGCACCAACCACATTTCCGATTGCAAGTACCAAACCATACTGCCAATCAATCAGGTCGTTGTAAATAAATACGAGTAAAGTAAATGGTGCATAGGCCAGTACAATAAATACTTTAACGGCATTGCCTTTCACAAGATCGAATCCTGCACCCAGAACAATCCCCATTAAAAGGAAATATCCAACACCCATGTGAAGGAACCCACCATATATCCCAATAAAAAAGAAGATGAGATAACATTTCCAATTAAGGGGTTTCTCAACAATATCAGCCCTGCCATAAATATATTTCTGCGGTTTGTACAATATAAATACCAGCATGATCAGCATAATCACACCAATTGCTTTTTCAAGAATGGCTTCGTTGATGTCAACGGCTATCCAGGCGCCAATCACAGAGCCCAATATGGCCGGAATGGAAAGTAATACTGCTTTTCGGAGTGGAAGTACTTTTTGCTGTTTGAAACTAGCGGTAGCCGTGAGTGTTTGAATAGTTATTGCAATCCGGTTGGTACCATTGGCCATCGGGGCAGGTAATCCTAATAACATTAGAACAGAAAGAGATATTATACTACCACCACCGGCCAGGGTATTGATAAACCCTACCATCAAACCTGCAATAATCAATACTGCTATTTCAGCCCACTCCATGATCCCCTCTCATATTCATCCAAAGGAGGGAAACAAAATCCCTCTGCCTTCGGCATCTTCTCCGTCAGCTGACGGAGAGAAGTTTGTTGTGCTATTTGTTAGTTTTATCATAGTCTTGGTTCTCTAAACATCAATGTCTCTCTTCTTTAAAGCATCCCAGCCCTGGGCTTCCAGTTTGATCATCTGGTTGTCGTTGGTTATTAGTTGCTGCCCTTCTTTTTCGTCCGTCATATAACCAACAACTGTTATGTCGGTTTCATCTTTTATCTTATCGTAATCACCTTGCGTAATGGTAAACAGCAATTCATAATCTTCACCGCCATTTAAGGCAGCTACTGAAGGTACAATACTGAATTTCTTTGCCAGGTCGAATGCTACTTGATCAATCGGTATTTTTTCTTCATGGATCATACAACCGGTTCCTGAATTTTTACAGAGGTGCAAAACTTCTGAGGCCAAACCATCTGAAATGTCAATCATTGAAGTTGGAACAATTTCCTTTTCCTCTAATAATCTAACAATATCTACTCTTGCTTCCGGTTTTAATTGCCGTTCCAACAAATAATCATTTCCTGAAAGATCGGGCTGAAGGTTTGGGTCTGCGCGGAAGGCTTTCTTTTCTCTTTCCAGAAGCAGTAATCCCATATAGGCTGAACCCAAATCACCACTTACACAAATCAGGTCGTTGGGTTTTGCTCCTTTCCTGTAAGTTATTTTTTCCTTGTCGACTTCTCCAACAACAGTAACTGAAATATAAAGTCCTGCCTTGCTCGATGATGTATCGCCACCCACAAAATCAACATTATAAACTTCACAAGCTTTTATCATTCCTGCATAGATCTCTTCGATGGCCTCCAACGAATATTTACTTGAAATACCGATACCCACAATAATTTGGGTGGGTTTTCCATTCATCGCGGCGATATCCGAAAGATTCACAATTACCGCCTTGTAGCCCAAATGCTTTAGCGGCGTGTAAACCAGATCAAAATGGACACCTTCTATCAATAAATCTTTTGATACAAGTATGTCTTTATTTTTTGAAGGACGAATTACAGCAGCATCATCTCCCACACCTTTAATGGTTGATTTTTGTTTCAGAGATATATGTTTAGTGAGGTGGTCGATCAAACCGAATTCTCCAAGTGATGAAAGTTCTGTTAGGTTTTGATTGGTTTCAGACATAAAAAAAATTTTCGCAAAAGTAAATCAAATTAACAACAAAGTACTGTCAGTTTAAACAACAAAAAAGCCTATGATTCAGCTATTTCATTTTTTAAATCCTTGACTTTACTCTAAATGTTTAATTACTATATTTGCCCACACAAAAAAATCCTCTAATCAAATCAATTTATGAGCAAAAAAAGCAATGGCCGAATCGCACAAATCATCGGTCCTGTTATTGATGTTGTTTTTGACAAAGAAGAAGACCTTCCAAATCTTTATGATGCACTTGAAATTACTCGTGAAAATGGTGAAAAACTGGTAATTGAAGCCCAACAGGCTATTGGCGAAAATACTGTTCGAACTATAGCGATGGACTCTACTGAAGGATTGAGGAGAGGTCTTGAGGTAGTTAGTACTGGAGCACCTATTTCAATGCCTACTGGCGATGAGGTAAAAGGCCGGTTGTTTAACGTGATCGGTAAATCAATTGATGGCCTTGGGGAAGTTGAATCTGAAAAAAGATATCCGATCCATGCTGACCCGCCAAAGTATGAAGAATTATCAACCTCGAAAGAGGTGCTTTTTACCGGTATCAAAGTAATTGACCTCATCGAACCCTATTCAAAAGGTGGTAAAATTGGTTTATTTGGTGGCGCCGGTGTGGGCAAGACCGTGATCATCATGGAATTGATCAATAACATTGCAAAATCTTACACAGGAATGTCAGTGTTTGGTGGTGTAGGTGAACGTACCCGTGAGGGTAACGACCTGCTCCGTGAGATGATCGAATCCAATGTAATCAGATACGGAAAAGAGTTTTTAGAGGATATGGAAAAAGGCGGCTGGGACCTTTCGAAGGTTGACTATAAAGAACTGAAAGAATCACAGGCTACGCTGGTATTCGGACAGATGAATGAGCCTCCCGGAGCACGTGCCCGTGTTGCATTATCCGGTTTAACAATGGCTGAGTATTTCCGCGATGGAGACGAGAAAACAGGTGGTCGTGATATTCTGTTCTTTATTGATAATATTTTCCGTTTTACACAGGCCGGTTCTGAGGTATCAGCTTTGCTCGGCCGTATGCCTTCAGCGGTTGGTTACCAGCCAACACTGGCAACCGAAATGGGTATAATGCAGGAAAGAATTACTTCAACAAAACGTGGTTCGATTACTTCGGTTCAGGCAGTTTATGTACCTGCTGATGACCTCACCGACCCTGCTCCCGCTACTACATTTGCCCACCTTGATGCAACCACTGTATTGAGTCGTAAAATTTCAGAACTTGGTATTTACCCTGCTGTTGACCCGTTGGATTCAACTTCACGTATTCTGTCAGTTGACGTAGTTGGTGAAGAGCACTACAGAACTGCTGAAAAGGTTAAAAATATACTTCAACGCTACAAAGAATTGCAGGATATTATTGCAATTCTTGGTATGGATGAGCTTTCGGAAGAAGACAAACTGATTGTTCACCGTGCAAGAAGGGTTCAGCGCTTCCTGTCGCAGCCTTTCCATGTTGCTGAACAGTTTACTGGCCTGAAAGGAACCATTGTTTCTATCGAAGATACCATTAAAGGTTTCAATATGATTATGGATGGAGAAGTGGATGAATATCCCGAAGCAGCTTTCAACCTGGTAGGTACGATTGATGAGGCAATTGAAAAAGGAAAGAAAATGTTGGAGGAAGCTAAATAACCCCCCTTAATCCCCCCAAAGGGGGGAGATGTAAACGTTAAAGAAATATAGATGCAGGTAGAAATCATCACACCGGACAAAGAGATTTACAAAGGAGAAGCTGCATTAGTACAACTTCCTGGCATTGACGGATCATTTGAAATATTGAACAATCATGCCCCACTCATCTCCGCCTTAAAAGAAGGAAAGATCAAACTCAAAAAAACCAAAGGAGGTAGTGATGAATTTTTTGAAATAAAAGGTGGTGTAATCGAAGTACTTAAAAATAAGGTGTTGATACTGGCCGAATAAACTTCAAAAAGAAACATTGGAATCCCGTTTGTTGAATCGAGCGAGATTTTTTGTTTACCTGCAATACTCTTCAAGTGCATCATTGGCTTTTTCAATACCCATATCAGCAGCTTTTTGCCAGTCGCGGCAGGCAGAGTTCAATTGTTTCAGATAAAAATAGGCGAGAGCACGGTTAATATAAGCATTGCCATTGGTTTGATCTAATTCGATGGATTTATTCAGATCGTCAAGCGCTTCAATGTAATTACTTTGCATACCAAGCAAGGTACCTCGGTTATAGTATGCCAATCCATAATTTGGAGCAACATCAAGCGTTATATTGTAATATTCGAAGGCATTTTCATGATCTCCAAGATCAAAATAAACTTGTCCGATTCCTAACATTGAAGTTGAATCATCGATATTGTACCTAACGGCATCTTTATAATAGGATAATGAAAGCTCTTTCTGGCCCATTTCATAATATATTCTACCTAAATAGTGATTTACCTTGCTGTTTTCAGGGATATTTGCAAGTGCAAGTTTAAACTGTTCAAGCGCAGCGGGAAGGTCTTGTTCCTCGTAAAACTTAACGCCCTTTTTAAATTTTCCCATCGCATCCTGCATTGCATAGCGTTGCCCTGAGTCTTCCATTAACGAGTCCATTTTAGCTTTTTGACTCAATCGAATAGAATCCTTGTTCTGCAAAGCAATCATTAATGCATTTTTATAACTGTCAGTTGTTGAAATTGTAATACCACTATCTTTTAGGGCAGTAGTTTGCTTTTCGTTTCCTGCTTCGGTTTTACCTGTTTTCTCCTCGCTTGTTTTCTCTGTCTGGTTACAAGAAATCAAACAGATTATAAGGGATAAAAAGACAATATATCTCATACTGCATACAATTTTTCGGGCTGCAAAGATACTAATCTATCAAAAAGAAAAAAGCCTGCCGGGTGGCAGGCTCATAAAAATCTCAACTGTCTCAGTGTAATCAAAGAACTATGTTAAGATCAATTTTTGATTTATTCGCCGATATCTACGTTGCCAGGCAACGAAAGGTGTGCCTGAACAAAACGCCAGCTACCATCAATTTTCACCAGAACTCCTGTAAACCGCATACCTTTATAACTGTGCGCCTCACCATCATACATAAAGTTGTAATTTAAAGTCTCGGCAAACCAGGCCGTATTGCCACACGCATTCAGTTGAATGTATTGGTCGGAAGCAGAAATGTAAGTCTCTTCGATGAGTTTGAATTGCTCTTTAATTGCATTTCGAATATTGGTAAAACCAATCAGTTTTTCATCTGAATTTGTACCATAAAGAACAATATCGCTGTCAGGCGACCAGATTTTTTCGATCAGATCGAAATCCTGATTTTCATTTGCAATAATGTATTCTTCAAGAACATTTTCAATGGCAATGATCTCATCTACCCTGTTCACATTATCAGCACAAGTTTGTGTACAGGAATTCCATAAAAACAACCCGGAAAGCGCAATTAAAATGTAAAAATTTCTCATTATTTTGTTTATTGGTTTATTGCTTTTAGTGTGAATGTGAAATTACAACTTTTTAAACTACTTTCAAAATACTATCTTATTTTTTTATCATAAACAAAATATAATTTTAATCTAAATGCCTGATTTGCAGCCATTAATTAAAATCAAAAAAACCTTTTTCTAATTCAGCTTTTATTCGTAAAATTGCACTCAATTTTAACCGTACACTTTCCTTTGTAAATGAGTGATAAATCAGGAGTTATAAAGACGTTTGCCATCTGTGGATTACTACTTTTATTTACTTTTTTTGTACCTGCAACTTTTACCGGACAGCACCACGAAGACAACCCCGTGATCAGTGAAGAAGACCAGCATGAAATGGCTGAAGCAGACTTTAATGCCGGTGAAATGATCATGGAACACATTGCTGATTCTTACGAGTGGCACATCATTACTATCGGCGAAACACATATTACCATTCCTCTGCCGGTTATTCTTTATGATGAAAGTGAATGGCATGTATTTATGTCATCTAAATTTCATCACGGACATAATACTTTCAAAGGATATTTTATTTCTCACGACGACATAAATGCAGGCAAAATAGTTCGCAAGGATGCCGACGGTAACGAAATCCGCCCCTATCTTGATATTTCGATCACCAAAAATGTGCTGGCCATTTTCATGAGCATGTTTTTAATGATGTTTGTTTTTATTTCGGTTGCCAGGGCATATACCAGGCGTAAAGACCATGCCCCAAAAGGATTGCAATCCTTCGTGGAGCCAATAATCATTTTTATTCGTGATGATATCGCAAAAGCATCGATTGGCGAAAAAAAGTATGAAAAATACCTGCCTTTCCTTCTAACGATATTCTTTTTTATTCTCATCAATAATGTGCTCGGTATTATTCCTTTTTTCCCAGGTGGTGCTAATGTAACAGGAAATATTGGCGTTACAGGCGTATTGGCAGTGTTCACTTTTATCATCACAACGTTCAGTGGCAATAAAAATTACTGGACACATATTGTTAATGCACCTGGCGTACCATGGTGGTTGAAATTCCCGGTTCCTTTAATGCCGGTTGTTGAGTTGATGGGTGTTTTTACAAAACCTTTTGTCCTGATGGTGCGTCTCTTTGCAAACATTACTGCAGGGCATATCATTATTTTAGGTTTTATAAGTCTCATTTTCATTTTTGGTGAAATGAGCACGGGTCTTGGATTTGGCGTTTCGGTAATTTCAGTCGGTTTTTCCATTTTCATGGATTTCCTCGAATTACTGGTTGCTTTCATTCAGGCTTATGTATTTACGTTGCTTTCGGCCCTGTATTTTGGCATGGCCACTGAGGAAGCACATCATTAATATGAATCCATTAATAACTAAATAATAAATTTAAATTATGGAACTTTTAGCAATCTTATTACAGGCTGTAGCCGACCTCACCCCTTATGCAAAAATGGGTGCTGGTATCGGTGCTGGTATAGCTGCTATCGGAGCCGGTATTGGCATTGGCCAGATCGGTAAAGGTGCTGTTGAAGCCATCGCTCGTCAGCCTGAAGCTGTTGGCGACATTCGTTCGAATATGATCGTTGCCGCTGCGCTTATTGAAGGTGTTGCCTTCTTTGCGATCGTTGTTTGTTTGCTTATAGTATTCTTGTAAACCAATACCGATCAATTGCTCCTGTATTGCAGCGGTTGGCTGTAATACAGGAGTTTAACTGAATTAAACACAAATTAAACAGATAAATTATGTCGTTGATCAATCCCGGATTCGGACTGGTAATTTGGATGACCATTGCATTGATTGTTGTTCTCTACGTTTTGGGTAAGTATGCCTGGAAACCGATTATGAACGCTTTGAAGGAACGTGAAGACTCAATCGAAGAATCGTTGAGGGCTGCTGACAAAGCCAGGGAAGAGATGAAAGACCTGCAGTTCGATAATGAAAAACTGCTGCGTGAAGCCAAGGACGATCGTGATGCAATTCTTCGTGAAGCCAGAAAAATCAAAGAAAAAATACTGGACGAAGCCAAAGACAAAGCCAATATTGAGGCCGGCATTATTGTTGAAAGCGCGAAAGAAAGAATCCAAAATGAGAAACGGGCTGCAATTATTGAGATCAAAAATTCCATCGCTACTATTTCGATTGAAATTGCTGAAAAGATTTTGAGAGAAGAATTCAAAGACAAAAAGAAACAGGCAGTCTATATTGAAAAAATGCTTAAAGAAACAAGATTAAATTAAGATCGGTTTAAGTAAATGAGAATCCAATTACTATCAAAACGGTACGCGCAAGCGCTTTTCGACCTGGCTTTGGAAAACAATATTCTCGACAAGGTAGAAAAAGACATTATACTTATCGACTCGGTATTACAGCATAACCGCGAACTCAGGGTAATTATGGCAAACCCGGTATTAGACGGATATAAAAAAGTTAAGATATTAAACCGTTTATTTGAAGGTAAAGTACAAACACTCACAATCAAATTTCTTCAATTAATCACCAGAAAAGGACGTGAGGAATACATCGTTCACATTTGCAAAGCCTTCATTGATATTTATAAAGATCATAAGAACATCATGTCGGTTAAGCTTACTACAGCCTACAAAGCTGATAAGAAAACCATTGATGCGATTTTAACAAAACTGAAAACAGTTACTGAAAAAGAACTGGAAGTAACTGAGCATGTTGACGGAAGCCTGATTGGTGGTTTCAAACTGGATTTTGAAGATTACCAATATGATGACAGCGTTAAAGTGCAATTAAAAAGATTAGGAAAAGAATTTTCTGACAATTTATACATAAGCAAACTCTAATTAAGAAATAAGATAAACATGGCAGACATCAAACCAGCTGAAGTATCAGCCATTTTGCGACAGGAATTAGCAGGATTTGAATCAGCAGCGGTACTCGAAGAAGTTGGCTCTATTTTACAAATCGGTGACGGCATTGCCCGTGTATATGGTTTAACCAACGTTGAGGCAGGTGAGTTGGTTGAATTTGAAAAAACCGGTCTGATGGGTATTGTTTTAAACCTTGAAGAAGACAACGTTGGGGTTGTGTTACTTGGTGATATTGAAGACCTGAACGAAGGTGATAAAGTAAAACGTACCGGACGTATTGCTTCAATCCAGGTAGGCGAAGGCATGCTCGGAAGAGTAATCGACACACTTGGCAAACCCATTGATGGTAAAGGAGAAATTAGCGGTGATCTTTTTGAAATGCCGCTGGAACGCAAAGCCCCTGGTGTTATATATCGCCAGCCGGTAAACGAACCTTTGCAGACAGGGCTTAAACCAATTGATGCGATGATCCCGATAGGCCGCGGACAGCGTGAGTTAATTATCGGCGACCGCCAGACTGGTAAAACGGCCATCGCGATTGATGCTATCATCAACCAAAAGGAAAATTTTGAAAAAGGCAAGCCTGTTTATTGTATCTATGTTGCTATTGGCCAGAAAGGTTCTACTGTTGCCAATATTCAGAAAACACTGGAAGATCATGGTGCAATGCAATACACTGTCATTGTAACTGCCACAGCTTCTGATCCGGCTGCTATGCAGTTTTATGCGCCCTATGCCGGCGCTGCCATCGGTGAGTATTTCCGTGATACCGGACGTCCGGCACTCGTAATTTACGATGACCTTTCAAAACAGGCCGTTGCTTATCGTGAAGTATCGCTTTTGCTTCGTCGTCCTCCTGGCCGTGAAGCTTATCCTGGTGATGTTTTCTACCTTCACTCAAGATTATTGGAAAGAGCAGCAAAAGTGATCAACTCGGACGACATTGCAACACAAATGAACGACCTTCCCGAATCAATTAAAGACAAAGTAAAAGGTGGTGGTTCATTAACGGCTTTACCTATTATCGAAACACAGGCAGGTGACGTATCTGCATACATTCCTACTAATGTGATTTCCATTACTGATGGGCAGATATTTTTAGATGGTGATTTATTTAACTCGGGTATTCGTCCTGCGATTAATGTTGGTATTTCGGTCTCTCGTGTTGGAGGAAACGCACAGATTAAATCCATGAAAAAAGTTGCCGGCACACTCAAACTCGACCAGGCTCAGTTCCGTGAACTGGAAGCTTTTTCTAAGTTTGGTTCTGACCTTGATGCTGCTACCATGGCGGTGCTGAACAAGGGACGCAGAAATGTGGAGATTTTAAAACAACCTCAATATACACCAATGCATATTGGCGAACAGGTTGCTATCATTTTCTGCGGAACAAACAACCTTATAAAGGATGTACCGGTAGAAAGTGTTATTGATTTTGAAACTGAATTTCTCCATCACCTTCAGGAAAAACATAAGGATATGTTAAAGGAGTTGTCGGAAGGCAAATTAACCGATGCAGCAACAGATACTTTAAGAAAAGTTGCAGCTGATATTGCACACAAATACAAAAAATAAACCCTGAAATAGTTTATGCCAAGCCTAAAGGAAGTCAGAGTACGAATAGCCTCGGTTAAATCAACCAGGCAAATCACGAGCGCCATGAAAATGGTTTCTGCTTCAAAATTGCGGAGGGCTCAAAATGCCATATTGAGTATGAGGCCATACGCAGCCAAATTGCATGAAATCATGCAAAATCTCAGCCACGATCTTGTAGGATCTGATGAAGGAGTGTGGGCTGATGACAGGGGCGATTATAAAGTACTGGTTATTCCGGTAACATCTAACCGGGGTTTGTGTGGTGCTTTTAATGCAAATGTTGTAAAAGAAACCGTTAAACTGATTGATGAAAAATATTCGAGCCAATACAAATCCGGAAACCTTGATATTATGTGTCTGGGTAAAAAAGGAGCCGACACATTAAAAGCATGGGGTTATAATATAAAGGAAATAAATACTGAAATTTTCGATGACCTTACCTTTGAAAATGCAGTTGAGATTGCGGAGCGATTGATGAATGATTTTATTGAAAAGAAGTATGACAGAATCATCATCGTGTATAACCAGTTCAAGAATGCTGCTGTTCAAATACTACAACAAGAACAGTTTTTGCCGGTAACCGGGGCAGAAACAGACCCAAATGTTCAAACCAGTGATATCGCAGCAAATTACATTTTTGAACCCAACAAAGAAGATATTCTTGAAGTGCTAGTCCCAAAAACCATCAAAATACAGCTTTATAAAGCCCTGTTAGATAGTTTTGCTGCAGAACATGGTGCACGTATGACTGCTATGCATATGGCTACTGAGAATGCCGAAGAGTTGCTGAAAAACCTGAACCTATCGTATAACAAAGCCCGTCAGGCTGCCATTACCAACGAAATTCTTGAAATCGTTGGTGGAGCCGAAGCATTGAAAGGGTAATTCTTTCTCCTAAATTGTTATTCTGAACATAGTATAGCGGAGTGAAGAATCTTTTTAAAGAGTATTGCATTGTAGTCCTCAAAAACTATCGTTCTATTTTCATAAAGATCCTTCACCTCGATTGAATCGGGACTCAAGATGACAGAAACCTCATTATAATTTTTAATTTTACCATTCAATAAACATTTGACATCATGAACTCAAAAGTTGAAACCACCTTAAATGAACAAATTCAGAAAGAAGAATATTCATCCCGCCTTTACCTGGCTATGGCTATCTGGTGCGAAGTAAATGGTTTCCCTGGTGCATCATCGTTTTTATACGAACATGCTGATGAAGAACGTATGCATATGCTCAAACTTGTTCATTTTGTGAACGACCGTGGCGGTAAAACACAATTAATGAATGTTGAAGTTCCTCCTCAGGAATATGATTCGGTTCTGGATATTTTTACACAAATCAAAGAACATGAAATGTTTATTACTGAGTCGATCAACAACCTGTATGGTGTAACAGTTGATGAAAAAGACTACACGACAGGCAATTTTCTGCAATGGTATATTACCGAACAGGTTGAAGAAGAGAGTTTATTCAATACAATTTTGGATAAAATAAAATTAGTTGGAAGGGATAAAGCCGGTATGTTTCATATTGATAAAGAACTGGAAGGGATGACGGGAGGAAGTCCAGCAGCCGCAGAATAAAATTATCGCCCACGACTGAAGTCATGGGCTACTGAACAGCCCCTCGGGCGCGAATGCTTCGCGTCCGAAGATTATTCTTCATTTCGTAATTCTTCTTCAAGCAATTTATACCACTCCTCCCCAAACTTCCTGATCAAAGGTTCTTTCAAAAACTGGTAAAGCAGAACACCTTTTTTTTTGCCAAAAACAACGGCCGGCTTACAGATACTCCATTTATCATAATTAACTCCTGTGAATTCACCGATTTGTTTTAATCGTATTGGGTAAAGATGACAGGAGATCGGTTTCTGAAATTTGATTTTCCCTTCGATAAACGCTCTTTCTATGGAGCAAAAATAAATGCTATCTTTTTTGTAAGCAAATGCGCAATCGCGATTATTGACCAGGGGTGTAACATACGAGCTATCAGTATCATAATCAAAAACGCCAACTAATTCAATAACCTCTCTACCCTCATTTGTCATATAAGGTTTTATTTCATCAATATGGTCTTCAATTATCGAGATTTCTTCTTCTTCAAGAGGTGCACCGGCATCGCCTTCAACACAGCAATCACCATGACAGGCTGATAAATTGCAGACAAAAAAGGTGTCTTTTAAATCATCTGAAACTAAGGTTTTGCCGATCTTAATCATAGAGACAAAATTAGAAACTTATAAACTCGCCTTTGATCAAATATCAAGTATTTCATTAATCCGAAATCATTCTAATTTTCCTTACTTTTGCGCCTGCTTAATTGCGCGTATTATGAATACAAATTGCTATTAATTGAATGTTAAACAAGTATTTATTTGAACACGTGAACTGGAGTATTGGAAGTATGGAAAGATGGAGTAGAAAGTTAATGAATCTATCTAAAAATTCAAGGGTGTTGAACTAATATGTAATAGCTAACTCACAAATACTCCAAAATTTTTGAAACAAGAAATACTGATATAAAAAAATTGAAATAAAATCACTTAAATCATAAAGAAATGGCATTTAATCTGAGAAACAGGAACTTCTTGAAGTTACTTGACTTCACTCCACAGGAAATAAAATTCATGCTCGACCTTTCAGCCGATTTGAAAAAAGCAAAATATGCAGGCACAGAGCAGCAAAGGCTCAAAGGAAAAAATATTGCTCTGATCTTTGAAAAAGCATCAACCCGTACACGGTGTGCTTTTGAAACTGCTGCTTATGATCAGGGAGCTCATGTTACTTATTTAGGCCCATCAGGATCTCAGATTGGCAATAAAGAATCGATGAAAGATACTGCCCGTGTTTTAGGCCGTATGTATGATGGTATTGAATACCGTGGATTTGGACAGGAGAAAGTTGAAGTTTTGGGTGAATTTGCTGGGGTTCCAGTCTGGAATGGTCTAACTAATGAATATCATCCAACACAAATTCTTGCAGATTTCCTGACTATGATGGAACATTCGGACATACCATTGCATCAGGTTAAGTTTGCTTACGCGGGTGATGCCCGCAACAATATGGGAAACTCATTGATGGTTGGTGCAGCCAAAATGGGCATGGATTTCAGGGCCGTGGCACCTAAACAATTCTGGCCTGAACAAGAGTTAGTTGATCAATGCCTTGAAATTGCTAAAGAAACTGGAGCAAGCATAACATTGACTGAAAATGTTGACGAAGGCGTGAAAGGTGTTGACTTTATTTACACTGACGTTTGGGTATCGATGGGCGAGCCGGAAGAAGCATTTAAAGAAAGGATCAAACTAATGATGCCTTACCAGGTGAATGCTGAAATGATGAAGAAAATGGGCAATCCAAAATGTAAATTCCTGCATTGTCTTCCTGCTTTCCATAACCGTGCTACAAAAATTGGAGAAGATATCTATCAGAAATTCGGAGTGGAAGCTATGGAAGTTACTGATGATGTTTTCGAATCACCGGCATCAATCGTGTTTGATGAAGCTGAGAATCGTTTGCATACCATTAAAGCAGTAATGGTTGCAACTTTGGGATCGTGATAGACATGAGAAACAAGACCTTAGACAACAGAATAAAGATATAAGAAAAAAAAATAACACTACACATTCTTCCCCCCATCGGGGGGAACACAAGGGGGGCGCATGGCAAACAACGAAGATCTTTTCAAAAAAATAATAGCACACGCAAAAGAATACGGATTCATTTTCCAATCCAGTGAAATTTATGATGGCCTGGCTGCGGCTTATGATTATGGCCAGAATGGCGTCGAGTTAAAAAACAACATCCGCCAGTACTGGTGGAAAGCCATGGTGCAAATGCACGAAAATATTGTTGGTTTGGATGCAGCAATCTTTATGCATCCAACCACATGGAAAGCATCAGGTCATGTGGATGCATTTAACGATCCGATGATCGACAACAAAGATTCAAAAAAGCGTTATCGTGCTGATGTCCTTGTTGAAGATCATATAGCCAAAATTGAAGGCAAGATTGCAAAAGAAATTACCAAAGCTAAAAAACGCTTCGGTGATGCATTCGACGAGCAACAGTTTGTTGAAACCAATCCTCGTGTGGTTGCAAACATGCAGAAAATTGAAGAAATCAAGAATCGTCTTTATCCTGCAATGGATAATGATGATATGGCGGCCATCAAACAATTAATTGAGGATCTTGCTATTGCATGCCCTGTTTCGGGATCAAGAAACTGGACTGATGTTCGTCAGTTCAACCTGATGTTTTCAACCAGCATGGGTTCAACAGCAGAAGGCGCAACAGAAATCTTTTTGCGGCCGGAAACTGCCCAGGGAATATTTGTCAATTTTCTGAATGTGCAAAAAACCGGAAGGATGAAAATCCCGTTTGGTATTGCACAAACAGGTAAAGCTTTCCGCAATGAGATTGTTGCCCGTCAATTCATTTTCCGTATGCGTGAATTTGAACAAATGGAAATGCAGTTTTTTGTTCGCCCCGGTGAGGAAATGAAATGGTATGAATACTGGAAAGAACAACGCATGATATGGCATCTTTCAATGGGTATCCCGGCTGAAAACTATCGTTTTCACGATCATGATAAGTTAGCGCATTACGCCAATGCTGCTACCGATGTTGAGTTTGAATTCCCGATAGGTTTTAAAGAACTTGAAGGTATTCATTCGCGTACCGATTTCGACCTGAAAGCGCATGAGGAATATTCAGGTAAAAAATTACGCTACCACGATCCGGAACTTAACGAAAGCTATGTTCCTTATGTTATTGAGACATCAATCGGCCTCGACCGTCAATTTCTTGCAGTTTTAAGCTATGCTTACACTGAAGAAAAACTTGAAGATGGTTCTGAACGCGTGGTGATGAAAATTGCTCCATTCCTTGCGCCTTATAAAGTCGCAGTGTTCCCATTGGTCAAAAAAGACGGACTACCTGAAAAAGCATTGGAAATAATGGACGGGATTAAATCCGACTTTATGTGCTTTTATGAAGAGAAAGACAGCATCGGAAAACGTTACCGCCGCCACGATGCCATTGGAACACCTTATTGTGTAACGGTTGATCATCAAACACTTGAAGACAATACAGTAACCATTAGGGAAAGAGATACGATGAAACAGGAAAGGGTTGCTATTGATGAAATTTCGAGAATTGTCACGGAAAAATTATCAATTAACAAATAGTCAACTGTTTTCATTGTTTGTATCGGCAGGCCAAGACAAAAAGCACTTTGCAATAAATCGGATAAAAGTCTTGAAAAAGAGCCGTATGTTGTGTACCTTAGTAGCATAAATTATAAGCCCTTTTATTATGACTCCAATAGAACAACTGGACAAGATAGCCATCAATGTCCGCTCGCACCACCTCTGCAAACAATTACTTAACGAAAACCCGACACTGGATGAGATCATGCAGCATGCCAGGAATGAAACCGAAGCCCTTATTGGTGTCAGGAACTGGATCTTATCAGAGATTGAGGGCAAACCCTATGCCCTGAAATTTTATAAAGGTAAGGCTACGGGTAGGGAGACCTTTGAAAAGCTAGAATGGAAAGATTATGCAGCTATCCGTATTTTGGATTATGTTGATAACGCCGGTCATGTTTTTGAGGATCTGAACCTTAGAGGAGAAGTTGCCGTGAGCAATCCTTTAAAAATGATCTGGCTGGCTGTCACCCAGGGAACAGGCGGCGCCAAACCCTACTTTTTTGAAGACATGTTGCAACTTTTCAGGCAATTGCGAGGCGAAAGCCTGCCAATGAAGATTGACAGCGAGCAGGTTAAGAAATGGATGGATCGATTCCCTGACGGCCTTGATCCGCGAATAGTTAAATTACGGCAAGAAAACCGTGACCGGATTATCAAAATATTTATTAAGAAAATCGATGAAGGCATAATTAATGATCTGAAATATAAATTTAAAGAAGGCTCTTCACAAGAACAGAAATTCCTGCAAATGCTTGAATGGTGGAAGGAACCACTGTTTCACCTGAAATTTGCTATCCGTGATCCTGACCTCCTGAACGAGATGCTGGGTAATTCGCTCGATCCTGACACGATGAAGATTCTCTACGACGCAAAGAGCACAGGAATACCTTTTTTTGTCAATCCATATTACCTATCACTGTTGCATGTTCGGGTCCCCTATTTTGCTATCGGTGCCGACCTGGCCATTCGCGATTATATTATTTATAGTCGTCAGTTGGTAGAAGAGTTTGGTGAAATAGTTGCCTGGGAAAAAGAAGACAAAGTTGAGCCCGGTAAACCCAATGCTGCAGGATGGATTTTACCTTCTCATCACAATATTCATAGGCGTTACCCCGAAGTTGCTATTTTAATTCCCGATACTGTGGGTCGTGCATGTGGTGGTCTTTGTGCCAGCTGTCAACGATTGTATGATTTCCAAAACGGGCACCTGAACTTCAATCTTGACAAACTTAAACCCAAAGAAAGCTGGTCGGAAAGATTGAAATACCTGATGGCCTATTTTGAAAACGATTCACAACTGCGTGATATTCTGATAACCGGTGGTGATGGCCTGATGAGTTCCAACAAATCGCTGAAAAATATCTTTGATGAGATATATACAATGGCCGAACGGAAACGAAAGGCAAATCTGGATCGAAAAGAAGGTGTAAAATATGCTGAAATCCTCAGGATCAGAATTGGTACACGCTTGCCAGTTTATTTGCCACAACGTATCGATGACGAGTTGATCAAAATACTGGGTGATTTTAAAACAAAAGCATCAGAAATTGGAATTCAGCAATTTGTAATTCAAACCCATTTTGAGTCACCAATGGAAATCACGCCGGAAGCACGTGATAGTATCAGAAAACTAATCTCCTGCGGATGGACAATAACCAACCAATTGGTTCTTTCAACGGCAGCATCCCGGCGCGGACATTCAGCGAAGTTGCGCAAAAACCTCAATGATATTGGTGTGCTGGCTTATTACACATTTTCGGTTAAAGGGTATATGGAAAACTACCACAACTTTGCCACCAACGAGCGTGCTGTTCAGGAACAGCTTGAAGAGAAAGTGCTTGGTATCATTCCTGAAAAATACAATGAACGCATTCAACAATTTCCAATGCAGGCTGAATACATGAAAAAGAATATCAACGAATTACGTAATGAATTGGGTGTTCCTTTCCTCGCCACCGACCGCAATGTCCTGAACCTGCCGGGAGTTGGAAAAAGCCTCACTTTTCGTGTAATCGGAATTACGCGTTACGGAAGACGCATCCTTGAATTTGACCACGACCGTACCCGCAACCACAGCCCGATTATTAATAAAATAGGCAAAATGGTGATCATAGAGTCCAAATCTATCAGTGAATACCTCGACCAACTTGAAGAAATGGGTGAAAAAAGGGATGATTACAGGGGAATTTATGGCTACTCTATTGGCGAAACCGAACCTCGCCAGAAAGTTTATGAATATCCTGAATATGATTTTAAATTAACGAAAGAGATGACAAATCTGGAGATTTGATACCGTAATGTTTATTTATTATAAAAAGGGGGGCCGGTTTTAATTTCTTGCCTGATTATTTATTGTTGTAAGCTGTCATCGTCCGCTCAATGCCGATGGTTACAAAACTTTTAATTACCTCAACAGCTGCTTCCATCCTGGGTATCATCAATTCAACTTCCTTTTTCGACCATTCACCCAGTACATACTCAGATTGATATCCCCGTGCAAAATCATCGCCAATGCCTACTCGAAGCCTGGGAAACACATCCGTATTCAGTTTAATAATGGTGTCGGTCAGCCCGTTGTGACCTGCATCGCCCCCTTTGGCTTTCATGCGTAACAAACCCAATGGCAAAGCAATATCGTCAACAACCACCAGAATTCTTTCGATAGGAATTTTTTCCTGGTCCATCCAGTATTTAACGGCCTTCCCGCTGAGATTCATATAGGTTGAGGGTTTGATCACGACCAGGCTGCGGCCTTTAAATTTAACTTTGCTCACTATAGCCAGCCGCTCTACTTTCCAGTTTCCTTTCAACTCCTGAACAAGGGCATCAGCAACTACAAAACCTATATTGTGCCGGGTATTTGCATACTCAACACCAACATTTCCCAAACCTGCAATTAAATACTTCAATTCACTATTATTTCGTCCATTTTCTCCCCCTTTGGGGGAGACCAAAGGGGGGTTCTGTGGGTTACAAAAACAAAGGGATAAAGTTACAAAACAACCTTATCCCTTCAATATTATTAAAAGTTGTATGCTATTCTTCAGCCGGTTTTGATTCACCTTCAGCAGCTTCGCCGCCTTCGGCTTCTTCAGCTCCCTCAACTCCTTCTTCCTCTTCTTCCTCTTCAATGCCTTCAATCTCTTCTACAGTACGTGCTGTTTTCACAAGTACAAGGACTGCATTTTCATGATCAAGAAATTCGAGTTTATCAACCTTAAGGTCCTTGATTTTAATATTGTCGCCTATGTTCAATTTCGACATATCAACTTCAATAAAGTCGGGTATGTCGCTGGCAACACCTTTTGCAATAACCTTACGCATCTTTTTAATAAGGCTTCCACCGGCCATAACTCCTGGAACATTTCCAATGAAACGAACCGGTAATCCAATTGTAATTGGCTTGCCTTCTTTTACTTCAAGGAAATCAGCATGCAAAACCATATCAGTTACCGGATGGTATTGTACATCCTGAAGGATTGCAAAATGTTCTTTCCCATCGATATTGAGGTTTAATAAATATATATCCGGTGTAAAAATCAGTTTTTCAAAATCCAGATTTTTCAGAACAAATGCAATTTGCTCTTTACCTCCGTAAAGCATACAAGGAATTTTACCTTCCCTCCTGTTTTTCTTAGCATCTTTTTTCCCTACGCTCTCACGGAGAGAGCCGCTCAATGATACTGTTTTCATAATTTACTTATTTATTTGATAATTAAAAAGTTATTTCTTTTTTATATTGAATAACGAACTAATCGATTTATAATTTTGAACTCTTTTAATGACCTCTCCGAAGAGATCAGCAGTTGAGAGTACTGTTATTTTATCACATTCGTTGCGTAGAGGTATAGTATCTGTAACAACAATCTCTGTAAATGCTGATTCATTTATACGATTAATTGCTTCACCTGAAAGTATTGGATGTGTGCAAAACGCCCTTACCGAATTGGCCCCTTCTTTCATGATCACCTCTGCTGCCCTTGTTATTGTACCGGCTGTATCAATAATATCATCAACCAAAACAACATCCATTCCTTCAACATCGCCAATTAATCGAATCTCGCCAACCTCATTGGGTTTTGTACGATGTTTATAGCAAATAACAAATGCCGTGTCAATCGCTTTTGCATAACTGGCAGCACGTCTTGTACCTCCTGTGTCAGGAGAAGCAAGTACCAGGTTTGGCAATTTCAGTTTCTTCAGATAAGGAATAAAAATGTTTGATGCATAAACATGATCAACCGGAATATCGAAAAACCCCTGTATCTGATCAGCATGCAAGTCAATGGTAATAAGCCGTGTAAGCCCTGCTGCCGACAATAAATTAGCACTTAACTTTGCCGCAACCGAAACCCGTGGTTTATCCTTTCTGTCCTGTCTTCCGTAACCATAATAAGGAATTACTGCTATGATCCTCCGTGCTGATGCTCTTTTTGCTGCATCAATCATCATCAGCAACTCCATAAAATTATCAGCAGGAGGAAAAGTGGACTGAATAATAAAAACATCACGTCCCCTGATATTTTCTTCGAAAGAGGGTTGAATCTCTCCATCCGAAAATTCGATTACCTCAGTTTTACCGAGGGCAATTCCGAAACTGTCTGCAATTTTCTCGGCTAAATAATTACTTTCTCGCCCCGAAAATATTTTTACTAATGGTTTGGGTGACATGGCCTGTTTAACTTTCTGGTTTTAAAAAGCGCTGCAAAAGTACCATATTAATTATTTGCAACAAAATATCGGTTAAAGTTTTCGGTTCCGGGTGAGTAAAAAATAGTAGTCATTGCGAAAAATATTTAATTTTGCACTCCTTTTTCGCAGTAAAAGCCCGAGTGGCGGAATTGGTAGACGCGCTGGTCTCAAAAACCAGTGAGGTAACACTCGTGCCGGTTCGATCCCGGCCTCGGGTACTGAAAGGCACCTTACCTTTAGGTGCCTTTTTTGTATTTATCTGACCAAGGATTTTTGCGTCAAGGAATGAGGAACTCCTTTTATCCTTCTAACCCTGTCTCGTGCTTCTTTCAAAAAATTTGTAACTTTAACCGACCAAACGAACCCAGATGAAGAAGTTTATTATTCTGATGTTTTTTGCTTCGTTAATAAGTATCACATCAGCCCAGCCATGTTTACCAGATGGTATTATTTTCGATAGACAAACTCAAATCGATAGTTTTCAAATTAATTATCCTATTTGTTCTGAAATATTAGGCGACGTAAAAATTCGGGGAGGAAATATAACTAATTTGAACGGATTATACGTATTGACTCATATAAGTGGAAGTTTAACCATTGTAGAAAACGGTAATCTAATAAGTCTTGCTGGTCTCGATAATTTGATATCTGTTGGAGGAGACCTTTTAATACAAGTTAACATCGATTTGACTAGTTTAACCGGCCTCGACAATCTGACTCTTATCGGGGGAAGTCTTGTGTTTACAAGTAATAGCGACTTAACCGATTTAAACGGATTAGGTAACTTAACTTCAATTGGAGGTGATTTATTAATCAAAGACAATCTAATAAGTTTAATAGGTCTCGATAATTTGTTAACTATTTCAGGAAGCCTGATTATTAAATTCTCAGAATCATTAATTAATTTAACCGGACTAGAAAATGTTGACTCCATTGGAGGAAACCTTGTTATAAACTACAACCATTCCTTGACAAGCTTAGCAGGATTGCACGCCGCAACGCAAGGAAACCTGCAAATAACTGAAAATAGTTTGTTATGTATGTGTGCGGTCCCAGGAATTTGTGATTATCTGGCTAATCCAAAAGGGGTAATTGATATATATAATAATGCTGAGGGTTGTAACAATCCTCCAGAGGTGGCGGATGTTTGTGGGATTTCTTTAGAATGCCTTCCTTTTGGTAACTATCGTTTTTTAAACCAAGTCGAAATTGATAGTTTTCCCTATAACTACGCTAACTGTAATCAACTAAATGGCGATACTTATATAAGTGGTAATGGTATTTCTAATTTGAACGGATTTAACAATTTAACATTCATAGAGGGAAAAATTGAAGTCCGTAGCACTAACATAACAAATTTATCAGGACTTGATAATATCGACTCAATAAAAGGAGATCTTTTTTTATCAAATAATCCACTTTCAAGCCTGATAAATCTTGAGGACCTGACCTTTATAGGTGGAGAACTTAGGATTGGTAATTGCGATTCTTTAAATAATCTAATTGGCTTGGATAATGTGACTAGTGTCAAGTCAACCTTCAATTGACGGATAAAGACGCTTCAGTTTTATCCTTGCATCTTTTGTTTCAAATCTCCAGTTGATGACAGAAATTTTATTATTTCTATGATCCTGCCAAGCCTTAACTTCTTGCTTGACCGT
>JAUVKF010000030.1 GCA_030596395.1 Chlorobiota bacterium | reverse complement strand
ACCGGCTGACTTATTGGCTTCAAACATTGATTATTTTGGAGCAGACCTTTCATGGACTGAAACGGGTGTAGCAACAGAATGGCAGATCAGGTTGGATACTGCTGATTTTGATACCACTGGATTTACTCCTGTATCGGTGACTGAGAATCCACATACAGTAACCTCATTACAATCCAATACTTCATATCACTGGTATATCAGGGCATATTGTGGAGCAGGTGACTCTTCTGAGTGGATAGGACCCGCTACATTTACCACAGATAGTATTTTCAGAAAACCACCTTACCTGGTGTTTGATGGTGATAATACAGAAATGATTATCAACTGGCAACTACTTGATATACAATCCGCAACACTCGAATGGGGACTGGATAACACTTATGGTTCCAGTATCGTTACAAATGAATTTGGAGGCGACCATCAGCATTCATACATTTTTACAAGCTTAACTCCTGCCACGAAATACTTTTATAAAGTAACAGTTGGGAATGAAGTTTTCACCGGAAACTTTTTCACTGCACCTGATAATGACGAAACCATATTATCCTTTTATGTGTACGGTGATAGTCGCACTTTCCCTGATAGACATGATTCAGTTATTAAAAAAGTGATCGAAAATATTGCCAACGATCCTCAAAATCAGACAATGATAATTTCATCCGGGGATATCGTTTCAACCGGTTCAGATGAAAGTCATTTTGATGAGCAATTTTTTGCTACCGGCTACCCTTACATAGATACAATGCTCAGGACTTTACCATTCCAGATGGCTATGGGGAACCATGAACTACCGGGTATCTTATTCAGGAAGTACTTTCCTTATACTTATGGTGGAGTTGACGGAAATTATTATTCATTCGATTATGGTAATATCCATTTTGCAGTAATCGACCAATATGCTGTATATTCTGTTGGAAGCGACCAGTATAACTGGCTGGAGAGTGATTTATCATCCTCTGACAAATTCTGGAAAATGATCATTCTTCACGAGCCCGGATGGACAGCAGGACATCATCCCAACAATACAGATGTTCAAACCATCATTCAACCATTGTGTGAAACCTATGATGTTCAGTTCGTTTTTGGCGGACACAATCATTATTATGCACGGGCAAATGTGAATGGAGTTACCCACATCACCACTGGAGGTGGCGGAGCAAATCTTTATGATCCGGTACCTGGAGAGCCAAATGTAGATATTGCAATAAAAGCAAATCATTTTTGTAAAATAAACATCGACAGCAACTATGTTCAAATGCTTGTCATTGATTGGGATGGGGATACCATTGATGAATTTATAAATGAATTTATAACATGTCCAGACCCAACTAACTTAACAACCGATAGCATTACGGATACTTCAGC
Organism: Chlorobiota bacterium; assembly: GCA_030596395.1. Lineage (GTDB taxonomy): Bacteria > Bacteroidota > Bacteroidia > Bacteroidales > F082 > JAADID01. Next base: position 36,667 of record JAUVKF010000030.1, on the reverse strand, counting down.
AGATATTATCTGGACTGAAATCGGGGATGCCACACAATGGCAGGTAAGGATTGACACTATTAATTTTGACACCACGGGAAGAGCCCCTGTGCTGGTCACCAACGATACCATCAGGATTGACACGCTATTTGCCAGCGGTGCTTATGATTTCTACGTCAGGGCGTACTGTGGAACTGGTGATTCTTCGGCATGGGCCGGGCCGCATACTTTCTTTACTGCTTGTGGAACACCGGCTGATTTAATAACGGACAGTATTACAGATACTTCTGCTGACATTATCTGGAGCGAAACTGGTATTGCTTCACAATGGCAGATCAGAATTGACACCATTGGTTTTGACACAACTGGGAGAACGCCTGAACTGGTTGCCAATGATACAATCAGGATAGACACCTTATTTGCCAGCGGCGCTTACGACTTCTACGTCAGGGCATACTGCGGACCTAATGATACATCAATCTGGGTTGGACCCAAGACCTTCTGGACACTTGATACTGATATTCAGTTAACAAATACTTACGGAGGTTCAGCAAATGATAAGGCTTACGATATGAAAAAAACCTCAGATGGAGGTTATATTGTGGCAGGAAGAACTCTATCTTCAGATGGCGATGTTCGTGGTCAACATGGGTTGTACGATGTTTGGCTTGTAAAAACAGATGAGGCCGGGGATACTTTATGGACTAAAACCTATGGTGGTAGTAATGATGATGAGGCTTATGAAATAGCGTTGACATCAGACAATGGATATATTGTAACAGGTTATACAAAATCAAATGATGGTGATATCGCAATTAATCAAGGCGAATGTGATTTCTGGATCTTAAAATTAGATAGCAGTGGAGATACGATATGGACAAAAACGTATGGAGGAACTGCAGTTGATGAAGCTTATGCTATAATTCAGGATACAGATGGAAACTATTTGGTTGCCGGAAAAACCCTTTCAAGTGATGGCGATATTCCGGAAAATGAAGGTGGGGCAGATTACTGGGTGATCAAAATAGACAATTTGGGAGATATCATTTGGAATAAAACCTTTGGCGGTAGCGAAGACGACGGCGCATCTGCCATTTTACAGGCTTCAAATGGAGATTACATGCTTGTAGGTTCAACGGCCTCAATTGACGGTGATGTATTTGGGAATCATGGTTTAGGTGATTACTGGGTCATTCGACTTGATACAAATGGTGATACCTTATGGACAAATACTTATGGAGGATCATTATTTGATATTCCATACGATATTTCTACAACTGCTAATGATGGGTTTATTTTTACCGGGGTTTCAAACTCAATTGATGGTGATGTAAAAACTAATCAGGGGTTATACGATTTCTGGGTTCTTAAAATTTCCGGTACCGGAGACACAGTCTGGTCTAAAACCTATGGTGGTAGCGGTCACGATGAATCATTTGCTATTGAAACTACGGTTTTTGATGAGTTTTTAATTGCCGGGGAAAGCAATTCTACCGATGGAGATGTATCTGGTCATATTGGTTTAAAAGATTACTGGGTCATCAAACTTAATTCGGATGGCGACACCTTGTGGACAAGAACTTTGGGAGGATCTAACGATGACACCCCTTATGCCATAGCTGTATCCACTGATGACAATGTAGTAATCGCCGGAGGATCAAAATCTAATGATCATGATGTTTATGGCAATCATGGAGAATTTGATTATTGGGTAACCCGTATTTCAGACACAGTATTTTCACTTACTCCTGTTGGATTACCATTTACTGAAGATTGGGAAACTACAGATGGAATTCGAACAACTGACGGTTATGTTAATGGGAATCCAATTCATAAATGGTCGTTTATTACAAGCAAACAGGATGAAGGAAGAATAAGATGGGGAACAAACGCTTACCAACCAAACCAGGGAAGTGGTGCTGTAACTTTAGACAGGGAATCATTAGGCGGAACCACTGTTAATTATCTTACTCTCAACCTCAACCTCGAGGATTATATAAATGAAGATCTAGAATTGTCGTTCTGGTGGGCAGATCATTCGGATGAAAATCACCCAAATGATAGAGTCTGGGTAAGAGGTAATGAAAGCGAACAATGGGTTGAAATCTATGCGCTTATTCCAGAGTCCGCAAGCAATAATGTGTACCATTATGCTCGCAGACTTGATATTGACTCAGCCCTGTCTTCTGTAACTCCATTGCAATCAGTTAGTGAATCATTCCAAATCAGGTTTGGACAGCAAGATAATTCCTATACTCCTGGTGATGGGATATCGTTTGATGACATTACAATTCGCGTGAGACCATGTTATACTCCTCTTGACCTTTTGGCTGATAACATTACCCAAACAACTGCCGATCTTTCCTGGACAGAAGATGGTGATGCAACCTCATGGCAAATCCGATTTGATAGAACTGGATTTGATACAGCAGGTGTTGCCCCGATTGATATTAATGAAACCCAATTAACCATTGACACATTAACTTCGAACACTGGATATGATTTCTATGTTCGTGCCGATTGTGGTTCTGGAGAGAGTTCCGAATGGATAGGGATTACCTTCAGCACCATTTGTGACCCTATTTCAAGCCCGTTTTATGAACCTTTTGATTTAGTCGGAGTTTCGGACTTGCCCGATTGCTGGTCAGAGTTAAGTACGATATCTTCAGCCGCAATTGGGGTTACTGATGAATTATCCAACTCGCCTGACAACTCAGTACGTCTTTTTAATGGTAATGGTGTATTTGGAGACACTGTCGAAATTCTCCCCCTTGGGAACTCAATAACAGCGTCATCTGTAAATTATTATAGTTACAGATATTATTTATGGAAAAAACTAATTGACGATCAGCTAATCAGCAAATACGTTGGGCGTGAAACGACTCAAGCAAATGGAAACCCGGACTGGCCAGATTACAAAGGCCAAAGTTTTGATTCTGTGCATGAAGGTCATGGAGGTTATAGAGTGGATGATGTAAATTATCGAATTGATTGGTGGTTATCTGATTTTTACACACCTGATATTGTTTTGGTTCACCTTGGCACTAATGATTTATGGGATGAGCAAACTGTAGAAAGTACAATTAGTGAACTGAAGACATTAGTTAATCAATTACGAGCAGATAACCCTCAGGTAGCAATATTATTGGCAAAAATTTTACCTGCAGATTCAACAGTACGTACATGGTGGGATCAAGTGCCTATATTAAATGATAGTATTCCATCCATCGCAGTTGACATGTATGATTCTCAATCTCCGATCATTATTGTAGATCAGTTTACTGATTTTAACCCAACTGTTGGAGAAGACACATATGATGGGGTACACCCCAATGATGTAGGTGAAGATAAAATGGCCACAAAATGGAGAGAAGCAATATATCAAACAACCAATCAACAAACAGATGGTTTTGTCGCACTTATATCTCCGGAACTCACTGACCTGACATCTCAGGTAAATCAAATCCGTTTCTCTGCGCGTTGTCTCATAGGATCTGATTCATTGTTTATCGGCACCATGGCTACTCCGCTTGTAGAGGGAACCTATACACCTTATGACACAGTAGTACTTGCTGATACATTTGCTGAATATATTGTTGAATTTGACGAACACTATCTCGGGACAGATCAGTTCTTTGTATTTAAGCAGGGAATGCACAAAGCATTATCCAGTGTTTTCATTGACGATGTCTACTATGAACATATTCCTTGCTATGCACCTTCAGATGTTGCTGTTGATACTGTTACCCAAACTTCAGCTGATCTTACCTGGATCGAAAATGGAGTGGCCACATCATGGCAAATCAGGCTCGATACGACCGGGTTTGACACAACTGGTTTTACACCTGTTTTGGTTAACGATAATCCATATATATGGTCAGGTTTAACGGCAAATACTTCATATGATTGGTATATACAGGCTTATTGTGGCGCTGGAGATAGCTCTGCATGGGTTGGTCCGCAAAGTTTCACCACTTTGTGCAATCCGTTTACAGTACCGTTTGTTGAGCATTTTGATGGGTTAAATATTCCTGATTTGCCTGAATGTTGGCACACATTAGTAACTGATACTTTGGCTTCGGTTGTTACTGTAGATTCAGTGGCTTATTCCGACACCCTTGCTGTAGCATTGTTCGGCGGACTGGATACTCTCCGAAATGTCATGCTTATTACACCCGAATTCAGTGACCTCCAAATGCAGGATAAACGGGTCAGGTTCATGGCAAGAACTTATGCTGATACTTGTGACTTGTTCGTGGGTACAATGAGCAATCCTGTAGATACAGCTACCTTCTCCGGTTTCGATACACTGGAAATTGTTCCTGTATACAAAGAATTTATTGTGGCTTTCGATACGAACTTCCTGCTGGACGATCATTTCATTGCTTTCAAACATGGATTATCGGATACATCGCTGATTATTTTTATGGACGATATTCATTATGAAGAAATTCCATATTTAGTTGTCACGCCAAGCGACACAGTAGTTGATATTCTTCCGGATACACTCCAATTTACTTTAACAAGCAACTATGACTGGTCAATAACTAAGACAGGTGACTGGTTTACTGTAACGCCAACAACCGGACCGGGCGACCAAACGCTTACTTTTATCAACGAAACCAATACCTCGGGCCACGAACGAACCGACACTATTTTTATACAAAATATATTTAGTGTCAGGGATACTATTATCGTTACTCAGTTGAGCCCTCACTTCCAGCCCATGTGGTACGACAACCCTTATAGCCCAATGAACATTATGGTGGATAGCGCCATATTGAATGGCCAACACCTGCAAGCAGGTGATGAAATCGGGCTATTTGATGTAGACAGTGTTGGCAACCCTTTGTGTGTTGGAGTTGGTATAGTAACAGACACCGTCACTTCCAGCGAACCACTTGTAATTGTAGCAGCTCTTGATGACCCAACAACCGATACGGTCGATGGTTTTGAGGAAGGAAACGATATCATTTATAAAATGTGGAATAAAGCTGATAGTACTGGATGTGAACAAATATTCACTGATTACAACCCGCTGTTTGACAGCATATACACTTCGTTAGGAACAGCTGTTGTAAACCTGGAAGGAAAGGATGATACCATACAAGTAATTGATTTAATAGCAGGTTGGAACATGCATTCGTTTATGGTAACACCAGATACACTGGATATGATACATATTCACCAGGCTTTAATTGATTCAAACCATCTGGTAAAAATAATTGACGAAGAAGGTGGTTTTATCCAGTACATTCCCGGACTTGATTGGTGGAATACTATTGGCGATATGGCTTTAACAGAAGGTTACTATATCAAGGTTGATACGATCACACAGGTTGAAGTCACCGGACCTCCGGAATATTTCTCCTATAACATTCCACTAAGCAATGGATGGAATATTATTGGATACCCGATAATGGAGCCGCAGAACGCACTTGATGCCATGCAGCCGATTATTGATAATGATCACCTGGTTAAAGTAATCAATGAAAGCGGTGGGTTTATTCAGGATATTCCGGGGGTTGGATGGATGAATACAATAGGTAGCCTGGCACCGGGTGAAGGATACTATGTAAAAGTGAGTGGAAATACATCGCTAACAATTAATTATCCGGCTTCAACTAATGTATTACTTGAGGTTATTCCTCCTCAGGAAATAGTTTATTTTAATTTGCCTTATCAGAACAACCCATATTATCCAATGAATATTATTGTTAAGGGTATTCGATCAAGTATTTTAAATATCCGGCCAGGTGATGAAATTGGAGTATATGATGGAGATATTTGTGTTGGAGCAGGTGTAATAAATTATGAGAAAGGAAAACTTATTGCTCATATAACTGCATCAATGGACGATCCGACTACAGATTTTAAAGATGGGTATATACAAGGTAACCATATCAATTTTAAGTACAAGGGATCATCTAATGAAGATGCTGTTGATTTGTATATCATTGAAGAAACCGGAGGTAGCACTTATAAATCTTTAGGAACATTTATTTGCTCCCTTACATCGGACATTACAGGGCTTAGCTCAGCCAGCCAAAAAGACATTGAAGTATCTATTCATCCTAATCCGGTAGAATCAATCGTTTATATAAGTTTTGATCCACCTGGCAATGGAAAACTAAAGATTCAACTTTATGATATTCATGGTCAAAAATTAATAGAACAAATAGAAACAGTTGGATCAAATGGTTCTTACCAAACCAGTCTTCAATTGGATCATCTTCATTTTGGGGTATATTATTTGAAGTTTGAATTCATGAATTCCAACAAGTATTATTTTGTTGGACATAAAATAATAAAACAATAGTGAGAATAGCTTATATATGTTAAATTGCATGTTGTTTCTAACAAAAAATCTTTAATAAAAATACAGAGACTTATAAAAAAGTAGTGATGAAAAATATACATTTGACCTAAATTACATGTTTGATCTAGTGTATAATTCATAAAACCTAAGTATTATGAAAAAAATAAGTTTGTTTAGCTATTTACTATCTGCATTGATCTTGACAGGTATATCTTCGAAGGCTCAACATTTCACGCCTGTATGGTCTGGGGGTAATCCTTATCTATCAATGCAAATTGTAGTAGTATCATCTTCACTTGATGGAAATCCTCTTGATTTTGATAATGGAGATGAAATAGCTTCATTTGATATTGAGACTTCAACTGGCAATGAAATCTGTGTTGGAATATATAATCCTGCGACAAGTGTTTTAGTTGCAGGTACGGATGACCCTACTACACCTGGTGTGCAAGATGGATTTATAGTTGGTAATTCAATAATATATCGAATGTGGGATAATAGTGAAAACAAAGAAATTACACTGGTTGACTCTGTATATTCTCCTCCTTTTAATGAGTATTATGAATCCAATGGGACCACGGTTGTTTCACTGACTGGTTTTTCCCTAAACACTTGGGATGGATCTGAAGATGGTGATTGGAATAATCCAGACAACTGGGATAATGCACTTGCTCCTAATGCCGGTGCAGATGTATTGATAGCCGAAATCACCAGGGCAAGTTTCCCCGATTTGACCTCATCAACCGGTGAATGTAATAACATCACTCTTGAAGCCAATGCTTCTATACTTGGAAATGGGAATTTAACGGTTAATGGCACTGCATATGTTCAGACCAGTATAAGCACAGATCAATGGCATATGGTCTCACCTCCTGTCAACGGACAAAAGGCCGGTGTTTATCACCAAGGCGGCGATCCAAAGGTTTTTCTTACAGATTATGATGAAGCTACCGAGACGTATAATTACATTGAAGACCTTAATACTGACTTGACTAATATGCAGGGTTATATGCTCTGGATAAACAGTGCCCGGACTTTCATTACTTACTCCGGCACAATGAACAATGGATCTTTTGGCTCCACTGATAATTTAACACGTAATACTTCAGGTTCTGGAGACGAAGGATGGAATATGGTTGGAAACCCCTACCCTTCTTCAATCGACTGGGATGCAAGTTCAGGCTGGTCAAATGCAAATATTGACGATGCAATCTACATAATTAATAATGGTACGTGGGCCTCATATATTGGAACTACAGGAACAAATGGAGGAAGCAGGTACATAGCACCAGGCCAGGGTTTCTTTGTCCGCGTATCCAGCGGAAACACAACCGGGACGCTACAAATGGACGATGATGTCCGTAAGAACAACAATACCTCTTTCCTGAAAGCAAGGGAAACATTTGATTTTGTAAAACTGGCATTATCCGGACTTGATCGCACTGATGAAACTGTTATAAGATTCCTGGAAGAATCAACAAATGATTTTGACAGTCAGTATGATGCATACAAGAAATTTGCTACCGATGGAGAGATTCCCCAACTCTATTCCCATTCGGATGAGGAATATTCAATTAATTCAGTACAGTCTGCAGAATCAATGCCACTTGGACTTAAATGTGCATTGAGTAGTGAATTCACTATTGTAGTGGTGGAATATGAAAATATCCAATATCTGTGGCTTGAAGATCAGCAAACCGCTACTTTAACTGACCTGACAACTGAAAGTTATACATTCAATCACGAAAGTGGGAACGACCCGGATCGATTTATCCTTCATTTTACAGCAGTTTCAGTTAATGAAAATCAATTGGATGACATAAATGTTTTCACCTATAAATCATGGGTAAATGTACGGTCAGACAACACTGTCAACGGAAAAGTCAAGGTTTATAACCTTCTGGGACAGGAAGTTGCCAGTGACTTAATGATAAACGGATCATGTAAGATACGAGTTAACAAACAAGGGTATTACGTGGTAAAGGTTGTAGCTGATGATATTACAATCGCCCGTAAGGTATTTATTGAGTAATACGGATTAACAGAAAAAATAACTGATATGAAAAAAGCAATCAAAATATTATCACTACTCGCATTTATACTCATCGCAACAATAAGCTTCGCCCAGCCACCAAATCCTGACGAAGATCCTAATACCGGAGGAGGGGATGAACTTGGCGGGAACGCTCCAATTGGCTCTGGTATTGTTACACTTTTAGTTATGGGTGGTGCATACGCCATGGGAAGAACTTACCGGCTAAACCATAACAGGAAAAAATAATAAGTAACTTCAATATCTTTATCAGGTATTCTTAGTATAAAATCAGAAAAGGACAGCAATCATGCTGTCCTTTTTTCATGCCCGATGAACAACCCCGAAGCAGACCTGCCCGTCCGGCAGGCGGGGCTATTGGGGTATCAAAAGGAAAATAGTAGTTAATTCCGATCCGCCAGCTGGCGGATCGGGGAACCTGCCTGCCGGCAGGCAGGTTCAACCACAATCCTCCCGTCCGTACACTGCCGCTGAAGCTTTAGCGTAAGCGTCCGAAGCGAACGCGAAGGAGGATTAAATCAGTCAAAACATCACCCTGACTTCAAATTTGTTTACAAGCTTCTGTAAACCCTGATTTAGTTGACAATCCATGAAACCAAATGTGCCAAAAATCGTAATACAATACATAGTGGTAAAAATATAAACCATACGGCTATGGCACGAAAATTACACATTAGAATAATTATAATTGCATTACTGACCGGGATAATAATGCAATCAGCAGCATTTGGTCAAACATTAATAGATGGATCTTTTTACAGTTCATCCCTGGATCAAACAAAAATGGTAGACATCTATCTGCCACCGGGTTATGATGCAAATCCTGACCTGCACTACCCTGTAGTGTATTACCTGCATGGATGGGGTGGAAATCAAAACTTCCTTTCAACAATTACAAGCAATGCCACTTCAAAAATAAACAGTGGTGAAATTGATCCGATGATCATTGTTTGTGCCAGCAACTACACAGCACCTTTCGACGGAAGTATGTACATGAATTCAGAAGTCCATGGCGATTATGAAGACTATATGATCAACGACCTGATAAGCTGGTTCGATACAACCTACCGAACCGTCCCTGAAAAAAAATACCGTACTGTAATGGGACATTCGATGGGTGGTTATGGAGCCTTCAGATATGGTATATTACATAAAGATAAGTTTTGTGGTCTTGCTTCACATGCAACTCCGGCTAACATGGAAGTTATTATTGATGATTTTGAGACTCATATGAAATCAGAAAATTCAGGACCTCCTTATTCATACAATTATAGCTCAACCGGTAATTTTACAAAAATGATTTTTCTGGGCGCAGGTGTATGGTCACCTAATTTAAGTTCTCCACAGAATTACATCAACCCACAGGTTGTTGAATATCCATTTGACCAGCAGTGCAATTTAATTGATACCATTTTCGACAAATGGGATGCACACCAGGTTACAACACTTGTTCATAATATTAGCCCTTCGGATAGTATTGGTATTTTATTTGGCTGTGGTTCAAATGATGAGCTTTACTTCAATATTGCCAATGATGCTTTACAGGACACTATGGATGCATTGAGCCTTGATTATGAGTTTTACAGTCACGCAGGCGGGCATGTTTTACCAACTGGCTTTAAGAACCGTGCATTGATCTTCCTTGATTCATTGATGTCAGATCCAACAACATTACCTGATGACACAACACAAACAATTGATTTGATTGCCGGATGGAATATCCATTCCTTCTTGGTAACACCTGATACGCTGGATATGCTACACATTCATGATGAACTGATCAACTCAGGTTATTTAACCAAGATCATTGATGAAAGTGGCGGTTTCGTCCAATATATACCAGATATAGGCTGGATGAATACCATTGGAGATATGGAACTCAATGAAGGATATTATATTAAAGTTGCCTCTACAACCCAAATTGATGTAACGGGTCAGTTGTCAACCTCATCTTGTGAAATTCCATTTATCACAGGCTGGAATATTATGGGATACCCATTGGTTGAAGGACAAAATGCTTTAACAGCTGTTCAGCAGTTGATTGACAGCAACCAATTGGTGAAAGTAATAAGTGAGAGTGGTGGTTTCATACAGGAAATTCAGGATATTGGATGGATCAATACAATAGGAAATTTCTTACCTGGAGAAGGATACTACATCCAGGTTAATGCAAATACAACACTCACATTGAATTGTCCGGCAAGTTCAAATATGCTATTGCAAAATCCACCTGTTGAGGGAACTGTATTATTTGATAAATCATACACTAACAATCCTTATAACCCGATGAACATTTACGTACAAGATATTGTAATAGATGGAATCAGGGTAATGGAAGGAGATGAAATTGGAGTTTTTGATAATGATGTATGTGTTGGAGCCGGTGTTATTACCTACGAAAATGGAAACCTGACGACAATTATAGTTGCTGCAATGGATGATCCAACTACTGAAGAAATTGATGGATATGCCGAAGGCAATTCAATTACATTTAAATACCTGAACAATGACCTGAAATATCCAATTGAATTAGTTGCTGAAGATGTATCAGGTGCTAAGCAGTTCAAATCACTGGGTACCTATGTGGTTAAATTGAGTAATCAATTACTGGCAGTAGAAGAAACAGACTTTGTAAGTGTTGAGGTCAGCACATATCCGAATCCAGTTGATAACAAAATGACCGTTGCCTATAACATACCGGAAGGACATGTTTACATTTGTATTATCAACTTAAATGGCTCAAGGGTGAGCAATGTGATAAATGAGTACCATGAAGAGGGTAAACATTTAAAAACTATTGATGCCAGTGGATTAACGCAGGGCTTTTATGTATTGCAGGTACGTGTTGTAACAAAAGAAAAGATTTACAACAAGTTCCACAAGTTCGTAAAAATGTAAGCTATTAACTTAATATTTAATTAATTAATTTTCATCGCCTGCTTTTTCACTGAAAAGGCAGGCGTTTTCTTTTAAAAGAAAAAAGCCGGCAAATGCCGGCTTTTTTGTGATCCTGCCGGGACAATCTTCGAACCAATTCAAGAAAGATTTTAAAACATTTGACATTGAATCCACAGTTTAATCATTACAGATCAACCCTGTACATCCAGATGGTGACCGAAAATTTACGGTTTTGTTGCAGAGCTTGACAAAGTGCCATCATCGGCTACAGTGATGTAGAATTTAGTGCCATTGGGGCTTCTTAACGTAAGAAAGGTAACATCTGTGTCGGTAGTTCCCCGGCCAATCTCCACATCCACCGATTCAGCACCAAACTCAATTTCAAATTTTTCATCCGGGCTTAATGTACCTATGCCAACATCACCATTGGTTTCTATGATCATTCTTTGGGCATTGTTGGTCATAAAGCGTAATTCCTGATTGGTGTAGGTGCCAAGATACATAAACGCGGAAGGATTATTTACTCCCAGAAAACCAGATAATACTCCACCCTGAATGGTGATTTGGGCGTAATCATCCGTCTTCAGACGCATATTTCCACCGTATATATCAAGCGGGTATTCGGGATTTGTGGTACCAATGCCAACATTTCCTGAGTTTGTAATGGTAACCAAAGTGTCTGTTCCAACGATACGCATCAATGAATCGGTCGTCTCAGTCCAGTCGGTATCAGATCCTGAAACGGTTGCCCAATATCCAACACCATTTGCGTCAGATGTCATGACTTTTCCTGCTCCCTGGTTACCATCTTCCATTTTTAGATTTCCTACTATGTGAAAACTTGTATCAGGGTTCATTGTTCCTATGCCTAGCCAACCGTTTACGGCCAGGATTTCATTGTCGAATTCGCCATAGATCAACGGAGAGGTGGAATTTGAATTTTCGATATATAGTTTATTATCAGATGTTTCGTTAAAGCCGGCTTGATACCCCAAGAATATATTTCCAGATTTGCTATGCAATGAATTTCCTTTGCCTGCTTCATAACCAATAATTGTATTATTTGATCCATTTTGATTAAACATGTTTGAAGCAAACCCTAATCCAGTATTGTAATCCCCTTCAGCATTGTATTGTAAGGCAGCATTACCCATCGCAGTATTTCTATTTCCAATAGTATTTTCATGCAATGAAATATATCCAATTGCGGTATTTTTTTCTCCAACGGTATTATTCCTTAAAGATTGCTCGCCATAAGCATTATTATAACTTCCTGATGAATTGGAATATAATGCCCAATAACCAGTAGATGTATTTCTTATACCAGTTGTGTTTGAATAAGAAGCTTGCTGTCCAATAGCAGTATTTGAATATCCTGTAGAATTTGAATATAATGCATTGTATCCATTTGCAGTATTACTACTACCGGTTGTATTTGAGGAGAGAGCCGCATATCCTATCGCCGAATTAAAAACCCCTGAAGTGTTTGAGTGAAGAGCATCTACACCTAAGGCAAGGTTATAATTCCCATTCCCATTATCATTAATTCCTGCCCCATTCCCAACAAATATACTTGTTAATTCAGTTTTTGCATCTGAAAGATCATCTAATTGGATCGCTCCAAGATCATCAGACCAAATTAAAGTACCACTCCCATCTGTACGTAATAATTGACCATTGATGCCATCACTAATAGGAAAATGATATGATCCTGCTATATCTAATATTCCTATTGGATCGGAAGTACCAATACCAACTGAACCATTGTTTAAAATAGTAATTATCGTATCAGTTCCTGTAATCCTATATAACCTATCAGATAATTCTATCCAATCACTATCACCTCCACCGTAAAATGAGTTCCATGTATACCCATTATACCCCTCAAAATCAGCACCTGTCCAACGAATTGTGCCAGCATTATTATTTGTGGTTGTACCAAGCTTAATTGCTCCATTTACTTCCAGTTGTTCGGCAGGGATTGTTGTACCAATTCCAACGGTACCATTTATTGCGAGCATATCATTAGCAAAATCCCCGTAAATTAATGCATTGGCTGAGTCTGCATCTGAGTTTTCGATATAGAGTTTGTTGTCTGTTGTATCATTGTAGCCTGCTTTATAGCCTAAAAAAATATTGCCAGATTTACTATGATAATTCTCACTTCGACCTGCATTAAATCCAATAATAGTATTATTTGAACTTATTTCATTATAAAAATCTGAACCATACCCAATGCATACATTAGAAGTCCCAGAAGTATTGCCATATAATGCCCCACCTCCTACTGCAGTATTCCAAGACCCTGAAGTATTATTACAAAGAGCATTTTGACCTAATGCAGAATTTGCATGCCCTGAAACATTCCATCTCATAGACTCCCTACCAATGCTTGTATTTAGCTGACCAGAAGTATTCTGAGTAAGAGCCTGATCACCTACTGCAACATTGTCATAACCATCAATATTATTTTGAAGAGCGACAAGACCAAGCGCAACATTACCCCATCCTGTTGTGTTATTAATCATTGAATTATAACCTACAGCAACATTGTAAAAACCTGAAACATTTGAGGATAGTGTTTTATAACCTATACTTGTATTGCCATGTCCATATGTTGTGGAGTTAAGGGCTAGGTAACCTATTCCAATATTTCCAAATCCTTTTGTTAAAGAACTCAAGGTCAAATCTCCCAAAGCAATATTGTAACTAGCATCGTATTCTGAACCTTCATAAATCATGCTCATGTTTCCTGAATTTCTTCCAATAAAAGTATTATACCCAGTTGCACCTATTGGTTGATAATTATGTAGATATCTTGTCCCATTTTTATAAATAACCCCAGTATCAGCATGTATGGTATTTGGCAAGCTAATTGATTTGGTAATTTCTAATTGTTGAGAAGGGGTAGTTATCCCAATCCCCACATTACCATTATCCAAAATAGTAAGCAAAGTATCTGTCCCCGCAATCCTGTATAGCGTATCATTTTGTTCCACCCAATCACTATCACCACTAAATGTTAATGAATTCCATAAGGTACCATCATATCCTTCAAAATCACTTCCTGTCCAGCGTACTGTACCGGCATTGGCATTTGTGGTATTACCCAGTTTTACCGCACCGGCAACATCTAGTTGTTCGGCAGGAATAGTTGTTCCAATACCAACGGTTGCATTTAATGCGAGCATATCATTCTCAAAGTCACCATAAATTAATGCATTGGCAGAGTCTGCATTGGAGTTTTCAATGTAGAGTTTGTTGTCTGTTGTGTCATTGTATCCTGCCTGATAACCAATAAACACATTTCCAGATTTGCTATGGTATGCTGAGCCTCTGCCTGCCAGAACACCAACAATTGTATTTTCACTACCTGTTTGATTTAACTGATTTGACAGATAGCCAATACCAATATTGCCACTTCCAATTGAATTATACCTTAACGCATCTGATCCTAATGCGATGTTGTAATTTCCAGATGTATTATGCTGTAGGGTATTGTATCCCATGGCATTATTATTACTACCTGTTGAATTTTCAGATAGTGCCGAATGCCCAATTGCTGAATTAAAAGATCCATTTATATTTAAGGCTAAACTATAAGCGCCTAATGCTGTATTAAAATTTCCAACAGTATTGTACAACATCGATTCTATCCCTAAAGCGGTGTTCTCTACACCATCCGTATTTTGATACATTGCTTTATAGCCAACAGCAGTATTATTCCAACCATTGGCACTATTATACAACGCATTATTTCCAATAGCAATGTTTCGTCCACCAGAATTATTTGAATACAAAGCCTGATTTCCAATTGAGATATTATGATCTCCTGTTGTATTTGAAAACAATGATTTTCTTCCAATGGCTGTATTTTCATATCCCGATGTGTTATTACTTAAAGCAGAGTACCCACAAGCAACACTAAAATCACCAGATATGTTTGCATTAAATGCGTTTTTACCAATTGCAACATTTTCATTATTTGTCCCATCATCATTGATACCAGCACCAGCACCAAGAAAAACACTTGTGCCATCAGTTTTACCATCACTAAGATCATCAATCGCAAAAGCCCCTGTCCCGATTAATCCCCATGAGTATCCATCATAATAATAAAATCCTGAAGTATTATCGGTTTGAAAGATCATTAAGCCTGTTGCAGGGCTATTGATGGCATCACGCTGTGCTTCTGTCATTCTTGGGATGAGGATTCCGCTTGTATCAGATTTCACATCCAGCATGGCAGAAGCATTGGGTGTACTACCATCAGTATTGATTGCGACCTGGGATTGTAAGTTGTAAAAACTTAATAAAATGAATAATACGAAAAGTAAACAAGCAATCTTTCTCATGGTGTTTGGTTATTTAGTGTTTAGTACGAGCCTTAAAAATACGATAATTTTAGAAATTGTTTTTATTTTTGAATGTATTGCATATCCAATTAAAATATTGATCTGTTTGGTATTATAAAGTTTAATTTTAATTTAAGCCATAGTTCAACACCGGCCTAAAATATTCAAAATGTGGGGTAATAGATACAAAAAGTGCGGCTACATTTATGAAGTATAGTAACCGCACATGCCAAAAAATACTAAATATGATGTTTTATTTTGCCTCGAGTTTTTCAATACGTACAGCCATCTCATTTATAACATTCTGTTGTTGAGTGACTACTTTCAGTAAATCATCAATATCATTTTGTTGTTGTTGGATAATTCCTAATGTGTTTTCCTCACTATTAATTTTTCCAGATTCATCATCAATATTTTGAACATAAGCCAGTTTTTCACCAGTTACTTCTTCAATAAGTCGAATTGCCCTTAGCATATCAACATTTATTTTCTTGTCTACTTCTTCATTTTCACTGTAAAACGACCAGGCCATTGGTTCACTTTTATTGATCATACTAAAATTGTGAGGCGACAGCGTTGTTACGTTACCAGCCTCATCCCTAACCTTTAACTCTGAGGAGGCACTTTCATCTTCTGAATATAACAATATACCATCCGTAATGGAAGCAGTAGGAGCGGTACCATTAAGAAATGCCAGTGTAGCTGTTCCATTGCCAAATGAAGTTGTTCCGATACCAAGATTACCATTAATGGTTATAAGATCATTATCAAACTCACCATAAATCAGGGGTGTTGAAATGGCGGAGTTTTCAATATAAAGTTTGTTATCACCAGCCTCATCATGTCCTGCCATATATCCAAGAAATACATTTCCTGATATATTGTGATTTGGTGTTCCTACACCTGCGGCACATCCTACTATAGTATTATAAGAGCCAGTTTGATTATAAAAACTTGCATTAAAGCCAAAAACCGTATTACAATTTCCTTCCGTATTGGAAAATAGAGCACCACTACCATTAGCAGAATTTTGATTTCCTTCCGTATTGGAAGAAAGGGCATCGCTTCCATTAGCCGTGTTATTCACTCCTGTTGTATTATGTAACAGAGCAACACACCCATTTGCAGTGTTGTTACTTCCTGTTGTATTATAGAATAAAGCATCTTTCCCGTTTGCGGTGTTATAACTTCCTGAAATGTTTGAATATAAAGCCCAATTCCCATTTGCGGTGTTATAATCTCCTGTAGTATTAGAGATTAAAGTTTGATATCCAGTGGCTGTGTTATCAATTCCTGAAATGTTTGTATTTAGCGCATCAATTCCAACTGCAGTATTTTTATTTGCTGATCCGTCATCATTAGCACCTGCACCAAGACCAAGAAAAACACTGCTACCATCAGAGATACCATCTGTCAAATCATTAATTTCTGTAACTCCACCACCAGATACAGTTGACCAGCTTAATACACCACTTCCGTCAGTTTGTAGTACCTGGCTGGTAGTGCCATCAGAAGTTGGAAATTGATAGGCATTATTTACATCTAAAGTTCCATTTATTCGCAATAGATTATTGTCAAACTCACCATAAATAAGAGGGGCGGATGAATTTGAATTTTCAATATAGAGTTTGTTATCGCCAATTTCATTGAGTCCAGCTTTGTACCCAAGAAATACATTTCCAGATTTATTGTGAGGAGAGCTTCCCATTCCAGCTTCATATCCAATAAATGTATTATTCGAACCTTCAACTTTGTATCCCCCTGCTCGATATCCTAGGGCAGTATTATAGTTTCCGATTGAATTATTAATTAAAGCACTAGCCCCGAAGGCTGTATTTTTTATTCCTGTATTATTAGAGTACAATGCAAAATTGCCATTTGCCGTATTATAATTTCCTGTTGTATTTGCAAAGAGTGCGTTTCCACCATAAGCTGTATTTGAGATACCTGTCGTATTTGAAAATAAAGTCTCGTTACCAACAGCAATATTGTGGCTTCCAGATATATTTGAATACAATGCTTGATGTCCAACTCCGATATTATTCGAACCTCCAGTATTTGAATATAGTGCTTGATGTCCAAAAGCGTTATTATATGCATTATTTGTATTTGAGTTTAAAGCCTGAAACCCTACTGATGTATTTGAGAAACCTGAGCTGTTACTATTAAGAGCCCCAATTCCAACGGCAACATTCTTATTATCCGTGCCATCATCATTTACTCCTGCACCGGAACCAAGAAAAACACTGCTACCATCAGAGATACCATCTGTCAAATCATTAATTTCTGTAACTCCGCTACCTCCTCCTGTACTTATCCAACTTAACATGCCGCTTCCGTTTGTTTGAAGCACTTGACCTGACGTCCCATCATTGGTTGGAAATTGATAAGCACTATTAATATCCAGGGTTCCATTTACTCGCAATAGATCAGTATCGAACTCACCATAGATTAGAGGTGTTGAAGAGTTTGAGTTTTCGATGTATAGTTTGTTATCTCCTGTCTCATTATACCCTGCTTGATATCCCAGGAATACATTACCTGATTTATTGTTGAGATAGATCCCTGAACCAGCTTCATAACCAATAATAGTGTTATATGAGCCACCTTGTCTCCAAAAATTTGCACCATTTCCAATTGCTACGTTCCTAATACCTGTAGTATTTTGACCCAATACTCCACTACCAAGTGCTACATTGTTATTTCCGGTTGTATTAAACAATAAAGCGTGCCAGCCTATTGCTGAATTGTAACTCCCGGTTGTATTTGCTTTTAGCGCACTAATTCCAAGAGCCACATTGTTATTATCAGAACCATCATCATTGGTTCCTGCACTAGAGCCAAGAAAAATACTACCCCCGCCAGTTTTTCCGTCCGTAAGATCATTAATACTAATAAATGACCAACTCAATGTCCCACTACCATCTGTTCGAAATATCTGGTCGGTAGCTCCATCTGCCATTGGAAACTGGTATGCATTATTTATATCTAATGTACCATTTACTCTTAATATATTATTGTCAAATTCCCCATAAATTAAGGGAGAAGTTGAACTTGAATTTTCAATATAAAGTTTATCGCTCCCTTCCTCGCTATACCCTGCCATATATCCCAAGAATACATTTCCGAATTTATTGTGGAAGGATGTTCCCATGCCGGCTTTATAGCCTAGAATGGTATTGTTTGATCCTTCCTGATTAAAGTAATTTGCGTAACCACCATTAGTTGTATTGTTAAAACCTGTTGTGTTCCAGAATGAAGCCTGGAATCCATTTGCCGTGTTATCATACCCAGTTGTGTTATCATTTAATGCGCTATATCCACTTGCTGTATTATTAGAGCCTGAAGTATTATTAAATAAAGCCCAGCATCCATTTGCTGTGTTTTTATTACCTGCTATGTTATTATTTAAGGCAGTATATCCATTTGCTGTGTTATGATATCCTGTTGTATTTTTATTTAATGCGCGCCATCCAGTTGCTGTATTATTGTATCCTGTTGTATTTGAATATAAAGTCTTGTTTCCATTTGCCGTGTTACTAGATCCAGTCGTATTCGTAAATAATGCCTGGTATCCGATTGCGGTATTAAACCATCCCGAAGTATTTGTATTAAGCGCATCAATTCCCACTGCAACATTGCTGTTTGATCCATCATCATTATCTCCTGATCCCAAACCGAGAAAAATACTGGATCCTTCTGATTTTCCATCACTAAGATCATCAATAGCAAAAGCCCCGGTCCCAATTAATCCCCATGAGGATCCATCATAATAATAAAACCCAGTAGTATTATCGGTTTGAAAAATCAATAAGCCTATTGCAGGGCTATTGATGGCATCACGCTGTGCTTCTGTCATTCTTGGGATGAGAATTCCGCTTGTATCAGATTTCACATCCAGCATAGCAGAGGCATTGGGTGTACTACCATCAATATTGATTGCGACCTGGGATTATAATTTATTAAAACTGGAAAAAATAAATAATACGAGAAGTAAACAAGTAATTTTTTTCATGGCGTTTGTTTTTAAGTCAATAATTGAAGCCATAAATATACATTTTTCTTATAATTAGTTTGATGAACTAACTGAATTAGACAGGATTATTCAGTTAGCTTTGCATGATATTCCTGTTTTTGGATAAAAACCCAAGCTTCGACAAACAGGCCTACCATGAATCCAATAAACAGGAGAAATATCAACCCCAAAATCATACTCATTATGCCTTTGGATAGTTTGCAATTGGAGGTATAAAAAAAAATGCGATAAATTAAAGGCGGAAATTTTGTCAAAATGATGGCACATTCATGGCAATTTAATGTGAAGAATCCTGGTGTGATTTCAGGGACTTGAATAAAAGACACCGAAAAACTTTGGGTTGGAAAACACCAATCCAGGTCTTTATGGCTAACTTTATAAATATATCTGTCGCACTTAAGAGTTGAATCTACCTTTTTTAAAAGAACATTAAATTCATTGATATCTTCGATGAAATTATTAGATTTGCATAACAACCAAACCGGTCGATTTATTCAAACTGAAATTAATTAAGTGAATTAAAAGCCCTCATAAAAGCAAATAATTGATTAACAATTAATTAATGAATTATGAAAAAACCTCTGTTCTTATTTTCGTTACTCAGTCTGGCTACTATAGGCTTTAGCCAGGTTACTATAGAAAGTGGATCTCAACTGATTGTTTCCAACGGCGCTAAAGTGATTGCAACCAATGGCTTTGTTAATAACGGCGGGTCCATCGATGTAGCAAGTACTGGTGTTATTGAGATAAAGGGTGACCTCGTAAACAATTCTACCGCATTAATCACCGGCACTTCAACAGGCACTTTTAAATTTAATGGTATTTCAGCTCAGGAAATTACCGGCAATCATGATGCAGAATTCTATGGAACGCTGGAAATTGACAATTCAAATGGAGTGTCGGTTACCAATACCGTAACCGGTGCTGACCAGACAATTTATGGCACACTGGTTTTTACAGATGGATTGCTCACATTAAACGAGTTTGATCTTACACTGGCGAATGATGCGACTACTCCCGGATCCACTAAATATGTTCAAACCAATGGCACTGGTGTTGTAAAACGCACGGTTGGTTCAGGTGACGTATTGTTTCCTGTTGGTAACTCAGCTTATAACCCTGTTACATTAAATAACACAGGAACTTCTGACATTTATAATGTGCGGGTTGTTGATGCAGAACCTGCCGGCACATCAACCCATCACTTTGTTAACCGCTCGTGGATAATTAGCGATGATGTTCCAACAGGTGGTGATGTAACTATTACACCTCAATGGAACAGCGGAGAAGAACTAACCGACTTTGACAGAACCAACAGCAGTGTGGGACTCACCACAAATGGTGGAACAGATTATATATGGACAGAAACAGGTGCTGCAATTGGAAGCGATCCTTACTCGCGCGAAGGCATATCCTTCACCACCGTTGGTACTTTTACTGTTGGCGATTACTTTGCAGTGGAACATCCACAAGTAACCCAGCAAATTGATCTAACCACAGGCTGGAACATTGCTTCTTTCAATATTACACCTGATCATATGCAAACGGATTCAATTTTCAAAAGCATGATGGATTCTGCTGTATTGGTCAAAGCCATTGATGAGGCCGGTGGGTTTATCCAGGACATACCAGGTGTAGGTTGGCTGAATACAATTGGGGATATGGCCAATACTGAAGGATATTACGTGAAGGTTAGTGAGAATTATGAACTGACATCAAGGGGAGTAGTTCCAGAACTACCATTCGACATTCCACTGATAACAGGTTGGAACATTATGGGATATCCAATGGATGTTTCACAGGATGCTGAAAATGCACTGCAGGATATTATTGACAACAGCAACCTGGTTAAAGTAATTGATGAAGCAGGTGGTTTTATACAGGAAATTCCTGGCCTTGGATGGTTTAACACCATTGGAGATTTTGATCCTGGTGAAGGCTATTACATCAAGTTATCGGGAACTGATACGCTCACTGTAGATATACCAGCAACAAGGGTTTATCCTGAGCTGTTCCCCATCACAGAAAGTAAACTGTTCGAACTACCTTGGTCGAATAATCCTTACAACCCAATGAATATCATTGTAAGGGATATCTCATTGGATGGCATTGAAGTAAGGGAAGGTGATGAGATAGCTGTGTTTGATGGAGAATTGTGTGTGGGTGCAGGTGTAGTAGTTCGTTATCGGGGAGAATTAATTGCTCATATTATAGCTTCGATGGATGACCCAACTACTGATATAGTTAATGGATTTAAACCGGGTAATTCTATTTCTTTCAAATTCCTTGACAAAGAAGGAAGAAGTATTGTACAAATGTACCATGGATATACCTGGGGCAAGAACAGATTTGAGCCATTAGAAACTTATGTGTGTACACTATCAGAAAGCTTTGCAGGGATTCAGGATCAAGAACACAATGGCTTATTCCTGAACTGCTATCCTAATCCTACTACTTCTCAATTGTATGTCTCTTACATACTGCCACAAAAGGGTGAGGTGAAAATTGAAATAGTGGATATATTTGGAAACAGGGTTATTCAGCTAAACCAAGGATTTACAAATACAGATCTGCAACTATCAAATATTAACATGGCTTCACTGAACAGGGGTGTTTATGTGCTTAAACTTTCTGTAAAGACAGATAATGAAATTCTATCGGTAATAAAGAAAGTAATCAGAAAATAGGCCTGCCGAATATCGGCATTCACATAAAATAAAGATATACCCAACAAACCATTGAAAATGAAGAATATGGGTACTATTGATGAAGTATCATCTTTATCTTCTTTAAAATTTTGAGCAGATTTTAAACGTGTCCAAAAAATGGCTCAAAAAAAATAAGAAAAATCAGAAATCAATCCAATTCAGATTTATAAAACATTGAATTTTAACAATGATAAAGCCGGTTACATTTTACTAGTCAGAAAGTGTTCCGGTTTCACTTTGATGATCATCTGGGACATTGCAAGAAACATTAAATCTTAATTAAGAAATACCTGTGCAGAGCTACCTCTGGGCCCTATAAATTGTAAACCAATTTGTAAACCAGACATAAAAAAGAGAATTACAAAAAACGTAACTCTCTGATTATCATTGATGAACCAGGAAGGGCTCGACCCCCTAACCTCCTGATCCGTAGTCAGGTGCACCCTGCCGGCAGGCAGGTATCCAATTATGCCTGTTTGCCGTCGAGTAGGCTACATATCCGAAAAATTTTAATGAGTTTCTGCGAGTACGGTTAATCACAAAAAAATCCCTCTCCAGCTGTAAGGGCTTTAAGGTAATCTGTGAACCTGGAGGGACTCGAACCCCCAACCTCCTGATCCGTAGTCAGGTGCACTATCCAATTATGCTACAGGTCCAATAATCTTTTTAAAAATTCACGACCTACCCCGGATTTCAGCCATTTTTCATGATGCCTTGCTTCCTTCCTGGTCTCAAACTCTCTTGTTAAAACATGCTCCCAAGGTCTGTATGGTCGAGTGGATTTAACTTTACCCCTATTGTGGTCGTTAATCCGATTATTGACGTTAATAGTCATACCTTTGTATAACCTTCCATCTCTTACACTTTTAAGAACGTAAACAAAATACATTTGTTTTAATTTGATCCGTAATCAGGCGAACCCTGCCTGCCGGCAGGCAGGTATCCAATTATGCTACGGGTCCAATAAAATGGGTTGCAAAAGTACAAATTCTTTTGAAAATTAATTGTCAATAAGAAAGATTACCCGGATAATTTACTCATACCTCAGTGCCTTGGCCGGTATAATTCGTGTAATATAATAAGAAGGCACAATCAGCATCAGGCCACAAATGATAAAGGTTCCTGTATTTAGTGAGAGAAAATACAGCCAGTTCAATTCAACAGGCACATAATCCACATAATAATTTTCGGGTGATAATTGAATTAATTTGAAGTAATACTGAATAAAATAGAAACCTAATCCAATAATATTGCCCCATAGTATGCCTTTCAATATAATCCCACCGGCTTTATACAAAAATATTTTCCTGATTGACCGATTATTTGCACCAAGGGCTTTTAATATTCCAACCATATTGGTTCGCTCCATAATCAATACCAGCAAAGTTGATATCATTGTTATTGCTGCAACGGCAATTAACAGGACCAGTATCACAATCACGTTCATATCGAGCAAACCCAGCCAGTTAAATATCTGAGGGTATTCTTCTTGCACTGTTACTACCCTCAGGTTAAATGGTATTGAGCCATACAAATCGAATGCAATATCAGTAAGGTGTTCAGGGTCGTTGACAGTAATTTCAATACTCCCAACTTGCCCGTTTTCCCAATCATTCAGTTTTTGTATATGCCTGATATCTCCAATGATAAAAATGTTGTCAAATTCTTCCATGCTGGTATCATACAAACCAACGATCTTAAATTTTCGTCCGCGGGCATTACTGCTGTTTCCTGTCACAAACCAGGTTCTTAAATTATCCCCGGTTTTTAGATTTAGTTTATCTGCAAGCGATTTCGATATAATTACCTCATCCGTTCTTTCAGAAATTATCTCCGGGAATCTACCACTAACTATGTGCGCTTCCAGGAATGATCGATTAAAATCTTCACCAACACCTTTAAAAACAACTCCTTGTATCTGATCATCAGTTTTTATCACTCCCGCTTTTTTGGCACAGAATTGAAAATGTACGATGTTCGGATTTGCTTCCAATTCCATTATAAAATCTTCGTCAATTGAAATCGGTCTTTCTTCAAGTGATTCATTATTATCGAATGGAACGACCTGAAGGTGAGAAGCAAAGCCAATAATTTTATTGCTGATGGAATTTTTGAATCCAATAACCACGGCAACAGAAATAATCATCAAAGCAAGGCCCAGCGCAATACTAATATAAGATATACGAACTACCGGTTTGGCATAATTATCGGATTGACCGGATGAAATATGTTTGGCAATAAACCGTTCGAAATTCAATGTTTTGATATTTTTACAAAAGTATAAAAGACCAGCTCATGATTTACCGGTTCACATCGATTCTTATTATCCATTTCGTTTTCTTAACAAATGCATGTACACAGATCAAACAACCCGTTCAGGTTGATTACAATAAGATTGAAACCGGTGCCATGAACCTGATCAGTTCAAACCTGGAATTAATTAAGGATAAAAAAGTTGGGATAGTTGCCAATCAAGCTTCTTTGGTACATCAAACTCACCTGGTTGATACTTTGATTGCTCATAATCTTGATTTAATCAGGATTTTCAGCCCTGAGCATGGTTTCAGGGGAAAATCCGAAGCGGGTGCTTCAATTCAAAACGGGATTGATACTATCACCGGACTTGAAGTTGTCTCGCTGTATGGAAGCCACAAAAAACCAACAGCAGAGGACCTGAGAGATATTGATGTCGTGCTTTTCGACTTACAGGATGTTGGAGTTCGGTTTTATACATACATCTCCACGCTTACTTATATTATGGAAGCATGTGCTGAAAATAACATCCCTTTGATCGTCCTCGACAGGCCTAACCCAAATGGATTCTATGTTGACGGACCGGTGTTGGACACTGCATTCTCATCTTTTATTGGTATGCATCCGGTTCCTGTTATTTATGGGATGACCATTGGTGAGTATGCCCGGATGGTGAACGGAGAGTACTGGTTGAATGATAGTATGCAATGTAACTTAAGCATCATTCCACTTTCAGGATACAGACATCAGCTAACTTTCGAATTACCGGTTAAACCTTCACCGAATTTACCCAACTGGGAAAGTATTTACCTCTACCCTTCCCTTTGCCTGTTTGAAGGTACCATTGTCAGCGAAGGCCGCGGTACTGATTATCCATTTCAAATATTTGGGCATCCTGATTATCATCCCGGTAGCTTTGCTTTTACACCAAAAAGTATTCCGGGTGTAAGCGAAAATCCAAAATTTAAAGATCAACATTGTGTTGGTGAAAACCTAAGCGGCTACGCACAGAATTTCACAAATAATCCACAACATTTCAGTATTTTATGGTTACTCACTACGTACAAACACCTGTCACCCAATCATGATTTCTTTAATAAATATTTTACATTACTCGCCGGTTCCGTCCAATTGAGAGAGCAGATTGAAGCAGGAATGAGTGAAGAGGAAATAAGGGAAAGCTGGCAAGGGGATTTGGAACAATTCAAAAAAATAAGGGATAAATATTTAATCTACGAATAGTGTTAAATCAAGTGTGGTGTGTCGGTTAAGTCGTAATTATTTTCGTTCTTGACAAGGCAAAAAATACGTGCATAGCCATAGCTACGTATTAATTTTTTAACGCAGACAGGGGCAAAAAGAACAAGACTTGGGCTGACTAAATCATGCTTGACTTGACACAATCACCTTTTTACTATTCAGAAGAAAAAAGCGATTTATTAATGTTTTTAATTGTTGTAGCAGTTCCGGATATTTATGGTTTAATTCATGGCTGAAAGATGTACTTAAAGTATGTATCTCCTTTACATTTATAATCGCAATTCCAATTTTTCCAGGTACATGGAACCCAAGTTTTTTTGCAGTTTCAATTGTTTCAGGTAATGAACTGTCGTGATAATTCTCAAGGTGTAATCCGGGCTGATAATTTTCTAATGAGAAATACTGCATTGTACCAATTTCCAGTTTTGGATTCTGTACAGAATCAATGATAAGCATGTTGTTATAGCCTTCGAACAAGTTTATCAAATCGAGGTTATTGATGAGTTCGCAAGTAAAATCCACCCTATCCGTATAAACTATACTTACATCTTTGATCAATTTTGGAATTATTCTTCGATCAGAGATTATATCACTGCCAAAACCGATAACCAGATTTTTATTCATAAAGAATTGTTTGTATCTATTCAGCACCAAATGAACTCTGAAACTTACTTATTAAATTTTATAATTGAATTCCAGAATAGTTGGAAATAAGGGAAATAGGTTCATTAAAACCATTATACCCTTATACCCATATTTCCTCTATCATAATTACAAAATCAATTTTTATTACTTGCTGAATAAGTATTGATTTATACTCTGATTTTTTACAATAGTTTTACAGTGCATCAAGCATGGCATCAGTTAATAATTTTTCGCCAAGATTGATTTCCGCATTTTGGCACCCTACCCTGTTACAAATCGCTATTGTACTGTGAAAATCTGCATTTTTATTTGTAAAAAATGTAGTCATATATGCCCCGCACTCGCAAAGCGTGTAATATGGTAATGCAATATCACATTCAGGACAATGAAAGTCATAGATTTCGCCATCAGTTAATTCCAAATCAAGCGATATTCGGTGATCACATCCATAAACAGGACTCAAGGCAACACGTCCTTCCTTGCCAGCACGTTTTACTTTGAACAAAATACCACTGAACCCATCGAACTTTACTTTATCGGATATCAATGAATGGCCGGCCTGACAATAGCATTCCTCAACCACCAGAACTTTTTCTTTCCGGCACGGACTTTCTTTTTTTTTGGGATTCGGATAGATCATCATCCCTTTTTTGTCGAATCGTTTCATTTTAGTAGTTTAAAAGTTCATTAATTAAATTCTCATTAACACAAATCCTAAAAATCAAAGAAATTCTAAATTACAAAAAAATAATATCCAAATTCATACGGTAAAGTTTTTCCGCTAACACTGAGTTCTTTTATTTGTGATTTTGATAGTTGTCCATTGGTGATTATTTGAAATCTGATGCTTGTTTATTGACATCAATTTTTCCTTGAAATCGTACGAATAATCCGACCACGAGTATCTCTGAGATTTACTATCATTGGCATCTCCCCTTTCCTGGCATGAGTTGCACATGAAAAACATGGATCATAAGCCCTGAAGGCCATTTCAATCATGTTTAAGATACCATTTGTTACTTCTGTATTTTTATTAATCAAACCCTGGGCTGCTTTCTTCAGCGACATGCAAATGGCTGCATTGTTGTTGGTAGTTCCAACGATAATATTGGCCTTTGTCACGATTCCTCTTTCATCAGTCCAATAATGATGCGTAAGTGTTCCCCTTTGTGCCTCTACAATTCCAACTCCTTCGCCTTCGATATGGGTAACCTTCGTTCTCAACTCTTTTCCTGTTATTTCCGGGTCTTGTGCCAGTTCCAGTAAATGTTCAGACGCATATAACAACTCAATCAACCTTGCCCAGTGCATGGCCAGTGTATGATGTACGGGTTTTCCACCGAGGGTTTCATACATTTTTTCGTATTCAACCTGGGCAAGTGGCGTTGCCATGCCATCGGCAGCATTAAGCCTCGACAACGGAGTAGCCTGGTAAACACCCGACATTTCTCCATCAACAAACCCGTGCCAGCCTTTCTTTTTCAGATAGGGGAATTTCAGGTAGCTCCACTCCTCTACCCTTTCGGCAATATAATCCATGTATTCGTCAGGGGCATATTTACAATGTTCTATTCCCAGTGTATTTACTACCCTGACTTTACCATCATAAAAATTCACCTTATTGTTTGCGTCAACCAGCCCCATTGAGTGAAGTTTTAAGTAATACGGGCCATTCAGAATGATGTCCAGGTAAGTTTTATTAGCCAGTACAACATCACTGAACAGCTTGAGCGAGAATTTTGAAAATTCGATAAATCCTTCTGCTTTCTTTTCAATATCAGCACGTTCTTCCTCGGTCAATCCTTTTCTAACGCCACCCGGGATATTCATCACTACATGGGTTTGATGACCACCAAGAAGTGCCTGAATCTCTTGTGCAATCCGCCTTTGTTTAATGACTTCTGTTCCAATTTCCTTACCAACTACCTCAATTACACCCAGTATGTTTCGCTTTGCGGGATCGGCATCCGGGCCTACAACAAAATCAGGAGCCGCAAGGGCATAAAAATGTGCGATGTGGCTGTGAACGAAGTGGGCCATATAAAAAAGTTCCCTAAGTTTTTTGGCAGTAGGAGTCGGCTCAACGCCATACACAGCATCAACGGCTTTACCTGCTGCCATATGGTGGCAGCCGGGACAGACACCGCAAATTTTTGTAACGATTGAGGGCAACTCTTCAACCGGCCTTCCCTCACAAAACTTTTCAAATCCGCGCAATTCGGGTACCTGGAAATAAACATTTTCGACATCTCCTTCATCCGTAAGAAAAATTTCAATTTTACCGTGACCTTCGAGGCGTGTGATTGGATCTATTGTTATTTGTGGCATGATACTATCTTATTTAATTAAAAATCTTTTTCCTCAACAAAGCACCTGGAAGGCTGGTCCGGTAAAAAGTACCTGCTGGATCTTCTATCGAATCAACAATCTTTTCAATTTCCTCCGGGTCGTCTGCATCAATAACGGTGGCAATAGCTGAGAGCATTTTAGCTCCGGGATCCAAAACATCTGAGGTTGGACCGTAACATCCCCGGCAAGGTGCATTTCCTTTTATACATCTGAATCCACATCCGGCACGCGTTGCAGGTCCGTGACATATCAATCCTTGCTCGATGAAACATGTCTCGCCATCATCTTCTATTTCCCAGGGTCTGAAAAACCGCTTTACCTTTTTATCTTCTGATTTCTTCCTTTCGCACTCATCGCACAAAGGTTTTTCCTGTGCACTGATAACAGAACCTTTGGGAGGCAACTGAGAACCTGTTACAATGGCAGTGAATACCTCCAGCAACCTATCAGATGTTGGCGGACAGCCAGGAATATAATAGTCCACATCTACCACCTGGTCCAACGTCCTTACATCTTCATAGAATTCAGGTAATGTCAATATCCCTTCAGGCATCCCAACTTTTGTTTTCGGCCTGATCTTATCAGGATTTTCGGTAGATTCACTGGTTTCATACACTCTTTCCATAAGTTCTTCCTTGCTATACAAATTTGCCAGTCCCGGTATTCCTCCCATATGTGCACAAGAACCGTAAGCAACCAGTAATTTTGATTTCTGCCGCAATACCTCAGCCATGTGGTGGTTTTCGCTATTTCGTATGGCACCATTAAATAAAGTGATGTCGATAAAGTCATCCTCCATCCCTTCAACATCAGCATACTTGATATCGAGCGCTATGGGCCAGAAAACCAAATCGGCAGCAGCAACAATATCAAACAGATGTTCGTGAACATCGAGAACTGAAACACAACATCCACCGCAGGCTGCGCCCCAGTATATTGCAAGTTTTAACTTTGATTTATTTGTTTCATTTTCCATATCTATTCATTTATTTATGTGAACAAGTCGGCAGTCTCTAATTGTGATACACATCCTGACTGCGGACTTACACAACAGCCATTTCTTCTTTAATATTTGCTTTACCCAACTGCTTGATTGACTCTGAGAATTCATTGGCCAACTCAGCAAACTCCTTCCCTTCGCTTGCACTGATCCATTCCAGCCTGATCCGGTTCTTGTCAATACCCATTTGAGCGATATATTTCTTAAGCAAATGAAATCTTCTCAGGCATTTGTAATTTCCTTCATGATAATGGCAATCGCCGGGATGGCAGCCGCATATCAACACACCATCTGCTCCCTCAGTAAATGATTTCAATACAAACGTTGGGTCAATGCGTCCACTGCACATTACACGAATTACCCTGATGTTACTTGCATATTTCATGCGTGATGTTCCGGCAAGGTCGGCGCCGGTATACGAACACCAGTTACATAAAAATGCGACTATTGTTGGATCGTTATTCATGGGTTTTATATTTACTTCTGTGCTTTCAATTGTTTGTTATTAAAGATGCTTCCTTGTTTTAAATGACTCTTCCAGGTCTAACGACTCTGGAAGGTCTGTTGTTAATTGGCTGTTTCTTCAACTGCGATAAGTTCTGAGAATAAGCCTTCAATTTGTGAAAGAATTTGTTTATCGGTAAAATGTTTCGTAGTGATGGCGCCACTGGGGCAAACCGAACCACAGGTTCCGCAGCCCTTGCAAAGCGCTTCGTTAACGGTTGAAATTTCTTTCCGTGGATCAAATGAAATGGCACCATATGGACATACCTGGATGCAGAACTGACATCCACAACATATTTCCTCATTAACTTCAGCTGTTATTACCTCCACTTCTACATATCCCCTCGAAATAGTCGCAAGTATTCTGGCTGTTGCGGCTTTAGCCTGTGAAACGGATTCGGGGATATCTTTTGGCGACTGGCAACTTCCAACTACATAAACCCCATCGGTAGTAGTTGCAACCGGATCGAGTTTAGGGTGTTTTTCGATGTAAAAACCGTTGGCATCCATACTAATTCCTACCAGATGTGAGGTGGCCTTAGCATCTTCCTGCGATTCCTGAGCAGTCAGTAATATCACCAGATCGGCAGGTACATCAATATCTTCACCTGAAAGCTTCTCTTTAAACCTGATCAAAACGCCGGGCCCGATTGTATCTTTTTCAATAACAGGAAGGCCATTCCGCTGGTCAAACATCATAAACAAAACGTTTTTCCTGGCCGTCTGGCAGTACATCTCTTCGCATCCATTACCAAATGCCCGCATGTCGGCATAGAGTTCATAAACATTGGTTTCAGGTAATCCTGCTTTGATCAGGTTGGCATATTTTAAACCTGTCATGCAGCAGGTTCTTGAACAATATGATTTATGATCATCATTCCTGCTGCCAACACAATGAATTATGGCTACTTTTTTTGGAGTAATGCCATAAGCATTTACAATACTTCCGCTTTTCAGGATTTGTTCAAATTCAAGCGATGTTATCACTTCAGGGAATTTGCCGTATCCGTAATTGGGTACACTTTCCGGTTTAATTGGTTTGAGGCCTGTTGCAACGATTACATTTCCGAACTCGATTTTTTTTGCTCTTTTATTTCCCGGTTTTATCATGCCGGTGAAATTGCCTACAAATCCTGTTATTTCCTGGATTTTGGTATTGTTAAATACCTTAATTTTTTCATGTACTTCAACACGATAGATCAGAGATTCAAGCGAATCAGCAATGCTATACATATACGGAAATGTGAGGTCAAGTTTCGCAGCAATTCCACCCAGTTTATCTTCTTTCTCGATCAAATAAACCATTTTCCCCGCATCAGCTAATTCCAGTGCAGCTGCTATTCCGGATATCCCTCCTCCAATTACAAGTGTAGCTGAATTTATCTCAACCTGCCTTTTGGTCAATGGCTGGTGGTGATTAACCCGGTGTACTGCCCCGGCAACAAGCGATTTCGCTTTTCGTGTTGCTTCAATCCTGTTGGAGTGCACCCATGAATTTTGTTCGCGGATGTTGGCCATTTGCAGCATATACGGATTGACGCCTGCATTCTCAAGGGCTTTCCTGAATGTGTTTTCATGAATCCGAGGAGAACAAGCCGCCACAACAACCCTGTTCAACTTATGCTCTTTTATATCCTTGATGATTAATTCCTGGCCAGGATCGGAACACATGTATTTGTAAGTTTTAGCTACAACAACATTCGGCAGCTTCTCCATTTTTGCAGCTACTGCTTTTACGTCAACCATCATGGCTATGTTGGTTCCGCACCAGCACACATAAACGCCTATTCTTGTTTCTTCCATGCGAGTTATTTAATTTTTTATTCCTTTTTTAATCCCCGGACTGAAGTCCGGGGTAACTGAGAATCAAATTTTTAATCTACAATCATGTTAATATCTATTAATCTCTTTGCTCCACGCCCTCTGCTCTAAGCGCTAACAACCTGAATTAACTCACTTTCACGCACTTTTTCCCTGGCAGCCACTGCTTTCAATCGCGCAAAATAGATTGCAAACGGCCTGTATGCCAGGTGCGACCATTTCGAAAACGGCACTTCAACCATCAGCATCGGTACAAGTATTGCCAGGTGTATTATGTATGTATAATAAGTTGCAGCAACCATTCCTTCAATCCTGAATATGTGAACCATGATTCCCGAAATGGTTGTTAAAGCCAACATCACGATAAAAATCCAATCTGATGGATGTGAGTATTTTAGTTTCACATCTTTCTTTTGTAATCTTTTTACAGCGACTATACCCAGGAAAAACAGGATCCCGAAAGTTGCATAATAACCCAATAAGCGTTGCCAATGCCACCACGGTTCAATAGACTCAACCTGAAAAACAGGCAGGAATACGACTACCAGAATGAACATGATGGTGTAACCGGTCATCAGCAAAAGATGGCCGACCCAATATGTTTTATCATCACATTTTGAAAGCTTTGACTGTGTGGCAAAATTCCAGATCAGTTGCCAGGCTTCGGTGAAATAAGCATAAAATGGAATTCGCATTTTTTTATCAGATAGAATGGTTTTATAAAACATCACTACGATGTTACTGATCAGGAAAAAGCCTATGATACCGGCCATTGTCCAATCGCCATACTCGATAATACTGATAAATTTATCAGCGCTGATCCCTTCAATAAGGCTGTTAATCATCACGCCGCCTGATTCATTTACCATCAAAGCAGCATCAGGACCTAATGGAAGAAAAACAAGAAACAGCCCAACAATGATGATAAACAAGAAACCTAAAACCGCATATTCCCAAATATGGTTTGTATAAAACTTTTTAGAAAGCCCGGTCCAATCATACCTTGAGGTAAGATATCGTCTTAAGGTCATCATCAACTCACCGGGGTTGGCATCCCTCGGGCAAGTTTCGCTGCATTCGCCGCAATAGTAACACAACCAGGGTTCGAGCGATGCATCGAGTTTTTTATCCAAACCCATTTGTATTGCCCTGATATCCTTACGGGGAAACAAAAAACCATCTTTTGATAATGGACAAATTGCTGTGCAATTACCACAATGGTAACATTCGTTCCAGTCACCCTTGCCAAATGGTTTTAGCATTTGATTGAAATCGGTATTTATTCTCGTGCTCATTTTATTGATTTTCTGTTTATTCAATTTGATGTTACTTCTGAATACCTGGCTATCGATTGTAAAACCCGTGCTGCAGCAGAGGAGGCTTGTACTACCGTGTCGGGAATGTCTTTCGGACCCTGGCATACACCGGCAATTAAAATGTTTGGGTTTTGTGTGGCTATCGGATCCGTCAAATAGTTCATTTCAGCAAACCAACCTTCACATCCTTGTTTGATTCCGAGCATTTGGGCCAACTGCTGTGCATCATTGTTGGGTTCTAAACCAACAGCCAGTACCACCATATCTACCTGTTGCTCAATTATTCTGTCGTTCAGGATGTCTTCTGAGCGCAAAATCAGTTTTTCATCTTTCTGATCAATTGTTGCTGTTTTTCCCCTGATGATATGCACGCCTTCATTAATGATCCGCTGATAAAACTCTTCATAACCTTTGCCAAATGCACGCATATCAATAAAATACTCATACACATTTGCTTCAGGTAGTTTTTCCTTAACCAGATGAGCCAGTTTCAGCGAATACATGCAACATACCCTGGAACAGTATTTATTATAATTTTCATCACGGCTGCCGATGCAATGGATCAGTGCCACACTTTTTGGATTGCCACTCCCCTTGTCAAACACCCAGTTTCCTTTTTTATCCTGTGTTCTGAAAGTGATCTTTCCTTCGGTTGGGCCTCCGGCATTGATCAACCTTTCCAGTTCCAGTGAGGTAAGCACGTTCGGATATTTTCCATATCCATATCTTTCTATTCGCGATGCATCAAAAGTTTTAAAACCGGTTGCAACGATGATGTTACCAACATTAATCTCAATCTCTTCATCCTTCTGATGCAAATCAATACAATCATTTACAGGACAGAATTTTACACATACTCCACATTTTTCTCCGTTCGAAAGCATATAGTTACAGCTTTCTTTGTCAATCAAATATTTGTTAGGCACGGCCTGTGGAAATGGAATATAGATGGATTTTCGTAATGTTGTGGATGCATCAAACTCGCTGGTTGTTTTACCCGGACATTTCGCAGAGCAAGATCCACAACCGATACATAATTCCTCGCTTACAAATCTGGCTTTCTTCAATATTTTAACACGAAAGTTTCCCGGAATTCCATCTACGGAAAGTACTTCAGCATAAGTCAGTAAATCAATATTAGAATGCTGGTTAACATCCACCATCTTGGGTGTAAGAATACAGGCAGCACAATCGAGGGTTGGGAATGTTTTATCGAACATGGCCATATGTCCTCCAATAGTCCCTTGTTTTTCAACCAGGTAAACTTTTTCGCCTGCATTTGCAATTTCGAGTGATGCCTGAATACCTGCTATTCCTCCACCAATAACCAGTGTGTCATGATGAACATTTTGAACCTCATGGAGCTGAACATTGGCGGGTTTTTTGTTGTTAAAAATATTTTTCAACAACTCAGTCGCCTGTTCATAGTTTTCATATTCAATTCCGTACTCTTTAAAACTAACTAATCCAACACTATCGCCATTGTAACCCATCTCGGCCATTACCTGGCTGAAATAAGGTTTTAAAAATCCCGGCGTATCGCCTATCAGTACCATTTTACTGATATCAAGTTTTTTGATGCTGGCTTTAATACAGCCATCGCAATGGTCGTGGGTTTGTGAATCCCACACTACCAGGACGCCCGGCAATGTTTTCACGAATGTTTCTAATCGCTTATAAAAAGCAAAACCATTATCATTACCTCCGGGATTGAGGACATAAACTCCTGTGCTTCTTGATTGATCCATGAATGCTTCTTTAATTTGCTTTCATCAGGTTTGGTATTGACCTGATTTTTAGACAATAATACGACAGGAGCCGGGGATTTCAAATGATAATTATCAGCCGGAAACATGACAATCGTCATGTTTATATTTTTTTAATCAAACAATATTGGTTTTACTGTAATCATTATATATGCAAATTGAGGAAATCGCAATTCTTCATTATGAACTTCTTTAATTTGTTTATAAGAATTGGTCATCAAATAGAACGAATATCCTGCTTGAAATGATACTTCATTGATAATTTTCCATTCCAATGTAAAATCAAATTCATGCCCTAAGTTTTTACTTAATTTTTCTGTAGGGTCTTCCATATTTAATTTGTTTGCAGCCAACATAAAATAATGATAATCTGCTTGTAATGTTAATTTTTTTATTGGGATATATTCTGTTTTAATCATATAATCTTGTAAGCCCTGCTCTGGGGTAGTGCTAAAAAAATCCATATAGCCATACCAACTGTGTCTCCTTCCGTAAAGAATATCGAAGCGATGGTTAGTAATTTGATAGTTATTGTTTGTATTGGTTTCATCCAGGCCAGATAAGTAATCTAAACCAATACCTATGGAAGCTTTTTTCTGAAATATGTTTTGTTTCGCAAATATTGAAAAGCAATAAGCATTAACTTTTTGCCCATTGCTATTGAGGTTATTTTGGTAGTAAACAGATGACCTGATATTAAAACTATTCTTCTTATATTTCAAATTTAGCCCATATGTTCCCCTCAGGTAAATGGTTTCTGAAGTATCATTTATAGTATTTCCTGTGAGTAATCCAATAACTGAAAAATTAAATTTCTTAATTTGCCTTTCATATCTAATAAAATCAAAAACCTTAAACTTCTCATCAGGAAAAATAAGACTTTTTGAAGTTTCTGAATTCCAGGTTAGACCAATATCTAATTTATTAATTGTATCATCAAACATCAATAAAACGGCATCATAAGTAATTTGATAATCATTCCAGTTTCTGGATGAAATAATGCGTTGGTCATCATATTGAAATAATTGTCGTCCAATTTTAACAGAAACAGTTTGAGTAGGTTTTAATAAAAACCAGCCTTGGTGCAGGCTGAGGCTTTCAGTATTGCCCAACACACCATTTTCTTTGTATTTATTATCACCACCCCAAAACCTGACATCTTGAATTGAGATATAAGCTTCCAATTTATTTATCCGAAATCCGGCATTTAACCGTGTTCTTTGAGTAATATATGCAAGTGGCTTTTCATTAATTAATTTAGGCATTTTGTATCCATCATCTAATAACAATCGGGGACGGATCTCAGCTCCCAAATTAAATGACTTATCTTGTGCCTGCGCCAAATTAAATGACATAACAAGGACAATAAGCAAAGCTGCATTTTTCATTTTTTCATTGACAACTA
>JAUVKF010000099.1 GCA_030596395.1 Chlorobiota bacterium | reverse complement strand
AAAAATAACAAAATCCATCACTAACCGAAATACGGCTTCTCTTGATAAATATCTTCAGGAGATCGGTAGAGAAGACCTGATTACAGCTGAACAAGAGGTTGAACTTGCCCGTAAAATTAAAACAGGCGACCGTATTGCACTTGAACAGCTCACAAAGGCTAACTTAAGATTTGTTGTATCAGTAGCAAAGCAATACCAAAACCAGGGGTTGAGTCTTCCTGACCTTATCAATGAGGGAAATGTCGGTCTGATTAAGGCTGCCGGACGATTTGATGAAACACGCGGATTCAAATTTATTTCATATGCCGTTTGGTGGATCAGGCAATCCATTTTACAGGCGTTGGCAGAACAGTCAAGGATAGTGAGGCTTCCGCTTAACCAGGTGGGTTCGCTAAATAAGATTAAAAAAGTGACCTCCCGGCTTGAGCAAGTATTTGAAAGACCACCATCGCAGGCCGAGATAGCTACTGAAATGGAAGTACCCAATCACAAGATCAATGCAGCAATGAAAATAGCAACACGCTATGTTTCTATGGATGCCCCCATTGTAAGTGATGAAGATACCAAGTTCCTGGATGTATTTGTTCCTACTGATGGCATTTCTACTGATAAAGACCTGATGCACGAATCATTGGGCCATGAGATTCAACGTTCGCTTGCAACACTCAGTGAAAAAGAACGAGACGTAATCAATCTTTATTATGGTATTGGAATGAATCATGGATTGACACTGGAAGAAATTGGTGCCAAATTTGATCTTACAAGAGAACGGGTTCGCCAAATCAAAGAAAAGGCAATCCGGCGCTTGCGGCACACCTCTCGAAGCAAGTTGTTGAAGGCTTATCTCGGGCAGTAGTCTGCAATCGTTTTAAATAAGGCATTTTAAGCAGTTTTTCGTTTTGTTAAAACTGCTTTTTTTTTAGCTTTGTCCCGAAACATATTTTCAATAATTACGTCTAATAAAAAAACCAAATAAACAATGTCAACTAAGAATAATATTAACGGTGCTTACGAAGAATCGCTAACCGCCTGGGCCGAACAGGAAATGATAGCCAATGAGTTTGTAGATGTATTAGGAAAATTATTCTACAACAAATCAATTGAACTTGTCCTCTATCGCAATCAATTAATTGACCGTAGTGCAAGTATGATTCTCCATCGCCATTCATATGCTGAGAATCTTATCAAAAAAATATTAAAAATTGAAGATTCACTTCTGATTGCAAAAGCTATACTTCATAACGATATTGGCCCTTCTAAAATTGATATCGGCCGATTGAACATGGAATGGACCGAAGAGTATAAAAATTACGTTGATGTTGATGATTTCGTCAGGGCGAAACTTAAATATTTAATCGGAAAAAAAGCGGCATATGATAAGCCGATTGATATTGTACTATATGGATTTGGACGCATTGGCCGTTTACTGGCACGTGAATTAATTATCCAAGGAAACGGTAAACAGTTAAGGGTACGTGCTATTGTTACAAGAGGCAATGATGAAACACAAATTATGAAGCGGGCCAGCTTATTCCGTCACGATTCTGTTCATGGGCCGTTCAGAGGTGTTGCTATTGAAAAGCCTGATGACAAGCATATTTATATTAACGGACATAATGTTTTAATGCTGGCTGCAAACAGTCCGGAAGATATTGATTACACCCAGCATGGTATTAATAACGCAGTATTAATTGATAATACAGGCTTGTGGCGCGACAGGGATGGGCTATCAAGGCATCTAAAAGCAAAAGGTATTTCCAAAGTACTTTTAACCGCTCCGGGAAAAGGAGATGTACCTAATGTAGTGTTCGGAGCCAATGATAAAAATATCGATTGGAAAAATGAAACTGTTTTTTCTGCAGCATCATGTACAACAAATGCCGTTGTTCCGGTTTTAAAAGTGTTAGAGAAAAATCTAGGGATAAAAAAGGGACACCTTGAAACTGTTCATTCTTATACCAACGACCAGAACCTGCTCGATAATTATCATAAGAAATACAGAAGAGGGCGCTCTGCTCCATTGAACCTCGTAATTACTGAAACCGGTGCGGCAAAAGCCGTGGCCAAGATCATTCCTTCTCTTGCTGATAAATTAACCGGAAACGCAATCCGGGTTCCAACCGCCAATGTCTCATTAATAGTGTTGAGCCTTGAGTTGAAAAAAGAAACCAATGTTGAAGAAGTAAATGAGTTGATGAGAGATGCCTCAATATCAGGCGATCTGGTTGCACAAATCAAGTATGGCACATCAAATGATGCCGTATCTACTGATTTTATTGGGGAACCTGCCACATCTATTTTTGATAGTCCGGCCACACAAGTTTCTCAGGACAAAAAAACAGCAGTGGTTTATATCTGGTATGATAACGAATTTGGTTATACACTGCAGGTTATCAGATGCGCAAGAATGATAGCAGGTGTGAAACGACCGACTTATTACTAACGATGATCGTTCCGTTTAGTAATTTACTCTTTCTCAAGTAGGTATCTGAGCTGTTTCCTGTTAAAAATTAAAATTGGGATTGAACAAGGTCAAGCCCTGAAAAGTTGTATTTTGCACGCTTATTTTTTCTAAGCATTGTTTAGTAGTTCAAATGAGTAAATTAGTAAAATACATCTTTGTTACAGGAGGTGTTTCATCAAGTTTAGGTAAAGGAATTATTTCGGCCTCGCTTGCAAAATTGTTACAGGGAAGAGGGTTTTCGGTAACCATTCAAAAATTAGACCCTTACATTAATGTTGACCCTGGTACCCTAAATCCATATGAACATGGTGAGTGTTATGTTACCGAAGATGGTGCCGAAACCGACCTCGACCTTGGCCATTATGAACGTTTTTCGAGCTCGCCTACCTCACAGGCTAACAATGTAACTACCGGAAGAATTTACCAAACTGTAATTGAAAAAGAACGAAAAGGAGAATACCTGGGAACAACAGTTCAGGTTATCCCACATATTACCGACGAAATAAAGCACAGTGTACAAATATTAGGTAAAACCGGTAAATATGATTTCGTAATCACCGAAATTGGAGGAACAGTAGGTGATATCGAATCATTCCCTTTTATTGAAACTGTACGGCAAATGAAGTGGGAGCTCGGACATGATTGTGCAGTAGTCCATTTAACATTGGTTCCCTATTTAAAAGCAGCAGGAGAGCTTAAAACAAAACCTACGCAACATTCAGTTAAAACAATGCTGGAACAGGGAGTTCAGCCCGATATCATTGTTTGCCGAACCGAAAGACACCTTAACAAAGGGATAAAAAATAAAATTGCCCAGTTTTGTAATGTATCTGTAGATTCGGTAATCGAATCGATTGATGCAGAGACCATTTATGATGTACCTTTGTTGATGCGCGACGAACAATTGGACATAGCGTTATTAAATAGCACAAACACACCAATTCCTGCAATACTTGACCTTACGAACTGGGAGCAGTTTGTTAATCGTTTAAAAAATCCTACTGAAGAAGTAACTATCGGACTTGTTGGGAAATACGTTGAACTTAAAGATGCTTACAAATCAATCAACGAATCTTTTTTGCATGGTGGTTCTATCAACGAATGCAAGGTATATGTAAAAGACATTCAATCCGAAAGCATTACTGATGACAATGCAGAAGAGATTCTTTGTTCGCTTGATGGAATTCTTGTTGCACCAGGATTTGGCGGACGTGGTATTGAAGGTAAAATATCCGCAATTAAATATGCTCGTGAAAATAATGTTCCTTTTTTGGGCATCTGCCTGGGAATGCAGTGCGCTTGTATTGATTTTTCGAGAAATGTCCTGGACCTGAAAGGAGCCCATACTACCGAGATTGATCAGAAAACTCCTTACCCTGTCATTGATCTTATGGAGGACCAGAAAAAGATAAAGAATATGGGGGGTACCATGCGGCTCGGTGCTTATAACTGTAAACTTGACAAGGAGTCTGTATCCTATGAAGAATACCAGGAGGAGTTTGTCAGCGAACGACACAGGCACCGCTACGAGTTCAACAACGATTATCGTGAGAAATTTGAAAAAGCCGGAATGAGGCTGGCCGGAATAAATCCTGAGGAAGACCTTGTTGAAATAATTGAACTAAAAAATCACCCGTGGTTTATCGGCGTTCAATTCCACCCTGAGTACAAAAGTACTGTTAAACATCCGCATCCATTGTTTGTCGGATTTGTCAAGGCAGCAATCGATTACAAAAACAAAAAGGAGCTTTTGTCAATAACAGCTTAAATTTATGTTGATCAAGCAGTAAATTTAACCAGTACTGCTTTTTTTCTTTAATCTCCCAGCTTTTGTAAGCGCCTGATTCAGTATATATTCTATCTGCCCATTTGTACTGCGAAACTCATCCTGTGCCCATTTTTCAAGCGCTGCCATCATTTCCGGGTTTACCCTCAATACAAATGCTTTTTTCTTCGACATGTTTATTCCTCTTTCATCATTTTACGCATTGCCCTGATCAAGGCATCGCCGCGTTGCGTTCCAAACAATACCTTCTTCCCATTCTTTAAATACAGTTGTAAACC
This sequence comes from Chlorobiota bacterium, assembly GCA_030596395.1. GTDB lineage: Bacteria > Bacteroidota > Bacteroidia > Bacteroidales > F082 > JAADID01. The sequence goes on along the minus strand of JAUVKF010000099.1, from coordinate 4,880 downwards.
AATAGTCCCTTTCACATTAAAAGCCCTACCCGATTTTGCCCAACTATACCTGATTCCCCATCCGCTGTATTCGGTGACCGGTTTATATTTTCTGATCGTGAAGTCGCTGATTTCTTCTTTCAAGAAACTCCTCATTTTTAATATAAAAGGTGGATACTTGTAATACAACCCATCGGATTTAACTTCAACAACCAGTTTCATTTTTTTGAAAAGAACGAACGTCCCTATCAGCATAGTGATTAGTAAAACCAAAAGAATAATCAATGACAGATTACTCATTGGTTTCTCTCCAAAGGGTTCGCCAAGAACAAGCTGGGTGTATAAAGCCATAGCTGTTGGGGCGAGTGCTACAGTAAATACTATTGTAATCAAAATCCAGAATCCCGGGTTTGAAAAATACTGTTCTTCTTTAAAATATGTTCTTTGCATAATACAAAGCTGTTGTCGTTAACTATCCATTCGATTAATAAAGACTGCCGGTATTTATAACAGGCGAAACATCTTTATCAGAAGTAAGCACAATCATTAAATTACTAACCATTGTTGCTTTTTTCTCTTCATCAAGTTCAATAATTTCTTTTTTCGAGAGTGATTCCAGCGCCATTTCTACCATCCCAACCGCACCTTCAACAATTTTAGTACGAGCCGCCACAATTGCCGTAGCCTGTTGCCGCTTAAGCATAGCCCCTGCAATTTCCTGCGCATAGGCAATATAGTTTATTCTTGCTTCAATTACCTCTATTCCAGCTATTGAGAGCCTTTCAGAAATTTCATCTTCCAGCATTTTATTGACTTCCTCTCCCCCACTCCTCAGCGTAATTTCAGCATCCTCATCTTCGAAGTTGTCATAAGGAAAGTGGCCTGCCAGTTTTCGTACAGCAGCCTCACTTTGGATATCAACAAAATGTACATAATCATCCACATCAAACGCTGATTTAAAAGTATCTTTAACTCTCCATACCATAACAACACCAATCATAATCGGGTTACCGATTTTATCATTTACTTTGATCGGGTCACTGTCTAGGTTTCTGGCCCTTAGCGAGATTTTCTTTTTTACATAAAACGGATTCACCCACCAAAAACCATTCTTCTTAATGGTTCCTTTGTATGCTCCAAACAATACAAGCACACTCGACTCGTTTGGATTTACGATTACCAGGCCTGGTATGCAAAAAACACCCAGCGCAGCAGGCACCACCAACCAAATCATTTTCATCATGATCAAGCCAATCACTGGCGGTACAATTAAGATAATGATTACAAATAGCATTAAATAGCCATTGACCGGACTATGTTCTTTTTCGTTTTTCATGATATTTTAGTTTTTAGAATATGATATTATTTTGATATCACAATAATACTACTTTTTAGTACACTTGTCAAGTATTTTTTCATTTTTTTTCTTTATAATTGATGATTTTCAGATGTCATCGGTCGCGATTAAATATTATAATGTTGGTTTACAGCTATTTGAGAGAATTGCAACCACACTGGAAATTGAGTAGCATTTTTGACAAATTGGACTAACTTTGCAGGTTCGTTTTTACCACCAATCAAGAAATGAATAAGAATACCATAATAGGATTTGTCCTGATCGCTGCCATTATGATATTTTACACGGTGTACATGACACCATCGAAGGAGGAAATGGCAGAAAGGCAGTGGGTACAGGATTCAATAACACGGTCGCAAAAAGCGATTGATGATTCAGAGAAAGCCCGGCAAACTGAAAGAATTCAGGAACAGGCACGACAGGAACAAATTGTTGTCCCTGTTGAACAACAATCTGGACAGCAATCAAGCAATTACATCGACAGGCAAAATAAATATGTTGTGTTTGCTAATTCTTCAGCGGGGCAGGGAAAAACAATCACTGTTGAAACTGATCTTGCCACATATGAAATCAATACAAAAGGCGGATTTATTGAAAATACGATCTTAAAAAATTATCAAACTTACGATTCATTACCATTAAAACTTTTCAATCCTGGCTTTTCAAGCTTCGGCCTTACTTTTTTTACGCAGAATAAGATTATCAATACAAGTGAATTCTTTTTTATCCCGTCAGATTCTTCTGCATCTCAATTTAAAGTTACCGATGAAAACGACTTAAGCCTGAGTATGCGTCTGTATGCCGATATGGGCGAAGGCCAATATGATTATTCAAAGTATATCGAATACCTCTACACCTTTAAAGGTGATAATTATATGTTTGATTTCACTATTAATATAGTGAATATGCAAGGTATAGTATCAGCCAGTACCAGTTCTCTTGAATTGCACTGGTTTGCTGATATCCTGCAGCAGGAAATAAGTGTTGACCAGTTTAACGGTTCTACAGTTTACTACAAATACTATCGCGATGATGTAGATTATCTTTCGGAAAGCGATGATGATGAAGAGCAAATATTAACCAAACTGAAATGGGTTTCGTTTAAACAAAGGTTTTTCTCATCTTCCATGATTGCAAAGGATTTTTTTAATGGAGGAAAACTCGAAACATTCGAACAGGAAAATCCACCATTCGACAGATACCTGAAGTCCATGAGGGTAAATCTTGAAATTCCACTAAACTTTTCTGGTAATACCAATATTCCGCTTTCATTTTATATGGGTCCGAATAAGTTCAATACGTTAAAGAAATATGACCTGGAACTGGAGAGACAAATACCTATCGGCTGGAGTTTTTTCCTTTTGGGTTGGATCAACCAGTATATTGTTATCCCGGTTTTTGATTGGCTTGGTGGTTATGGGTGGAACTATGGAATAGTTATCCTGGTACTCACTTTCATGCTGAAGATTGTTCTTTTCCCAATCGCATATAAAACATACCTTTCTTCGGCAAAGATGCGTGTTCTTAAGCCTGAAGTAGATGAAATAGGCAAAAAATACCCTAACAAGGAAGACTCGATGAAGAAACAGCAGGCTGTGATGGGATTGTACAAAAAAGCCGGTGCTAATCCTGCAGCGGGTTGCGTACCCATGCTGCTGCAAATACCAATTTTGTTTGCCTTGTTCAGGTTCTTCCCGTCTTCTATCGAGTTAAGGCAGCAATCGTTTCTGTGGGCCCACGACCTGTCAAGTTACGACTCAATCATGAGTTTACCTTTCGATATCCCATACTACGGCGACCATGTAAGTTTGTTTACTTTGCTGATGACTGTTTCCACCATTATGTATACGTACCTGAATAACCAGATGATGGGACAGCAAGCTACTCAAATGCCTGGCATGAAAACAATGATGTACATCATGCCGGTTATGTTCCTGGGGATATTCAACAGTTATGCTTCGGGACTTAGCTACTATTATTTTCTTGCGAACATTATCACTTTTGGCCAGATGTTTGTGTTCCGTTACGCAATAAATGAAGATAAACTTCGTGCAAAGATCGAGGCTAATAAAAAGAAGCCTGCCAAGAAAAAATCAGGTTTTCAGAAGAGGCTTGAAGATGCAGCAAAAAAGCGTGGCTACAAGCGATAATTTTTCAGACAATATATTCAACCGAATAATGAATATTGTTAGAAAAATAACCCCAACCTTATTTTTCAGTATTGTGTTTTGCCTGGTATCACTGAATGCTCAAAACCTGTTTATCTATGACCAGCAAACGGGTCTTCCGATTAGTGATGTTTATATTTACAACGACCAAAAAACAACCACTGCATTAACTGACGAAATTGGCATTGCTAACATCAGCGATTTTTCGCAAGACGACCACATCAACTTTCAGCATCCTTCTTACGTGAATATCAGTTTAAGCCTGGAAACTATTATAACAATGAAATATAAGGTGGCGCTTTCACAGAAACTGGTCGACCTGAAAGAGGTTGTGGTTTCTGCAAACAAATGGGAGTCAGATATCAATGAGGTTCCTAATAAAATTGAGGTAATAAATGCAAGGGATATTGTCTTTAATAATCCTGCAACATCGGCTGATCTGCTTGCATCAGGAAACCATGTTTATGTGCAGAAAAGTCAATTGGGAGGTGGCAGCCCTATGCTCAGGGGTTTTGCAGCCAACAGGATTCTTTTTATTGTTGATGGTGTTAGGATGAACAATGCAATTTACCGGAGTGGCAATCTGCAGAATGTTCTGCAGACAGATGTTAATTCAGTGGAAACTGCTGAAATAATATTTGGGCCCGGAACAAATATATACGGTAGCGATGCACTTGGTGGCGTTATTGATTTTCATACCTTAAAGCCTAAATTATCAAGCAGTAAAAGATGGGTGACCTCGGGACATGGATTAGCACGGATTACATCTGCTGAATTTGAAAAAACAGTACATGCGGATATTAACTTTGGAAACAACAAATGGGCAATTCTGGCTTCGATTTCCTATAGTGATTTCGACGATTTAAAAACGGGCAGTATGCACAATGCCTATGCCCAACGCCCTGAATATGTCACCCAAATAAATGACCGGGATTCTATTGTCCCGAATAGTGATCCTGACATTCAAAAATTTTCAGGTTATCACCAGCTTAGCTTTATTTCAAGAGTCAGGCAACAATTTTCCGAAACAGTTGATTGGACACTCTCTTTTTATCTGACCCAAGCCGGAGATGTTCCCCGTTACGACCGCTTACTCCAATATTCCGGAGACGAATTGAAGTACGCTGAATGGTATTACCAACCTCAGCAATGGCTGATGAACAGCCTCGAAATTAATTTCAGCAATCAGACTAAAATATACGATCATTTCAGCATTGTTATGGCCTTTCAAAATGTTAAGGAAGGTAGAAACGACAGAAAATACCAGGATGACTGGTTAAGAAAGCGTACTGAAAACGTGAATATCTTTTCGGGTAATGTAGATTTTGATAAAGCATTGCGATGGAATAGTTTTATTTTTTATGGCCTGGAGTTCG
>JAUVKF010000068.1 GCA_030596395.1 Chlorobiota bacterium | reverse complement strand
CTACGCCATTTCCGGCTCGTGCACCATAAATCGCTGCGGAAGCTGCATCCTTCAGAACAGTCATCGATTCGATATCTTCCGGATTAAGAATTCCAGAAATTTCCTTGGTGGGTACACCATCAACAATATAAAGCGGATCGTTGTTATTGATAGTTCCAATTCCCCTGATCCTTACTTTGACACTTTCACCAGGTTGACCGGTAGTTTCGTTAACCTGTACACCGGCCGCTTTGCCTGCCAATGCCTGGTCGAGGCGGGTTACAGGTAAGTTGGTGATCTCGTCCGTTTTTATAGACGATACTGCCCCTGTTACATCACTTGCTTTTTGGACGCCATATCCCACAACAACAAATTCTTCGAGTGTTTCGATATCCTCGCTCAGGATAACATTTTTGGTTATTTCCGCATCAGGATCTACCGGAAAAAAATATTCCTGTGTTTTATAACCGACATATGAATACACCAATGTTAATGAATCACCCGTGACATCTCCTTCCATAATCCGGAGAGTGTATAAGCCATCAAAATCGCTAACAGTGCCTAGAGTTGTCCCTTTTACATAGACTGAAACGCCAGGCAGGGGCATTTCGAATTCATCAGAAATTATACCGGTAATGGATTGTGAGAAAGCAGAATGACTAAGAAAGAGGGTGCCTACAATGACTACCCAAATGAAGATGTTCTTCATAAGCAGTTATTTTTATATTAAGGTAAAAATTGTTATTCTTTTCTCTTTGCTAATATGATGCTACTTCTTCTCCAAAAACTTCTTCAATAATTTAACCTTGCATCAAAACCTAAAAATACATTTCAAAAGTAGTGTATTGCAATAGACTTAACAAATATTTAATATGTTTTTTACATTTAGTTAATCCATTTTAATGATTTTTATCATAAAACACATAGTACCATTAGTGAAATTTATACAGATGGATTTTATTAACTTTGTCCTTAGCTCAGCATATAAAATTGCTGTTCGCTGAGAACTTGCATGAATTATAATAAGAAAATCAGTATTATTTTACTCGCCGCCGGTTCTTCATCACGGATGGGACAGAATAAGTTACTATTGAAAAAAGGAAATGAAACCCTGTTAGAGCGTACTGTGAGGTCAGCCCTCAGTTCATCTGCCAATGATGTAGTTATTGTTTTTGGAGCGAACAGTAAGGAGAACAAAAGTTTTATCGGGCAGTTTCCTTTAAAAATAGCCATGAATGAAAATTGGGAAAAGGGCATTGGTAGTAGTATTAAATGTGGCCTTCAAAAAGCATTGGCTGAAAACCCAGATTCAGATGCTGTAATCATTTCAGTCTGCGATCAACCCTTTCTTTCATCCGAAATATTTGATAACCTCATCAGTAAGTATTTGGAAACTGGAAAACCAATTGTTGCATCTGATTATTCAGATTCGATGGGTGTACCGGTATTATATGACAAATCAATGTTTGATGAGTTACTTGAAATACCTGATGAACATGGGGCAAAGAAGCATATTTTAGTCAACGCTGAGAAAGAGAACCTGGCTACTGTTCCTTTCCAAAAAGGAGCAATAGATATTGATACTATTAAAGATATAAAGAATCTGACCCCGACCTAAAGGACGGGGAAACTGAAGTAAAAAAGATCAGATATCAGTTACCCCGTCCTTTAGGTCGGGGATTAAACACTAGATTATGAAACAAAAAAGATAAAATTACCTCACGGCATACCGCATTATAACCTGAAAAAAATTGAGCGGGAAATCCCGGTAAACGAGCCACCGGCATGGCCTACTAACAAAGATTTAAAAGTTGTCGGAAAGCGCGTAAAACGTACTGATGCTTTAGCAAAAGTAACAGGTTCGGCAGTGTTTACCGCTGATATACAACTTCCGGGAATGCTGGTTGGCAAGATGTTTCGTGCGGATATCCCACATGCTAAAATCAAATCTGTTGACACATCTGCCGCTGCAAATTATCCGGATGTTTTTGCTGTTCATGTATTTGATAATATGATTGAGGGAGCAAATCCAGCTGAGCAGGAACAACATGATTATCCTGAAATTAAATACGCAGGACAACCCATTCTTGGCATTGCTGCAATTAGTGCAGATGTTGCTAAAGATGCGCTTCAATTGATCAAAATTGAATATGAACACAAAGACTTTGTGGTAGATATAGACGATGCACGAAAAGAAGGCACTCCAGTAGTTTTCGCAATTGATAATGACCAGGAAGGATCTGATGGAGGCGAAGATATTGAACAAGGCTTGAAATCACAGGGTAATGTCAGGGGGCCTTCAAGTGGTAGTTTTTATGGAGGACCACGCGGTGACCTGGAAAAAGGTTATGCAGAAGCAGATATTATTATCGAAGAAACTTACCGAACACAGGTGCAAACTCACTGCCCCATGGAAACACACGGTGTAGTTGTTGATTATAACCGGGGAGATGTAACGGTTTATGCTTCCACACAGTCCACAAAAAATACCCGAAATGAATTTGCGTCAATTTTTGATTTACCAAAAAGCAAAGTCCGTGTGATTTCTGAATACACGGGTGGTGGTTTTGGCGCCAAACATAGTTTGGGAAATTTTGGAGTAATGGCAGGTTATCTTTCCAAAAAATCAGGCAAACCGGTCAAGCTGATGCTCGACAGGAAAGAAGAGCACATTTCAGCAGGCAACCGCCCTAATTCGATTCAGTATATGAAACTTGGAGCCAAAAAAGACGGAACGCTAACTGCTTTGAGCCAGGTTTCTTATGGAACAGCAGGTGTAGGGCTGGGAGCAGGTGTAGGGCATATTGCGCAGGCCATGTACGAATGCCCCAATTTCAAAACCGAACAATATGATGTTTTTACCAATGCCGGACCGGGAGCTGCATTCAGGGCACCGGGCAATGTACAGGGCGCTTTTGCTTTGGAACAAATTGTGGATGAACTGGCTGTAAAACTCAACATAAATCCCCTCAAACTTCGGGATAAAATCGACATGAGTACGATCCGCAAAGTAGAACGGGAACGGGGAGCTAAACTATTCAATTGGAAAAAACCAAAAAAAAGCTGGAACCAACCAGGGAACTGTAAAAAAAGGAGTTGGTGTTGCCCAGGCACATTGGCCACGCTTTGTCAGCCTCGACTCAACAGTTGAAATCAGGGTGATGAGGGATGGCGCTGTAGAGGTGCGCTCAGCAGTTCAGGATATCGGCACCGGAACAAAAACCATACTGGCACAGGTTGTTGCCGAAGAATTGGGATTAAATGCAGAAGACATCACTGTATTGATTGGCGATACATTATTCCCAATAGGCCCGTCCTCGGGTGAAAGTAAAGTATTGTAACAGGCGCCATAACACCACCGGCAAGGAATGCTGCTTATGAAATTAAACTTAAGTTGATTGATATTGCTGCCGCTAAAATGAAAACCGAATCAGCCGGCATCCTTTTAAAAGATGGCCAGTTCATTTCGACAGTGGATAGTGACAAAAGAATAACTTTCGGTGAAGTAGTCAGGAAAATGCGGGTCGAGCAAATCACGTCTACAGCAAGCCGCTCAGATGATTATGGTGGATTTATGCTGGGTTCGATAGGTTATGGCGAATTAGGCTCGGTACAATTTGCTGAGGTTTCTGTTGATACCGAAACCGGTTTTGTGAAAGTTGACCGTATTGTGGTTGCTCACAGTTGTGGAAGGCCATTGAATATTTCGCAGATTGAAAGCCAGGTTGAAGGTGGTATTATACAGGGAATTGCATATGCATTGTACGAAGACAGGGTGATGGACAAAGATACCGGGCACCAGATGAATGCAAATTTAGATCAATATAAGATGCCTTATTCGTTTGAAATTCCTGAGATTGAGATTGAGCTGATTGAAGATTACGGTGCGCGATCATCAACGGATGCAACAGGTATTGGAGAACCGGCAAACATCGCTACTGCCGTAGCTGTTGCCAATGCCATTTATAATGCTATCGGCGTGTGGTATTGATTTGCTTGACCTGATGAAAGAGGGATTGTCCCGGCCAGAAAAGCTGGTCAGTATCCGCAACATTCCAGGGCTTAATCAAATTACTTTTGACGAGAAGAAAGGATTGAGAATAGGTGCGAATGTTACCTTAGCATCAATAGCCACGAATGCACGAATAAAAACGAATTACTTTGCCTTGCACCAGACAACTTCGCAAGCGGCTACCCCGCAGATAAGGAATATGGCCACATTCGGTGGAAACCTGGCCCAACGCACCCGATGCTGGTATTTTCGTTCAAAGGACCATAACTGTTTCAGAAAAGATAAAGGCCCGTGCTTTGCCCGTTTTGGTGAGAATGTTTACCATGCCATTTTACAGAACTATTATTGTTCAAGTGTGCATGCTTCTTCAATTTCTACGGCCTTGCTTGCCTTTGATGCAGCAGTGGAAATTACCGGGATTGACAGAAAAGTAAGAATTATTCCAATGAATGGATTTTTTGTTTTGCCCAACATCGACAGAACCCGGGAAACCATTCTTGAAGCCGGTGAAATGATAACAGCTGTAGTTTTACCACCTGCAAAGAAAAATACCAGCAGCCACTATATAAAAATGGGCGAACGTGAATCCAACGACTGGCCTATTGCCGATGTGGCTGTGGTTGTTGAATTGAATGGCAACAAATGCAAAAAGCCAATATCGTATTGGGGGCAGCTGCGCCTGTTCCAATCCATTCTGAAGCTGCAGAACAAGCCATTAAGGGCAAAGAAATAGATGAAGAAACAGCAAAGACAGCTGGAGCTGAGGCCATGAAAGAGGCTACTCCGCTTTCACAAAATGCTTACAAAGTGCCGATTTTTGAAGCCATCATAAAAAGGGCGATTGAGGCCTCATTGTGTTAGATTTTATACTGAATTTGTCATCCTGATCCGTCAGCCGACGGAGAAGTATCTTTGTGAAACCAAATTAAAGATCCTTCAATCCGCTACGCTACTTTCAAGATGACAGTTTTGGTTTTAATTAATTGATTTAATCAACTTGGACAAAAACAGTACATTAAAAATAAATCCCTGCCGCTACCTGAAAGCAAAAAACTCATTCGGCATGCTCGAAGGTGGCGATAATCAATGGTTTGGTATTGATGATGCCAATACACAGTTTTGGTGTTTAAAATCAACCGGTGGTGCCGGACCGGATGGAAAACTAATAAGTCCCGAATCTTGTATTAAAGGAAGGATGTGTTATAAAGTATCAGACTAAAACAGATCTTTATCTAATTTGCTTGTCTTAGATTCCAAAGAGTAAGAGAGTATATTCTACTGGTTTGATTTGAAGAGATTTTATTATCTTTACTATCAAAACCAATAATTTAGAAACAATGAAAAGGATTTTCTACCTTATCTCTGTTGTTTTCTACGCCATGATGATGGAAGCTCAGGATATGTATTTGAAAATGGAAACGGATACTTGGTCTGATAAATATACATATTACAATTATGATGAAGACTGGAAGCTGGAATCAATTATCGTGGTTTACACCAATGATACATTGGAGACCAGGCTCTATAGCAATGACACACTTGTTAAGAAGGTAATTGGTAACTCTTCTCGGAGGTACTATTATCAAGGGGATTCTGTACTTTATTTTCAGAAAGAACCAAATGGATCATATTATTTAAGCCATGTATATTATTTAAATGAAAATAATGAAGTCACACATGATAACAAATGCAATGCTGAAGGAAATTATACATACACAATTAACCATTTCTGGGAAAATGGAAATTGTGTCAAAGCATCATATGAAAATATAAGTGAAAGTCATTTTTTCTATAATAAAACTATTGTGAACCCCTACTATAACGAGAATAAATATTTTAAAAAATCATTCTCCGGTTCAAACAATATATTCAATTTTGCAGATTTTGAATACTTTACTAAGGCGCAAATTGTTTTGAGTAGCAAAAATGGCTACCCTTTGGAAGTTGATTTCTATAGTTCCGAAGGATATTCAAATTTACTTTTGTATGAATATTATGATCTGACCGATGTTAATGATGCGATTATGGATGATATTGGTGAATTGTTGGAAATAAGATACTATAATCTTTTCGGTCAGGAAATACAAAAGCCAGCAAAAGGATTCTTCATCGAAAAGAAAAAAAAAAAAAAACGGGATGATAAATAAAAAATGTTTTATTCGATAATTACCTGAGCGTAATTGCAGCAAAGACATTATTATCTGATTAACACTTAAAAATTTCTCTGTTAGTACGTTACTCTCATCAACTCCGCTTCCGTCAGATATAAATCCCTTTGAAAATCGAGTAAGTCAAATTGATTCTGGAAGTAGAAATCTGATTCGTAATAGTACTGAGTTAGTGCTATTTCACCACTTTCAAGCGCTTTAAGTAACAGGTCATCATTATTGGAATTATTTAATAGTTCCTTCATTTCATTTACCTGGTCGTTCAGAATCTGCCATTGGGTGTAAAGCTGCCTGACTTTCAATTCCTTCTGTTCCCAAAAACGCATGGCATCGGTTTGAGCAAATGCTAAGCCGGCTTTTGCCGATTTTACTGCGTTGGCATTTTCCCACAAAGGAATAGTAATACCTGCCGTAATACCTTTTAGTTGAACACCCAGAATTGTTTCCTGGTAATATCCGGCTTTTAACCTGGGTAATTTCTGATTGAAGATTACATCTTTCTGCTGTTCCATCCTGTTCACCTCTCCCCGGAACATCAAGTTTTGGGGGCCGGACTGATACCAATTGATCAATGTGTCAAGCTCAAAATCCTTTGGTGCCAGAAAAATTGAATCTTCAATCACAAAAGTTTTTCCGCCGTTCAGAAGACTGATATTCGCATTGTTTCTTACAATATCAATATTTAACCTGTCAACCTCATTTTTTAATGCTGTAAACTTCAGTTTAGCCTGATTGAGTTGCAGTTGATTGGCTTCTCCTTCTTCGAACATTCGTTGAAACGCCTTTTCGATTAGTTCGGCATTTTTCAACCTTTCCTTTAGTAATGCGTTCTTCTGGTTTAGGTAAACCGCATTAATCCATGACTGATGAGTTTTAACAATTACATCCTGTTTGGTTGCTTTTAGCCTGAGATTTGCCTGCTCCCGGTTTATTTTTGAAAGCTTTGAACGGCTAGTATAAGCTGTTGGAAAATCAAACGATTGGGTTACAGCAAAATCAACACGGTTACCAACCTGATCCGGGGTTCCCCAGAGGTAGGCGTATTCAACCTCCGGGTTGTTGGGCGAATTTCCGGTACGGGCTCCTATCACCTCTGCTTCGTAATACTGATTTGCAGCGATCAGGGTCTTGTTGTTTTCCTTTGTATTTTCGATCAACGTTTCAAGTGATGACTGTGATTTTCCATCAATACCAAGAAATAACAATAAGCCAAAGAGTACCGCTCTTAATATATCACGCAACGTCGCAGCGTCGCAGCGTGAAATTTTCACTGATTTATTTTTTATTATCATGATCTTTTCTTTTTATTCATAACATAATACACTGAAGGGATAACAAACAGGTTCAACAAAGTTGAAGTAGTTAATCCACCCAAAATAACAATGGCCATCGGACTCTGAATTTCATTACCGGGCTGGTTGCCGCTCAAGGCAAGTGGGAGGAGGGCCAAAGCTGAAGCAAGCGCTGTCATCAAAATTGGATTTAGGCGGTCTTTCGATCCGAGTATTACTGTATCTTTTAAACTGTAGCCCTCTTTGAGCAGGAATTGATACCTCGAAACCAGTAGAATTCCATTTCTTGTTGCAATTCCAAAAAGGGTAATGAATCCGATGATAGCCGGAATACTAAGCATATTGGAGGTTAACCAAACGGCAGTCACACCTCCTATCAGCGCCAACGGCAGATTAATTAAAACCAAAGCTGCCAGACTGGTACTTTTGAATTCCTGATAGAGTATGAGTAATATGACCAATATGGCAATTACAGAAGCGATCAACAAAAGCTGAGAGGCTCTTTGAGCGCTCTCGAACTGTCCGCCATACTTGATAAAATAATTCTCAGGCAAACTAACATTACTGCTTATCTGGTTCCTGATGTCATTAACAACACTTCCAACATCCCTTCCGGATACATTGGCTGAAACAACCAGTTTTCTCCGTACATTTTCCCTGTTTATCACATTTGGCCCTGATACCGAAACCACATCAGCAACAAAACTGAGTGGCACTTTGTTTCCATCATAGGTGTCGATTAATGAGTTCCGCAAAGCATTTATGGTATTTCTGAAATCTTCACTATAACGAAGGATAAGTTCAATGTTCAGGTTGTTTTCATACACTTCTGACACCTTTTTCCCTGCGATAAACGTCTCAACAAATTCGGCCAGTTTGTTAGCCGGTATTCCATACCTGGCAAGCATTTCCCTGCGTGGCCTTATCTGGATTTGAGGTATTTCAACAAGTTGCTCAACATTCAAATCCACAAGGCCGTCAATGTTTTCGATATTGCTTTTGATGTCGTTTGCTACATTAAGCAGCGTTGACAAATCATCTCCAAATACTTTTATGGCAATATTGGCACGGGTTCCTGATAACATATGATCGATACGGTGGCCAAGGGGTTGACCAATATTCATATTTATTCCGGGAATGCTTTCAAGCCTATGCCTGACCTCAGCCATAAATTCATCTTTCGACCTGTCGTTTAATTCATACGGCACATCAATTTCTGATGAATTACTTCCTCCATGGCTGTGCTCGTTTAACTCGGCCCTGCCGGTACGGCGACTGACATATTTCACTTCCGGTATCTCCAGGAGGTTTTTATCAACCTGATCGGTGATTTCTTTTGTTTGTTCCAAATTGATTCCCGGCAGGCTCACAGTAGTAATGGTCAGTGTTCCTTCATTGAACTCAGGCAGAAAACTTCTCCCAAAATTTAAGGAGACCAATAATGATAAAATTAATAGCCCTGCTGACATCCAAATCACGGCCATTCGGAACCGCAATACAGTAGCAAGGCTTTTTGCATACCATCCATTTAATAGCTGAATCAGTTTATTTCCCCCACTTTCATGTCGGCTTAACTGTTTGGTGGTATTTAATAAATAACTGGCCAGAACAGGAGTTAAAGTAATGGCAACGATGAGTGAAGCAAAAAGAGAAACGATAAAAGTAATGCCCAGCGGTTTGAGCATCCGTCCTTCCATACCCGATAATAAGAAAAGCGGTACAAAGGCAACGATAATGATCAATGTAGCCTGAACTATTGAAGACCTTATCTCAATTGATGCATCATATATTACAGTTAATGCAGGCAGTTTCTTTTCCCTGGTTTTCCGATGATTTTGTTTCAAACGTTTTAGCACGTTTTCCACATCAATAATGGCATCATCAACCAAAACACCTATGGCAATTGCCATACCTCCAAGCGACATGGTATTAATCGTCAATCCCATCAACTTTAGTGTGATAACCGAAAGTAATAATGAGATTGGAATGGCAACCACTGAAATTAATGTAGTGCGGAAGTTGAGCAAAAAAAGAAATAACACGATCGAAACAAACAATCCGCCTTCGAGCAATACACGAAATACATTGTTTATTGCTGTATTGATAAAATCGGCCTGGCGAAAGATTTGTGAGTTTATCTCAACACCCCTGGGCAGATAGCTTTCAAGGTCAGCAAGCGCCTCATCAATGTCTTCCGACAAACTGAGTGTATTGGTGTTCGGCTGTTTAAGCACAGTAAGTATAACAGCCGGTTTCAAGTCGAGGTAAGCGTCACCAATCAATGTGGAATGCCCGATCTTCACCTCAGCCACATCAGTGATTTTTACCGGCTTTCCTTCGCGAATTTTAACAACAGTATTTCCGATATCCTCAACATTGGTCGATCTTCCTGTTGCCCTGATGATATATTCCTGGCCGTACTCATTGATCAATCCGCCCGATGCATTTGAATTGGTATTGTTTGATGCCGTCAGCAATTCATCCAGCGAAACATCGTAGTAACGCATTTTATCAGGATTTGCCAGTATCTGATACTGTTTTGGCATCCCACCAATAATCACCACCTGTGAAACTCCTGTTACTGAAAGCAATTGCTGTTTAAGCTGCCGTTCTGAAATGGATCGCAGATCAAAGAGTGAAAGTGAATCCGAGGTAATCGAAATCAGCATAATTTCACCCATAATGGATGTTTGCGGAGCAAGTACCGGTGATTCCACATTTTCAGGCAAAGTAGGATTGATGATGGAGAGTTTCTCGCTCACAATCTGCCGGGCTTTGTAAATATCGGTCCCCCAGTCGAATTCCACCCAAACGATTGAAATCCCAAATGATGAAGTTGAGCGCACTCTGCGTACATCGGTTGCCCCGTTTAAAGAAGCTTCGATTGGAAAAGTGACCAGTTTTTCCACCTCTTCCGCAGCCATACCATGTGCATCAGTTAACACGGCAACCGTTGGTGCAGTAAGGTCAGGAAATACGTCAATTTCAATCTCGCTGGCAGTATATAGCCCGAAGAGCAAAATGATTACCGAAAGTGAAATGATCAACAGCCGGTTTTCAAGCGAATATTTAATTATTCTGTTTAACATAGCTGCGTAATTTAGTGTGAATGAGAATGAATCGGAGCTGTTGATAACGAAGCGGCCTTAATCAGCATTGCACCTTTTGTTACAACTCTTTCTCCTGCGCTCAATCCGGATAAAATTTCCAGATAAATTCCATCTGAATCACCAGGCTGAACCTGCTGTTTTCGGAACGATTCACCAGCCATTTGCACATACACATAAAAATTATTTTGTTCCTCGATAAGCGCACTCACCGGGATAATCAATTTACCTGGCTGAGGCTCTGTTTTTAAATAGAACTCTGCAAACGCACCTTCCAATAAAGTACCGTCATTGATCACTTCAAAATAAACAGGCATATAGTGATTGTTTTCGGCTACAGATGATGCTTTGGCCAGAAGCTTACCGTTTAGTTCTTCGATTGTATAAACTTTGTCGGAATAGGCAGGGCGAAATGTTGCATCGCTGATCTGCCCAAGTGTTTTGAAGAATTGCTGTGAAACATCAGCCCGAAGTAACATGACCCTGTTGCTTGAAATTGTTGCCAGCAATGATCCGGTTGAAGCAAACTGGCCTTCCGAAACATTCAATTCATGAATATAACCCGCCAGTGGTGCATACACTTTCAATCCTCCGTTTGAAACATTCTGTTTGAGGTTGAAATAAGCCACGCTATCTGCCAGATATCGGTTTCGGGATTCTACAAACTGGCTTTCGGAAACAATCTTCTCCTCCACAAGTTTTTGATGCCGCTGATACTGGTTTCTGCTTTTTTCAAATTGCAGCCTGGCCTCATGGTATTTCACAGAAATATTGTCATCTGTAAATCCTTTGCCACTGATCACGAATAACAGGTCTCCCTTATTAACGGGGCTCCCCTGAACCAGGTTACGGACAGAAAACATAACGATGCCATCATTTTTTGAGATGACATTTTGCTTTTCACCCGGCATTGCCATTATTTCGCCACTGGCTTTGATAACCTTTGAAAAGCTTTGCAACATTATCGGTTCCACATTAAACTCAGTTGTCCATGCCTGCTCCTTCGAATAAAAAATCTGCCCTGATGATGCCTGCTGCCCATGAGAATGAACATCGCCTTGTTTCCCGAATACATGCACATGATCAAGCACAAATTGGTCACTAAATTCCCCCTTGATTATCTCAATTGAAATCTTACCATCTCCAGCTAATTGCGGTGAAACTTCTACATGGTATATTCCTGGAATCCCAGCCTGGCTTACTGATTTTTGCTTTTTCTTGCCATCAATTTCAAGGCTTAAAACAACATCGGCATCAGCTAAGGGTGAATAATTATTATTCAGCTGAGTCAGGTGAATGATAAACGATGATGTTTCGCCAACAACAAGTGGATCAAACTCAGTAAAAAGTTCCAGGTTCTCAGTATAAAGTGTAACTGATTCCTGATCGATATGATCGATTTGGTTTGAAGCTGTTCCATTTCCATCGTCCCCATGATTATGGCCAGCCTCATGATTACAGCCTGTTATAAATAACATGACTATGATCAAAGCTTTAATTGCTTTTGTCATTGTAATAAAATTAAAAAATTAATAATGTACCCTCACAGAAAATAAAGGGCAATATCGGTTTGCTTATACCAGGCAGACTGGAGGGGCCCGAAGAGGGATATTTCGTTGTACAACTACAGTGTACGTATTGTTAATAGAAAGAAATCGGAATAATTTATCATGCGTAGCTATTTCAGACTTTTCTTCATAACAGTCGGTACATGTATTTAAATAATGTTTATGACCATATTCGGGTAATACAAAATCAAATACCCGTTTGATTTTCTGGCCGTTATCGGAAGTAATATAATATTCAGGAGATATCCAATGACCTGATTCTTCTCCGGCTTTGTGATCGTGGTGGTGGTGATCTTCCCGGCCTTCTTTATGATGATCGTGCTCTCCGGCCTCATCTTCAAAATAATTTATTGCATAACAGGCTATTTCATGTTGGTGGTGGTGGGGAAGAACAACTGATAAAAGCAAAACCAGGTAAACAATACTCAGAAAAAAGATCCGTATGTCAAATGGTTTTCGCATTGTATTTCTAACGTAATCAATTAGAATTTGTTCTGATTGAGGTTGCAAAAATAAAAAAATCGGAAGTCCTTGAGCATGGGAATAGAGGATTGTATTTTGAGAGGAGGTTTGTTTCTAAACTCCCCACTACAACTTTTTCTTTTAAAAAGGAGGTTACTTATCTTGACTTCTCCAAAAAACCGGTAACTTTATTGTTTTAATCATTCGCCGAAAAAGTTAATGAAGTTATCCCTGTTAAGCCCCGCTGTAAACAATTCTGTTTTAGAAAAAGAGATCAACCAGATGGTTTATTCACTTTATGATTTAACGGAAGAGGAGATTGGGATTTTGGATGAGACGAAAGATATTTATTTAAGCAATCCTGTGATTCAGGTTTTGATTTGATCTACAGATAATTAGATTGCCAAGATTTATTAAGCAATAACTAATAATGAACGAGACTTACAGAAATATTGCAGTTGTAATTGAAATTGGAAACTCTATTAAATACCTGAGAAATGGATTGGCTGAAATACAAAATATCTCAGCAGCTAATGATTTTTATGATCCTCCATTAATATATCTTTCTGGAGGTCTTGAAAGACTATTTAAATCTATGCTATGCTTAAATTACAAAGAAAAAACAGGGCAACTTCCAAACTACAAAGAGTTAATGGAAGGTAAAAACGGGCATGACATTGAGTTTTTGAAAAGTAAAATTGAAAAAATTTGTATCCCAATAGATCGTCCTTTTGCTCAGATGGATTATGATATTATAACAAAAGATGACCTAATCAATACGATTTGTAAGGTGCTTTCTGCGTATGGGAAAAAAGCTCGGTATTTTAACTTAGATGCAATACTTGGGACTGAACAAGAATTTGATGCTAAAAATGAATGGGAAAAGATTGAAACTTTAGTCTTAAAAGATTTTTATGGAGAAAGGAAGTATTTTAAATTACTTGAAAAACCTCAAATGCTTGAAAAAATGTATAAAAAATCAAACGAGATATTGGTTTCTAGAATTGAATTTTTCCTCAGAGCTATTACTAGACAATTCATTTTCGGTAATTTCTCAATTAATTCAAAAACATTTGTGTTTGAAATTGAGGCATTTACAGATATAGATGACAATCAAATTGGAAAAACCGATTATAGGCAATTTCAAAATCATGAATGGATAAAAAGAAAATGATTTTGAATCATTCTCGTTGCACAACGAGGATGGGCACTAACCAATATTAAATAATTAAGCAAAACTTATACCCAATGAACAAAAAAGAAATCTATCAAAAATTTGTCGGTGCACACCCGCAATTGATAAAATTAAAGCCGGAGGTCATGGTATCAGAATTCTTGGATAATGACGAAAAGCCAACAGGTGTTTTTGACATTACTGTGAAACATGAATTCGTATTTGATAATCGCTTAATACCCGATAGCTTTGAAGGAATAAAAGTCGTTAACTGGGATAGAGGCCCAAATCCTCCGGAATTTCCAAACAGCAATGCCGCGTTGCCACTATGGATGTATTATTCAGCAAAGAATTATGAAAAATTTGTTGACAACAACTTTGAGATGATTAGAAAAAACCTGCTAAATCCAAATATGTCACGCACGGAAGCATTGGATGCCCTGACAGGCGGTTTTGAAAAATTAATAATGAACAATTTAAAGGAGGAGAAAGAAATGAAAACAGAACACAAAGAAAGCATTGCATTTTTTAATGAATCATTAAATGACACCAAAAAGGTATTTGAAAAGTCTGACATATATGAGGATAGCGTTAAAAACAATTGGTGGTATTCAGTATCAGCAACAGGGATTTTTATTGGTAAACCGCTGATTGTAGGTTTTAACTGGGGCGCTGCACAGGGAGTACTATACGAGCCTCAAAAAGAATATCGGTTTGAGACTTTCGAAGGTCTTTATGATGAATTGGGATCTTTTAAACGTACGATTAAATATTTCCATGTTTACTGCCCTTTGGCATTGTCAGGGATGCAAACCAACTTTTGTTTTTTCCGTTCACCCAAAGAAAGTGATATATCTTCAAGAGATTTGGAACTTTCATTACCACTGTTCCTTAAGTATGTTGAATATATCAAACCTTCGATGCTTATCACTTTTTCAGGAAGCCTCATAAAATACTTGATTAAAAATGAATTACTTGTTGATCATAAGGTAAAACAAATTTCAAATGGAAAAAGTACAATTTCCCCTTTGAAAGGAAAATTTGTTGCCAACAACCAGAAAATTGACCTTGTTTATCTTCATCATCCCAATTCACCCGTAAAAGCAGAAGCCAGGAATGAAGCATGGGAATATTGTTTCAGATAATATCTTTCCCTCTGGTTTACAATTGGTAGAGACTTAAATTTGCACAAGGCAAATATGAATAATCTATTTTTGCGCTTCACCTTCAAATAAAAGTTAAGTTTCAATGGAACATGAAAAACCGGATGAGAGAATCAGAGTAAGTATTCAAATTGGTCAATCAGTGGAAATCGTGCAAAAGCAGGATCAGCGAAGCGGAAATTTAACTGAAGGATTAGTAAAACGTATCCTCACCAAATCGACCAATCACCCACACGGTATAAAAGTACAGTTGGAAACAGGTGAAGTTGGCAGGGTGAAAAATGTATTAATTGGTTAATAAGTACTAAATGAAACCCGAATACCAACAATACCTCAACCTCGCTGAATCGAGGAAAAAGGAAAACAAAAAACTGCTTCAAAAGCTAAAGAAGCAGAAACCCAAAGAACTGGATAAAATCATTAATGAGCTGCATGAGCAAGCATTTGAGTTTATCGACTGCCTGAAGTGTGCCAATTGTTGCAAATCAATCAGTCCTTCGATCCAAGACAATGACATACAGAAAATTGCCAGGTCGTTAAAGATTAAACCATCGGCTGTAGTAAACAAATACATGCACCTCGACGATGAACAGGATTATGTAATGAATGTGAGTCCCTGCCCATTTTTAATGGCTGATAATTATTGTGAAATATATCATTCACGACCACTGGCATGTAAAGGTTATCCTCACACTGATCGGAATAAAATGAACCAGATCCTTGAGCTGACTTTAACAAACACTTTGATCTGTCCTGCGGTAAGTTTTATTTTTGAGGAATTAAAAATGACAAAATAGCGCTAGGAAATTTTCCATACCTTTGACCAAACAGTCAGGAATATGAAAGCCAAAGAAAAAATATTGCAGGAAGCCGCCCGGCTTTTCTCAAAAAAAGGTTATGCCGAAACCAGCGCAGATGAGATTATTATGAAGAGCGGAACCTCAAAAGGCTTGCTTTTCTATCATTACACAAATAAAGACGGGTTGTTGTCAGCAGTGCTTGAGCGGGCCTGGGAGATCATTGAGCAAAGTTGTGTGGTTGAAAGAAACGATAAAAACGCCGGAAGAGAGTTGCGGCAGCTCATCAAAAACATGACCCATTCATTGAAAGTGGATTTCGATTACTGGAAGGTTTATGCTGCAGTTTCATTAAATCCTGAACTATCAAAAAAACTTGATATAAACATTTCTAATCCATCTGAAGCTTACCAAAACCTAACGAGCGATTTATTCGATAAGATGGGCAGGAATAACCCTGCAAGATGGGCCTTCTTTTTTGATATTCAATTTAGAGGTATTTATTTCGGCTATATTTCCGCCCCGAAAAAATTCCCTCTGGAAAATGCAAAACAAGTGATGATTGATATGTTTACCAGATAACAATATAATTTTGACTGAAAAGTCAGCAGTTTTGCCAAATCTCTCACATTTAGTAGGAGTGAATCGTAAACAAGATTATTCGTTCAACTGCGAGGCATCAAAAGGCAGGATGGAAGGATGGAATGCCGCGGCCCGCCTTTGCTACGCTACGGACGGGCAGGCAATTCCATAGTAATGTTCTTGTTTCAGCTAAGGAGACTCTTGCACTCTCCCGATAAATATCGGAATCGCTCAGAGTTAAACGGGGTCATTTATTCCACATCCGGCGCGCCTGCTGCCTTCAATGCTTTTTTCATTTCAGGTATTTTCTGATCGACCAGCGTGTCCAGGTCTTTGCTTAAACCGGCAAATTCTTTTTTCGCAATTGCCAAACTTTTAATATGCGTTGGCGTTGGACCATACGTTGAACCTCCTACACCCATTTCAGCAGCCTGTATACGGTAGTTTATCGTTGGCGAAGTTTTAACACCGACCTCCCCTTTTGACCTGTCACCGTACACACGCCTGTCGAAGGCCAGTAATTCCATCCGCAGGCTATGTAATTTCGATTCCAAGTCGCCGGGGTGGTTTTCTGCTTTCGCCAATGAAAACTGCATGGCTTTTACTGTTTTAAGTGCCTTTTGTAATTTCAAAGCGTAGGTTGACAATGTTCCTTTGAAATCATTGAGTTCGCGCCAGAATTCAACCACCACATCATATTCCGAACCTTCAAGAGTGCCCTTTCGCAATGGTACCACATTAAATGTAACAGGATCTGACAGATCGGTAACAACTCCATCAATCTCTTTTGAGAGTGTTACCGAATAAGATCCCGGCTCCACCATGCCAAATCCACGAGGCCCCCATTCATCGTATTTCTTTTTACCGTTGACATTGATCACATTTTTGCTTGCGTATTGTAAATTCCATGATACACGATGAAATCCTTTCTTGGCTGGACCATTTATCTTGCGAACAACATTTCCTTCTTTATCCTTAACTGTCAACCAGACCTTTGGTTTTGCCTGCATTCGTTCATCCTCCAATGCATCCCAGCCGGGGAAAGTTACATCTTCGTTTTTCTTGTTGAGTTTCTTTTCTTTTTCCTTTCGCTTTTCTTTTTCTGTTTTGTAGCCATCTGACAAATAATAAGTGAATACTGCACCAAAATCCGGATTTGGAGCTACATAATAAGCCGCCCCCTGTGAATTCTTTCCCATCTTCTGAATATACCACCAGGCATCGCGCGTACCGAAAAGGGTGGCTTCTTCTTTTAGCTGATCTTCAGACACCTCACGCAAAACACTGTAATCATCGAACACATAAAAACTACGGCCAAAGGAGGCGCCGACCAAGTCGTTCTCCCGTCTTTGAATAGCAAGGTCGCGGAAAGAAATTGTCGGCACATCGCCAGTCAATTTTACCCATTGCTTACCACCGTCAACCGTAAAATAAATACCAAATTCGGTGGCAGCAAAACACAGGTCAGGATTTACATGATCCTGGACAAATCGCCATACTAGTGTCCTTTCAGGTATATTTCCAATAATTGATTTCCATGATTTACCGCGGTTTGTACTTTTAAGTAAATAAGGATTAAAATCACCATATTTATGGTTATCCAAAACCGCATAAACAGTATTGGCATCAAAAAGGTCGGCTTTGATGTCGTTCACAAAAGCTGTTGCCGGAACATCAGGTAAACTGCCTACTTCTATTTTGCGCCAGTTTTTACCGCCATCTTCAGTTACCTGGATAAAACCTTCATCGGTTCCGGCATAGATCAAACCCTCTTCTTCAGGTGATTCGGATAGTGAGGTTATTGTATTGTAATTCGACATGGCATCCATGTCCCAGGGTGAGTCCCAACTCCAGGTTTTTTCCATGATGGGCAATGCAAGCCGCTCCTGGTTTTTTGTCAGGTCATCTGAAATGGCTTTCCAGTTATCGCCTCTGTCATCAGAGCGCCAAACCCGCTGTGATCCGAAATAAATCCGGGTGGGAGAATGAGGGCTGACCAATAATGGTGAGTCCCAGTTAAAACGCTCGTAATCCTCTCCTTCTGCCGGCTGCGGTTTGATGCCAACAATTTCACCAGTTGTCCGATCTATGCGAACAAGGTTTCCTTCCTGCCACTCAGCATAAATAATATCAGGATTTCCAGGCTCAGTAGCAGGTTGATGGCCATCAGCAAAAAGAACAATTGACCAGTCAGCATTTGTGATCCCCTGCCTGTTATCTGTCCTTACAGGGCCAGCATGTGTTCCATTATCCTGAGTTCCGCCATAAATATTATAGAAAGGCTCCGCATCATCCACAGCAACTTTATAATACTGAGTCAATGGCAAATTGGCTGCAAAACGCCAGTTCTCTGCCAGGTCGAAACTTTCATAAATACCTCCGTCACAACCAATCAGTAAATAGCCGGGTTCATCATCGCGAAAAGCAATTACATGGTTATCTGAATGTTTTTGTTTTTCTTTTAACCTCCTGAAGTTCTTTCCTCCATCATCCGAAACCTGGATGCGAACATCCACCAGATAAATACGGTCGAACTGATGAGGGCTGGCATACAGTTCCTGATAATAATGCGGACCAGTTGCACCAGCCACTGCCTCTGATTGTTTTGTCCATGAAGCACCACGGTTTGTTGATTTGTATACTCCGCCTGTCCTTCGATCTAATTCGATAGCAGCATAAATCACATCAGGTTTCTGTGGTGAAATGGCAATTCCAATCTTACCCATATTTGATTTTGGAAGGCCTTCCTTTAGCTTGATCCAGCTTTCGCCACCATCTTCCGAGCGGTAAATCGCTGTACCCGGGCCTCCTCCCATATATGCTGCAATATTACGATGACGCTGCCATGTAACTGCATACAAACGGTCGGGATTGCGTGGATCGATTGCAATATCCGTAACACCAACCCATTCGGCATCGCCAAGGGTCTTTTTCCAGGATTTGCCACCGTCAACTGATTTGTAAAACCCGCGTTCGCCACCTTTGTTCCACAGTGGCCCCTGAACGGCTACCCAGATTATGTTTGAATTTTCAGGATTAATAATAATCTCTGAAATATGTTCCGATTCTTTTAATCCCATATTTTCCCAGTTCAGGCCACCATCTGTGCTTCGGTAAATACCATCACCGTATCCCACGTGCCGTCCACCAATGTTTTCGCCGGTTCCAACCCAAACAACACTTGGGTTTTTCGGATCAATTGCAACGCAACCAATGGAATATGATAACTGCTTGTCAAATACAGGTTCCCATGTAGTGCCAGAATTTAAGGTTTTCCATACGCCACCTGATCCGACAGCCACAAACCAGATGTTGTTATTTTCAGGATGAATGGCAATGTCAGCAATCCGTCCCGACATAAATGCAGGACCGATACTCCTTAACTTTAAACCGGAAAATGTTTTGTCCGAAAAAAGAGAGTCTTTCTCATTCTGCGCAAAACCAGAACCCACAAGAAATACCAATAACAAATTAAAAAGAATTACTACAGCATTATTTTTCATTTGACTATATTTTAGAAATAATCATTTTCCTTAGGTGAACAGACGGGTTAACCCGTCTGTTAAGCGGAATTTCATATGACTATTTATAATTTATTAATGCTATCAAAACTAAAACAAATAATCGATAATTAATTGCTGCCGACAATTGACAAAAAAGGACAACCAATATTAATTTGATTGTCCTTTTGGGTAGCCCCGACAGGAATCGAACCTGTATCTAAGGTTTAGGAAACCCTTATTCTATCCGTTGAACTACGGGGCCAGTAAATTGGGCTGCGAAATTAAAAAAATTTTGAGTTTTATTTCACCTCACTCCCATTCGAAACATCTTCGGTGGGTGAAACAAAACAAAGCCTGCCATCAGCATCTTCAGCCATCAGTATCATGCCCTGCGATTCGATGCCCCTGAGTTTTCGCGGTGCCAGGTTGACGAGGATGCTTACTTTGGTTCCGATAATGTCTTCAGGTTTGTAATATTCGGCGATGCCTGAAACCACTGTCCGTTGATCAATGCCGGTATCGATTTTCAACTTCAGTAATTTCTTAGTTTTTGGAACTACTTCTGCTTCCAGGATAGTCCCGGTGCGAATATCAACCTTTATAAAATCATCGAAAGTCATCTCATCTTTTGCAGGTTTGGCCTTAACTTCTTCCATGTCGTTTTCCTTTTTGGTATCCAGTAATTTCTGTATCTGGGCTTCTATGGTTTTATCTTCAATTCTTTCAAACAAAAACTCGGGTTTATTGAGTTGATGTCCTGGTTTAAGGATGTCGGAATTACCTGCCTCATTCCATTCCATATCAGGCAGGTTGAGCATTCCCCTGAGTTTTGCTGCTGAAAATGGGAGAAAGGGTTCGGATAAAATGGAAAGGTTCGCAGCAATTTGAAGCGAAA
>JAUVKF010000028.1 GCA_030596395.1 Chlorobiota bacterium | reverse complement strand
AGTGCAATACGGTCGCCTGTTTTAATTTTACGGGCAAGTTCAACCTCTTGTTCAGCTGTAATCAGGTCTTCTCTACCGATCTCCTGAAGATATTTATCAAGAGAAGCCGTATTTCGGTTAGTGATGGATTTTGTTATTTTTAGTTGTCTCATATATATTTCCCAGCAGTATTTTAGAATAAGGGCACGCAATTTATTTAAATTTAGTCTAAATTGCAAATTTTTAGAGCATAAATTCATAAGAAACTTTTGTTCCGTTAGGATATACACCCCTTAATCTAACGTAATTACCTTTCCCTGATTGTATGGCGCGCTTCAAAGTGATTGCTGAATTTACCTGTACACCATTGATATCTGTAATAATAAAACCTTCCGAAATACCTCCCCGCCTTAATATTCCATCATCAATATTTATAATCTTCAATCCACTGGTAATGCCCATAGCATCAAGTTCCTGATCCTTTACTTTTTGTAATGAGGCGCCAAGCATCTCATTAAAGAAAGAATCTTCAGCTTTTACGAGGGCAGTAGTATTATTTTGGTTTTTTAGAATGACATCGTAATTCAGCAATTTATTATTTCTTATTACTTCAATATTCACTATTTCACCTGGGCTATGTTGCGCTATAGTACCCATCAGCGTTGATAAACTGTTTGTTTCGTAACCATTGATGGATAAGATCACATCCCCTTCCTGCATTCCGGCCTCATCAGCACCTCCACTTTCAACAATGCTTGCGATATAAACACCTCTTACCTGTTCAAGCCCTAACTCGTCTGCAAAATGGGCATCGATATCTCTAATTTGCACTCCGATGTAAGCGCGCTGAATTTCCCCGTAATTCATCAGGTCGCCTACTACCTTTTGTACAATATTTACCGGTATGGCAAATGAGTATCCTTCGTAAACACCCGTATGGGAAGCAATTGCAGCATTAATGCCAACAAGTTCTCCATGTGTATTTACTAATGCGCCACCACTGTTTCCCCTGTTAACAACGGCATCGGTTTGAATAAATGATTCAATTGCTGATGCTGCACCGAGTATATGGATGTTTCTTGCTTTTGCGCTAACTATACCGGCTGTTACTGTTGAGGTAAGATTGAATGGGTTTCCAACGGCCAGCACCCATTCACCAATTTTTAAATTGTCAGAATTCCCATAGTTCAGATAAACCAAACTGCTTCCATCAACCTTAATAAGCGCCAGATCGGTTGTTGGATCGGTTCCAATAATAGTGGCTTCCTTTTCTTCCTTATTGTTAAAAGTAACTGTAACCTTGTCAGCACCTTCAACAACATGATTGTTTGTAACAATATACCCATCCGGAGAAATAATAACTCCCGATCCAAAAGCTACATAAGTATTGTTGTGGTACGGGTTGCCAAAATAATGTCTGAAAGTTCCGAAAAAATCATCGTAAGAAGTTGTTTTTACCTGCATTTCGGTTTTAATATGTACAACTGCATTTACTGTTTTTTCTGCAGCGGAAGTTAAATCTACATTTTGTGGAACCGGGTAATTTGATTGGTGAACAGGGATGTCTTGATATGCAGGTTTTTGTGCCTGATATTCACTGTATTGCAAAGTGTCGCTGTGGTTCTTTTCTGAAGATTTATTGGTGAAAAATAAAACAATCAGAAAAACAAAAACGGTCCCTGCTGCTGCACCTAAGAAACTTTTACCAAATATTTTCATGACATAAATTATTTTAGATATTTTTTATACCAATTTCTCAATTACTTTTGTTCTTTTGGAACTTGAATTGTGTGATGAATTATGGTTGCTGTGAAATTAATTAACACTCAAATTTATACCATTGTTGTCTTGAACCATAATTTTTAAAGTTTTTTAACATGAAATTCGAATTTTATAAGTTTCAGGGTAACGGGAATGATTTCATCATTATTGATGACAGAATGCAACAACTTCCTTTATCATCCGACCATATAAAATTGATCTGTGACCGACATTTTGGCATTGGTGCGGACGGTTTGATGGTCCTAAAGGATGCTGCCGATTCGGATTTTGAAATGTTGTATTACAATGCTGACGGACATCTTGCGAGTTTATGCGGAAATGGTGGCAGGTGTGTTGCTGCCTTTGCTTATTTGCAAAACATTGTGGGTCGAAACATTATTTTTAAAGCTGTTGATGGATTGCACAAAGCAGTTGTAAACAATGACATAAATTCCGGAAAAAGTTGGGACGTTTCACTTTCGATGAACGATGTTACAGAAGTGATAAAAGAACCTGAGTTTTATGTTTTAAATACCGGATCACCGCATTATGTTGAATTTGTAAAAAAAGTTGCCGAAATTGATGTGGTCAATGAGGGTAGTAAAACACGATACAGTGAGCGGTTTGCTCCTGCAGGGATTAATGTTAACTTTGTGGAAATAAGCAACAACAGGCTTTTTATACGTACCTATGAAAGGGGTGTCGAAAACGAAACATTATCGTGTGGTACCGGTGTTACTGCTTCAGCAATTGCTGCTTATTTTGAAACCGGAAGGAAAGGATTCAGTATACATACCACTGGAGGAGAATTTGGTGTGGAGTTTAACGAAACCAATGGCTATTTTGATTCTATCTGGCTGAGAGGACCGGCTGAAATGGTTTTTAAAGGATCAATTGATTTATAATTTTACCGACAATATATATTGTTAAGACAAGAAAACATATCGCTAAGAGCACCTGAACCGGAAGATCTGGACATGTTGTTCAAATTGGAAAATGATACCTCACTTTGGCATTTGAGTAACACCATAACTCCATTTTCGCGCTTCGACCTGGAGCAATTCATTATGTTGGCAGATAAAGATATCTATGTGATCAAACAGGCCCGTTTTATCATCGAAAAAACAGAGGGAACCCAGGTATTTCCAGTCGGGGCTATTGATCTTTTTAACTTTGACCCTGGCAATTCACGAGCTGGCGTTGGTATTACAGTGCTTGAAGAATACAGGTTACATGGCTCTGCAGGAATTGCCCTGGAAATACTAATTGATTATGCGTTTAACCATATTGGTTTGCATCAGCTTTATTGCAATATAGAAGAGAATAATAAAGTGAGCCTGAATTTATTTCGTAATAAGGGCTTTGTTGATTGCGGAAAAAAACAGGATTGGAATAAAACAGGAAACAGATGGACAAATGAATTGATGCTTCAACTCATCAATCAAGTTTAATTTTGAATTATTATGGAATACTATCACTCCAGTTACGGCAGCCCAACCAAGAAAAAAGGCAAACGCAGGTTTGTTAAGTTTTTAATCTGGTTGGTCATTATTATTGTTTTACTTCTTGCAGGGGCAGGATACTATCTGTATAACCTCGTTTTTAGCCCAAATGTTTGGACATCTGACGGAAAGGAAGTAGCGATCTATGTCCCTACCGGATCTGAGTATGAGGACTTAAAAACAATTCTATACAAACAGGGCCTGATTGTTCACCGAAACAATTTTGAATGGTGGGCCAAACAAAAAAAATTACCCTTTAGAGTCCTTCCGGGAAAATACATGATCAGCAACGACATGAACAATAACGAACTTATTGACTTACTTCGGTCGGGTAACCAGGTACCGGTAAATGTAATTTTTAATAATGTGAGGAATATTTACCAGGTTGCAGGCTTAGTTGATAAACAAATTGAGGCAGATTCTGCATCAATTGCTGCGATATTGTCGGATACAAACCAACTCAAAACCTTTGGGTTAACCCTCGAAACTGTCTCAACATTGTTCATTCCAAATACCTATGAGTTTTATTGGAACACCAGCGCCAATGAGTTTGTTAACAGGATGTATGAAGAATATTCAAAATTCTGGGATAACTACCGTACCTCACGGGCCGCAACCATAAATTTGACTGTAGCTGAAGTTGTAACACTTGCCTCAATCATCGAAAAAGAAACGAACAAGAATGATGAAAAAACTGCTATTGCCGGCGTTTACATGAATCGTATTAAAGCAGGTTGGCGCCTGCAGGCCGATCCCACTGTGGTTTATGCTGTTGGCGATTTTAATATTCGCAGGGTGCTCAACATACATAAAAAGGTAGATTCACCTTATAATACCTACCGGCATCTTGGGTTACCGCCCGGCCCCATTTGTATCCCTTCCATTTCATCAATTGATGCTGTCCTCAATTACGACAGCAACGGCTATTTTTATTTCTGTGCTAAAGATGATTTATCAGGTTACCATGTTTTTGCTAAAACCGGAGCGCAGCATAACCGGAATGCAAAAAGTTACCAGGAAGCGCTTAACAAGCTAAAAATTTATGAATGATCAGGCTGACTTCATGATAAAAAACGCATTTGCCGGAATCTCGAACAGATTATTAATTCTTTGTTTAATATTATTTTATTTGGCTGGTGAAATATCCGGTCAAACTCAACAGGATACGCTTAATAAAAAACGGCTTAATACCGTAATTATCGGAAGCAGCGTTGCCTACGCAAGTTCGTTAACAGTACTATATTTTGCCTGGTATAAAGATACTGATAAAACTGCTTTCCATTTTATTCCCGACAGCCAATACTGGTTACAGCTTGATAAAGCGGGACATGTAACAACTGCCTATACTTTTAGTAACTACGGATATTGGATGTTGCGCTGGTCAGGGCTAAACAACAAAAAATCAGCAATTTATGGAGGAGTAATGGGATGGTCGGCTATGACAGTGATTGAGATATTAGATGGTTTTTCCGATGATTACGGCGCGTCATGGTCTGATTTATTGGCAAATACTCTGGGAATGGGAATGTTTCTTGGTCAACAGCTGGGATGGAAAGAGCAGAGGTTCCGATTGAAATTCTCGTATCATCCGACTGAATATGCCGATTGTAAACCGAATAAATTGGGTGAAAACGAATTACAACGTATCCTGAAAGATTATAACGGGCATACCTACTGGTTAACAATGAATATTAAATCTTTTTTAAGAAAGGATTCACGTTTCCCTGCTTGGATAAATGTTGCAGCCGGATATGGAGGAAAAGGTATGATACACGAAACTAAGAATTCTAAAACCTGTGATAATGGTGAACCGGCTGATTTTAACAGGGTACGGCAATATTACCTGTCAATGGATATCGACTGGACAAAAATAAAAACCAACTCCGCTTTTCTTCAATTTACTTTTAAGCTGCTCAGTTTTATCAAATTACCTTTCCCAACGCTTGAGTATAATAATGAAAATGGGGTTGTTTGGCATTGGATATATTTTTAGTCTATCCCCTTGTTGGTGTCGACACCAACGACAGAGGGGGATCAGTTCTCTGAAAATAATAGAAGATAAGATAATGAGAACATAACTTCCTTATATCCGGGAACGAGAACCTGATATATTTAATTTTGTTTCACATATAACCAAGTCAGGCAGCACAATGTGGCCGAAATCCATAAAGCATCAAATAATTGAAAATGCTGTGATTAGAACTTAATGAAAAATAGACTTTTAATAATATTGGCGTGGTAGGAACTTCAAGAGGAACTATCACTAATGAACAAGGTCTGTTTAAGTTAAGAATTGATAAATTATCAATTGACTCAAGAATTAGGTTTTCAATGATTGGTTATGAATCTCAGACATTTGCATTGAGTGAACTTAAAAATCAAAAAAACTCAATTGAACTAAAAAGAAGATCAACTGAACTAAAAGTTGTGACTGTAAAACCGACAGGAAAATCTAAAATAATCGGAACGAAAAAAATATCAAGATTTGGAGTAGTATGTGGTTGGGGTGGAACTGATTTCGCTAAAGGACATGAAATAGGGTTGCCATTGGATTTGGGTAATAATACTGTTAAAATTGAAAGTTTTAATTTTCGAGTTTATAAACAGTCATTTGATACAATTTTATTCCGACTTCATATCCGCTCAATAAAAGATGGATTACCTGATGAAGAATTACTTAGAGAAGAAATATTTATTTCATTAAGTGATTATAAAGGTTGGCAACAAATAGATTTAACTACATATGATTTGTACGAAAGGGGAACGATAGTGATTTCAATCGAATGGGTTAAAATTTCTGGAGTTAATGAACAAAACCTTGTTAAAGTGAATAGGTCAAAACAACCAACAGCAAATGTTCTCTTTAACCTAAATACAAAAGATGGAACTTTTTATATGAGGAGAGGTAGTGAAGCAAAATGGCAAAAGATTGAGAATCAAAGTCCGTGTTTTTATATAATTGTTCAAGAATAGAAGGTCACTATATCAACAAAGCCTACTATGAAGAAGATTAGCCTCTGGATGCAATAGAGTCAAGATTTTTAATCTTGTTTTTCGACCTGCCAGGTGCTGGCCTATGCGCTTGCCCTTGCTTTCGACCTTGCAGGTCTAGGAATTTACCTTCCTCACCGCATCAATCACAGTTCCATCCACCCATTTTATGGCAGCAACAAATTCGTCACTGAGTACGATTTTTTCCGGTTTGCCACAAATGGCTTCAGCTTCATCTTTGAGATCTTCGATGGTTTTGATCGGTAAGCCAGAGTTTTTTGTCTTATCAATTAAATCTTGTCTGAGCGGATTAATGGCTATTCCCCGTTCTGAAACGATGACATCGATCAATTCTCCGGGGCCACATAAGGTTGTAACTTCATCACGTATAACCGGTATTCTGTCACGGAATAGCGGTATTGGTAAAATGGTGCATTTTGAGAACAAACAATTTTGCCAGCCTCCGATACCGTGTAACATATATCCATCAGAATGGGTAACCACATTAGCGTTGAAATTAACATCCACCTCTGTTGCTCCAAGGATAACAACATCAACCTGGGATGCAAAATTACCTTTGCCGTGGTAATTGTATGAGGTAAAAGGGGAGGTGTTAACATGGTTTGGATTTTCACGCATCGAGCGAACGCCTTCAAGGTCAAAAGTCTGACCATCAAGAATGTAATCCACCAGTCCTTCTTCGAGCATCTGTACCGGGTATTTGTTGCTCCCCGCCCTGATGAATCTCGCCTTCCATTTGTTTTTTCGAAGCATTTCGCTAAAGTAAATCCCGATAGATAAAGCCGTTCCACCGGCACCTGCCTGGTATGAAAAGCCATCTTTAACAATACCTGCTTTTTCGCAAAATTGTGCTGTCATTTCGGCAATTAGCAATCGGTCGGGGCTTTTGGTAATTTGCGTGGTTCCGGAAATGATTCTTTCGGGTAAACCAACTTTATCAACTTTTACAACAAAATCAACATAATTTCCATGAATCTGCCACGGAATACACGGAAATGGTACAAGGTTATCGGTGACAACAATCACTTTATCAGCATACTGAGAGTCCGCCAGGGCAAAACCAAGTAAGCCGCAAGCGGTATCTCCTTCAACACCGTTTGCATTGCCGAAAGGGTCGGAGGTAGGAGCTGCAATAATGGCAATATCTATCTGCACTTCGCCATCCTGAATAGCCTGGTAACGTCCGCCGTGTGAACGCAAAATAGCCATCCCTTTCATTTTACCTTCTGACGTAAACCTTCCCAACGGGCCATTCATGCTGCCTTCAATCCGGTTTATCGTTCCATCTTCCAGGTATTCGATCAATCCTTCCTGGCAGGGAAATGAAGCAGAAGGATACCAGCGCAGGTCTTTAACACCCAGCTCATGAGCAATATCAAATATTTGTTTAGCGATAAGGTCGCCGTTGCGGAAATGATGATGGGTTGAAATGGTCATACCATCCTTTAAACCTGCTTTGATTAACGCATCACGAAGATCCTTTACCACTTTGTTGCCGTCATCAGGATAATCAGCGCAACTGCTTAATTTCGGGCCGTACCTTCTGCCTGTTGGTTTGAATTTTCCTACCCCCATAAATGGAATATGCTCCTCACTGTTGATGATTGTCGGAACCTCTCTGCCGGCTGCATTTTTTACAATTTTATCGTATTTCTTCATTCTATCTTGTTTTTCTTTTTTATTACTGGGTGCTGGCCATTTATCATTGATGGTCATTCATAGTCATTTATAGTCATTCGTTGTTATTTACTAGTGTTTGAAGTACTTGTCTTGGCTCTTGGTTCTTGTCTCTTGGCTCTTTTATCCAATTTCCCATTAACTATTAACCCTCTCCACTCATCCAATTTTCATCAAGTTTACCAGTATTGATCGCCATTGTAATGGTCTTCTGCGCTCGCTTTACAACCGGTGGGTCAATCATTTTAGAGCCCAGTGAGACCACGCCCAGGCCTTTTGCCTCCGCCTCCTGAAATGCAAGCACAATTTTCTTTGCTTTTTCTATTTCGGCATCTTCGGGTGCAAAATTGTCATGTATTACTTTGATCTGTCGTGGATGAATACATCCCATGCCATCAAATCCCAACAACTTACTGGTTTTTACATTTGTTGCCAATGCTTCCATATCCGATACATCAGAGAACACCGAATCGATGGGCTGAATACCTGCTGCCCTTGCAGCGTTGACAACCATGCTGCGGGCAAAAAATGATTCTGTTCCTTCATTTGTTCTCCTGGTTCCAAGGTCAGCGGTATAGTCTTCAAGCCCAATTGCCAGTGATACAACATTGTCGGCAGCGGTAGCTATTTCATACGACTTTATCACACCTTTTGCGCTTTCAATAATGGGCATAAGCCAGATTTGTTTGTCAACCTGATGCTCTTTTCTTAAGATATTGATTACCTCATTTACCTGGTGAATATCTTCAGCACTTTCACATTTTGGAATCAGTATCAGATCAACATGTTGCGGAACAAGAAAACGAAATTCATCCAGGCCCTTTGGAATCTGGTTGATACGAACCATGCGTTCGGCGCCGTAAAAATCAAGACTACGCAGTGCATTTCTGATGAGAAACCTGGCCTCAAACTTTTTGGCGGGAGCTACAGAATCTTCCAGGTCTAAAATAATCCCGTTCGGTTTGTGGATGCCGGCATTCAGCATCAATTTCGGGCTGTTACCTGGAAGATAAAGCCTTGAGAACCTGAACGCATCCTTTGCCTTTATAAATTTGTTCTGCTCAAGCATTGGCAACAGAAACTCTTTATCCGATTGAACTATCTTTTTTATTGCAGCTTCAATCCTTGCAGCTAATACGAAATCAAGTGCTCCAGCATCTTCAATAAGTAACGAAGCATGATCTATCTCGAATAAATCCAGAATTTGTTCAGTGAGATTTCTGATCGATTTGCCAAATAAGGCATCAACTTTGCTTTTTATGTCAATTTTTCTGCCACCTGAATTGTCAGGTATAAATTCAACATAGCAATCGGAGCGAACATCCTTGCCACGGTTTCCTGCAGTTCCAATCTTATCCATATTGGTGAGTTATAATTTTATTAAAGCCACAAAGGTAAAATGTGTTTTTGATTATTTATAGTCCTGATGAAAAATAGATAAATTATGAATAAGGTGTTAAAATATTGTTTATTAGCTGATAACAATACGTATTATGTTATTTGGTTTTTTTTCGGTTTAGCAACAATGATTATTTTTGCAGGCCGGCTTCGGGATAGAGACTTTCTTTCTACTTGCACATTAATTTTAACCGAAGCCGGCTTATTTTATGTTCTACGAAAAAATCTACCCTTATATTCTGGTTACAATCCAGCTGTCATGTTTACTATTCATTGCTGTTTCAGGGCCTTTGATTGCAAGTGGATACGCAGGAATTTTAGTCGAAAGCACAGGGATATTTCTTGGATTGTTAGCCATTGCTACACTGAGGATAGGTAACTTTGATATTTCTCCCCGGTTGAAAAAGAACGGCATTTTGATCACTTCAGGTCCATATGGCTTTATCAGGCATCCCATGTGTTCTGCCCAGTTGATTGCTGTTTTACCGCTTATCATTGATCATTTCAATTATTGGAGATTAGCATCTTTGTTGGTTCTCCTTTTCGTTTTGCTTTTGAAAGTCAAATATGAAGAAAAGTCACTAAAGGTGAGATTTAAGGAGTATGCAGATTATACTTCCCGGACGAAACGGCTTATTCCGTTTATTTATTAACTGAATTGTGAAATTTTGTCATGCTGACAATTCTAATAATCCTGATATCTGACACTAAATTGTGATGGCATTAGATTTGATTAAGACGATTCAAATCAGATTAAAATGGGACTGAACGAAATAAACTCCTTTAATGAATTGCAGTCGGGTTTGCTCGAAGGAAAGAAAAACTATGTGCTACTTTACAAAAAAGGATCTGAAGCATCAGATTGTAGCTATCAAAGTATTGATCAGGCACTTAATGAGGTGAAAGACGTGAATGTTTTAGCAGCAGATGTTTCTGTAGTACGTGACATACACGCCAGGTATAATATAACATCTGCGCCTTCATTGCTGGTATTTGAAGGAAAGAAATTTTCAAAAACAGTAAAAGGTTGCAATGATGATGGTTTTTATAAATCGTTGTTTGAAAGTGCACTTTTTACTGCCAGGGCTGGTGATGACGCAAAACCTCAAAAACGGGTGACAGTATATTCAACAACAACTTGTTCATGGTGTACAACTTTAAAAAGGCATCTCGATCAAAATGGTGTTCGATACAGAGATATAGATGTGTCGAAAGATCAATCTGCTGCCGAAGCAATGGTAAAGAAGAGTGGCCAGCAAGGCGTTCCTCAAACTGATATCAACGGGCAGATGATCATAGGTTTTGACAAAGTGAAAATCAATTCATTGCTTGGAATAAATTAATTGAAATAAATAAAAAGTCGAATAAAATGAAAGAATTACAACCTTTAAACGAAAATGTTTTGCTGGATATTACCGAAGAGGAAGGACAGCAAACAACAGCTTCAGGAATTATTATTCCGGATACTGCAAAGGAAAAACCACAGTATGCAAAAGTTGTTGCCATCGGCAATATCGAAAACCCGGGTATTTCAGTTGGTGATACAGTGTTTTACAAGAAATTCTCAGGAACCGAATTTGATTTTGAATCAAAACAATACCTGATGGTTCCTTATGCAGACCTTCTGGCAAAGATTGTTGAAACAGAAGCGATATAAGTACAGGCTGCTTTAGCAGCCTTTTTTTTACACCAACCTGAAGGTTGGTGTAACTGAATCCGTTCTATAACCCCCGACCTGAAGGACGGGGTAACTGAAGTTTCAGGGTCAGTTTCCCCGTCCTTTAGGTCGGGGTGATGGTTGCTGGATTAGATTATTTATCTTACTTTTTAAAAGCCTTCCCAATCTGTTCAATAATATCACCAGCCAACATTGCCTCATAACCCAGTTTTTTTGCAGCCATATCCCCAGCTAATCCATGAATAAAAACGCCAAGCACTGAAGCAATTCCTGGTGAATAACCTTGTGCGAGAAGTCCTGTAATTAATCCGGTTAAAACATCGCCGCTACCGGCAGTTGCCATGCCAGGGTTTCCTGTGGAGTTGAAGTAGAACTTTCCATCCGGGAAACAGACCACAGTATGGGCACCTTTTAATACAACATAAACCCCATGTTTGAAACTAAAGTCCTTCAATAATTTCAACTTCTCAAAATCGTTGCTCCATTTCCCAGTCAGCCTTTCAAATTCTTTCGGATGAGGGGTAAGAATACTGCCTTTCGGTAAAAAAGCAAGCCATGTTTTATTTTCTGACAGAATATTCAGGGCATCGGCATCAAAAACAATAGGGTGCTGGTATTCCTGTATTAGGACTTTTAATGCCATTTGCGATTGATGTTCCATGCTTAATCCTGGTCCGATTCCAACAGCATCGAAAGGAGAGAGGTCAGGTATTTCAGAAAAATAATTGTCATACCTGTCAATACTCAGCATTGTTTCAGGCGTTGCAGTTTGCATGATTTGAATTGCTGCTTTTGGTACATGCGTGTGCAACAAACCGACCCCTGATCGCAAACATGCTTTTGATGCAAGGATAGCTGCACCCATTTTTCCGTAACCTCCCGCAATCAGCAGGGCATGCCCATAAGTACCTTTATGATCAAATTTCCCTCTCGCTTTCAACATGGGTTTAATGTCACGCTTTTGCATCAGGAAATGATCAGTAGATGTTTTATTAATAAATTCTGATGAGAGCCCAATGTCAAGTATTTCCCAATGCCCAACAAACTGATCATTTTCAGGCATCAGAAAAGCGAGCTTAGGAAGCTGAATACTCAGGGTATAATCAGCACGTACAATTGCCCCTTCTTTAGGGTTTGAATAACTGTCGGCAAACATGCCCGAAGGAACATCAATAGCAATTTTTACAGCTTCTGATTGATTAAGATGGTTGATAACATCTGCAATAAACCCTGAAACTGGCCTTGCCAGGCCTGATCCGAAAATGGCATCAATTACAATGTCATCTTCATGTATTTCAGGTAAATCTTTCTTTGCTGTCAGATTAATAATGACTGATTCCTTCAAATCCGTTAAACGCTTATAATTAATGTCGAAGTCAGAAGATGTTTTTTCAGAATACCTGATCACATAAACATTTACATCGTACGATTTTCTTAAAAGCAACCTCGCCAGAACAAGGCCATCACCACCATTATTTCCCAGACCAACAAATATTCTGATATTATGTGTCTTATCTACCTTCTTTTTTACCCATCGATACAACTGTGTGGCAGCTCTTTCCATCAAATCTGTGGATGCAATGGGTTCGTTTGTAATGGTATAGCTATCAGCTTCCCTGATTTGTTCAGTAGAAAAGATTTTCATCGGCTTACACTTTTTTACAAAGGTAGGAAAACAATGTCTTTGAATTATCGGGATGAAAAGTTGTTGGGAAGAAGTACAAGATTTATAAACAAAATGTAAATAAATCTATGGAAATCATAAATTCGCAAATCTTGATTAGACAAATGAAATTTTTTTATTCGTTGGCTATTTTCCTGTTTTCAATAACCTCATTGCTTCATTGCCAAAACACTGACAAACCCAAATGGGAGGTTAGATGGAACCAGGGAGCTGAAATAAAAAGCTCCGATGGGAAATTCAAATTTAAATTTGGTGGAAGAATCCAGTTTGATCTTTTTGGGATAAACCAGAATGCTTTATTATCAGATGAATTTGAAGCACAGAATGGAGCCGAGTTCAGGCGATTACGCTGGTATACTTCAGGAACACTTTACGGAAACATCAAATTCAAATTACAATTTGATTTCTCCAATGGAGATGCCGGTGTAAAAGACACCTATATCGAAGTGACAAAAATTCCCTGGATTGGTAATTTCAGAGTCGGCCACTTTAAGCAACCTTTTGGGCTTGAGATGCAGACAAGCTCCAAGTATGTTTTGTTCATGGAAAGAGGTTTGACGAACGCCTTTACTCCTGAGCGCGATCTTGGATTAATGATACACAATAAACATTTCAACAAGCGTTTTGCGTGGTTTGCCGGATATTTCTTCCCTTCAGGAAGTGTTGGAAAATATCTTGGAAATCAATATCGGATGACTGCCAGGGTAACAGGACTTCCGGTATATAGTCCTGAGGGACGTTATACAATTTTACATCTGGGAATTGCATATGAAAACCAATTCCAGAATAATGAAGAATTCATATTAGCTGAAAGACCCGAAGCGCACCTCGCTCCCAAATATGTCAACCTTAAAATAGATGCTGTCAACCGGGCGGATGTTTTTGGTGGAGAACTTTCTTTCGTTTCCGGCAGGTTCGCTGTTCAGGGTGAAATTATGTTAGCCCGGGTGAAGCCTACATCGTCGTCATCAGCACAATTTGATCTTTACAATTATTACGCTTATTATGGAAGCTTTAGCTGGTTTATTACCG
This sequence comes from Chlorobiota bacterium, assembly GCA_030596395.1. Taxonomy (GTDB): domain Bacteria; phylum Bacteroidota; class Bacteroidia; order Bacteroidales; family F082; genus JAADID01. Next base: position 24,654 of record JAUVKF010000028.1, on the reverse strand, counting down.
GAGAGCACAGAAACTACAGTTCCTCAAAAGCTTCCTACGATAGGATAACACCTAAAAAAAACCTGGGTAAAGGTGGTGCCGGCGCATGGGAACTTGCTTTGCGGTTCTCAAATATTGACTTAAATGACCAGGATTTAAATGGCGGTGCTATGACCGATTTTACTGTCGGTTTGAACTGGTATCTTAATCCTGCAACACGGTTTATGTTCAACTATATTTATTCCGATGTATTCGAAACCGGAAATGCAAATATCGCAATGGTACGATTCCAGATTGCATTTTAAAAGGTGCCGGTCCAGCGGACTTGGTAACCCGCTGAATGGGCTTTAGCTTTCAGCGGTTGAGAAAGGTTTCCTGTTTCCCAGCCAATCATGAACAAGACCATCATAAAGATCAATCGTTATCCGGCACCAATATCCAACTGTTTTACTTCTGGAAATGTTAAACGAAATACCATATTTTTGCCCTCCAATTATTATCTGATGGCACGACGAAAAAAACCACTTCCTTTAATAGAAAAACTTGAAATTACTGATGCAGGGTCAGAAGGTAAAGCCCTCGGCCGCTGGAACGAAAGGGTTGTTTTCGTACCATTTGCTGCGCCGGGTGATGTGATAGATGCACAGGTGTTTAAAAAAAGAAGGTCGTATTACGAAGCAAAAATCACGAATATTCATGAAAGATCGGATCTAAGAATAGAGCCGGAATGTACTCACTTTGGTTTGTGTGGAGGATGCAAATGGCAGCATCTCGATTATCGCCAACAGCTACATTTCAAACAAAAACAGGTAAAAGATGCACTTGATCGAATTGCAAAAGTGCCTTATCCTGAAATAAATACCATCATCGGTGCTGAAGACCAGTATTATTACCGAAATAAACTGGAGTTTACTTTTTCAAATCGAAGGTGGTTAACTGATTTTGATCCATCCAAAGAAGAGGGTGGCCCCGAAAATCTGGAGGGCCTTGGCTTTCATTTACCCGGAATGTTTGATAAAATATTGGATATCGAACATTGCTATTTACAAAATGATCCGTCAAACGATATCAGGATTGCAGTTAAGGATTTCGCCGTAAAAAATGGCTATTCATTTTACAATGTCAGGGCATGGGAAGGATTGCTCAGGAACCTGATCATTCGAAACTCTTCAACCGGCGATTTGATGGTAATTGTTGTTTTCAGCAAATATGAGAAAGAAAAAATCAACAATTTGCTAAGTTTTTTACAAGACAAATTTCCTCAGATCACTTCGCTGATGTATGTCGTTAATGAAAAGAAAAATGATACGATTTTTGATCTTGATGTGCAGTTATTCAATGGCAAAGATTATTTACTTGAGGAGATGAAACCGGCAATAGCCGATCAAACTTCATTAAAATTCAAGGTTGGCCCAAAATCATTTTACCAAACTAACCCGGAGCAGGCGCAGAAGCTTTACCAGGCTGCCTTTGATTTTGCCGGCTTTACAGGTGATGAATTGGTTTATGATCTTTACACCGGAACCGGAACCATCGCGTTATTTATGGCTCGTTCAGTAAAAAAGGTTATCGGCATCGAGTATGTGGAAGAAGCTGTGATCGGTGCCCGGAAAAATGCAGACTTAAATAACATTTCAAATGTTGAATTCCATTCAGGTGACCTTGCCAAATTATTGAATGAATCATTTGTTGACCAGTATGGAAAACCTGATGTAGTAATTACTGATCCGCCAAGGGCAGGTATGCATAGTAAAGTTATTGATCAACTACTAAAAACAGAACCACCTAAAATCGTTTATGTTAGTTGTAATCCTGCAACGCAGGCAAGGGATATCGGATTGTTGAATGAGAAATATGACGTAATAAAAGTACAACCCGTTGATATGTTTCCGCAAACGCACCATGTTGAAAATGTGGTATTGCTACAACGAAGGTTAGAGGAATAATTATTAACAATTAATTAATATGGTTTATCAGTTAATTTGTGAAACCGGAGAGTAATTTTACAAAATACTGTGTAACAACTTAAAAAATCATTTATGATGCATCGTAGATTATTAGTTTTTCCTTCAATTGTTATCATCATGGTTTTCTTTTTGTTGGAAAGCGGATGTAAAGAAAAGAACGATCCCGAACCACTAAACCCCGAGATGACAGGCATTTCTATTTCGGGACAAGGACCCACATTTGATGTTGTGGTTGAATTTAACCAGGGTGTTTATCGTTCAGCGGCGATGAGTGGTGATTTAAATGAACAAAGTTTTGTAGTCGGTAGTTCCGGTGGGATTGGGAAATTGATCAACTATGTTGTTACACATACGGCAGGGCAGAAAAGTGCCAGTATTCGCGTGGTGTTCGACCAGGATGCCAATGGAGATGAAGTGATCTCAGTTACCCCGGCAGATGCAAACAGCATTTTTAACAAAGATGGCAGGGCGATGAATGCCGCTGAAATACGGTCAATTTCAACATCAGGGATTGAACACCAGGTTATTACAGTTAAAGATTCAGGAACCGGAACCGGAACAACTACATGGACAGCAAACAACTTTTACATACTTGATGGATTCGTTTTTGTTAATGAAGGGCAGACCTTAACCATTGAACCCGGCACGGTAATCAAAGGGAAAAGCGGTCAGGGAACAAATGCCTCAGCACTTATTGTGGCAAGGGGAGGAAAAATAATGGCAGAAGGTACAGAAGAACATCCTATAATCTTTACTTCTGAAAATGATAATTTGGACGGATCGGTTGGTGACCTCGAAGAAGGATTGTGGGGTGGGGTTATTATTCTCGGAAAAGCAATAGTCAATACTGACGAAGGCGAAAAACAAATCGAAGGTATTCCTGAATCAGAAAACCGTGGACTTTACGGTGGAAATAATGATGAAGATGACTCGGGAATAATCAGATATGTTTCCATCCGGCATGGAGGAACAGATATAGGCGAAGGAAACGAAATCAATGGCCTGACACTGGGAGCAGTTGGCAGCAATACTACAATAGAGTTTGTTGAAGTATTTGCCAATAAAGATGATGGTGTTGAAATATTTGGTGGTAAAGCACAACTCAAGAATATCATTGTTGCTTTTTGTGGAGACGACTCATTTGATTATGATTTGGGTTACAGCGGTAAAGGTCAGTTTTGGGTTGCAGTTCAGGGTTTTGGAAAAGGTGACAAACTCGGAGAACACGATGGGGGTTACAATACTGCATCTAATCAACCTTACTCAATACCCGAAATATTCAATGTTTCTTATGTGGGCCTGTCTTCGGGATATGGAAAACGGATTATAAGTTTTCGGGCAAATTCGGGTGGGCATTATGCCAATTCCATTTTTTATCATCAGGCTTATGGAATTGATATTGAGTTGTTGAAAACCGAATGTAGTTTCGATCGTTTTAAAAACAATGATCTTACCATAAAAAATAATATTTTCTATTCGATTAACTTCTTTCCGATTTTAGGGGTTATGGCTGGAGAAGGTATTAGCGAGCAGGAAATCAATGATGCCAATGCAGAATTATCAGTCTATTTTACGGATGCACAAAATGTAATCTCCGACCCTGGATTTATGTTGGATGGTTTAACGTTCCAGATTATTCCAACAAACAACGTTTCAGAAAACTTAGCACCATATCCGGCTGATGGATGGTTTGAGGAGGTAAATTACAAAGGAGCATTCAATCCGGTTGGGAATTGGGCAGATGGCTGGACCTTGTTTTCAAAATATATGAACTAATGCCAGATCTGCCAGGTCGAAATAAGTATTTTGGAAAATTGATATATAGTTAATATTCAGAACGTAAGGATTCTTCTCTGGCAACTAACTGATCAGAATGACAGGTTTTTGAGGTTTTGCAGATGATAGAGAACACAAATTGCAGTATGCCTGATGAGATTACTGTTTGATCAAAATATCTCTTATCGAATTGAGGACAGGGAAAAGAGTTGCATCCCAAAAGTTTATCAAGCAGTAATTTTAATGGATATAATTACTTAGAAACCCAACCCGACGGGTGGATTCACTCCCGGCGGGTTGAAAAAATGAATCAGGTACTTCGACCTGCCAGGTCAACTGGGGTTATTATTTTAACTCCCGGCGGGTTGGTATTTACTGTTGCCAAGAAGAGTAAAGATTCGGACTTATTATTCGACCTGCCGGGAACGAGGCTACCCGGCAGGTAATGGTTACAAGCCCGGTAAATGGGAAATAGCACCTTTGATATAAAACAATTATATTTGTAAAAATTATAGCAATTCTTTAAAGCGTATGATTAATTACCGGAAAATAATAAAGCGCAACCCCAACAAGAGGTTTGGTAAACCTTGTGTAAGGGAAACAAGGATAACTGTTTACGATGTGCTGGGCTGGTTAGCTGCCGGGATGACTACCTCTGAAATAATTAGTGATTTTCCTGAATTAACAACAGATGATATCAAAGCTTGTTTAGCGTACGCAGCTGATAGAGAACACAAATTGCAGTATGCCTGATGAAATTACTGTTTGATCAAAATATCTCTTATCGAATTATCAAAAAATTGCCTGCTGATTTTTCTGAATGTAAACAAGTAAGCCATATTGGTTTAAATGATCGTGATGATTTAGATATTTGGCAATATGCACGGGATAACAACTATGCAATTGTAACTTTTGATTCGGATTTTTATGATATCAGTCTTATAAATGGTTTCCCTCCCAAAATAATCTGGTTACGAACCGGAAACTTAACAACAAGTGATATCTTACAATTACTGAAGACAAATTTTGAAACGATTAAGCGGTTTTTAAACAATACGGAGTTTTCTGATATTGCTTGTTTAGAAATTGAATAATGCTGAAAAGCCTCATAATTGGATTAGGGGTTGCGCAAGACCTGCAATTTTGAAAACGCTGACCAGAACAATTAGTATTTCAAACACTTATCCCGCATTTGCAAGGCCAACTCTCCAGCCTCTTCAATGGTTTTGCCTATCGATAAAAAACCATGATCTTTGATTTCAATAAAATTATGATCACCAAGCACTTCCATCACACTGTCAATAATCTTGTGTGTGCCTGATTCTACAAATTCATGTGTTGAAATAATTCCTGCTTTTGGTGCATTTTTAGTAATTGCTTCACAATGTCCATGCAATATGGCCATTACCTCTGGCCTGTTTTTATAAATCGCATCGTGCAGCATTGTTTCTGATGATGGTTCCTTTTCAACTGAGCCCGAAGCATAGACAACAGCTTCATCCTGATCTACTTTTGAAACTTCGTAAAACTTATCATTTGAAGTTGACTCTTTTAAGCTGTTATTTGCTGCAGTAATAAAAAAAGAATTGCTGCCCGGTTTTTTCCGAAAACTCAGGTTGCCATGTGATCCGCCACTGTAATAAGGAGCCATTTCTTCTTCATGAAATATGACACACCATTTTTGTAATTCATCAAGCCATGTGTGCTCAGGAGGTTGATCTCCGGCGCGAACCAATTGAAATTTTACACCTTCATACGACATCATTCATGATTTTACGGATTTTATTTCCCAACTCTTCAATATCAATATCCACTGCATTTATCTTAAGATGAGCCTTTTGATAAGATGAACTTCTTTCGTCAAGTACTCGGGTGATGAATTCATTTAACGAATTAGTTGTTTTGTTTTTGACGAGTGGCCGGGGCTTTTTTGCGTTCTGGAGTCGGTTAACTAATGCACCGACGGGCATTTCAAGGTAAACCGTTATTCCATGTTTATTCATTTTATCAATGCTGTCGAAAAAACAGGGGGTTCCACCTCCGGTCGAGATTACTACGTTGTCCATTTCAAACGTGGTTTCCAGTAACTTTAACTCAAGGCGTCTGAACAACGATTCATTGTATTTGTTGAAAAATTGCGATATATTGATTTTGTATTTTTTTTCAAACACATCATCCAGGTCAAGGTGTTTATATTCGAATATTCTGGCTAGTTTCCTTCCAGCAGTGCTTTTACCGGCACCCATAAAACCTATTAAATATATCCTGGCCATAAACACAAATGTAGGATTATTTGGTTAATTCATATTTAACGATATAAAACAACTCACGTTTAATTCCGAAGGAGGCACGACTGAAAGAATCTCCTGAGCTGGAACAACGACTTGTTATAGGGGATTGCCGCACTTCGTTACACTCCGTTCGCAATTGAACGGTACTTATTGGTTTTTTTGGAATCATTCTACTTAGAGACTGCTTGGATTTTGTTTTTGGAATTTATTATGATGTATTTTTTGTCAGATCGAGGCATCCGTCAGCTGACGGATAACGATGAGATGGCTAAAAAGACACATAAGAAAACTGAAGGATAAATTCCAAACAGCCTCTTGATTATTTTCCTACTTTTATGGATTCCAAAATTCCAAATGATATGAAATCAAATAGTATTCTTTTAATCGCAATTTTTATTTTTTTAATGACAAGTTGTAACCATGAAAAACGCTGCAACATCGAATATCCTGTAACCGCAAAAGTAGATACTGTAGATATTTATTTCGGACATGAAGTGGCTGATCCTTATCGCTGGCTTGAAGATGACAATTCAGAAGAGACTGCGGAATGGGTAAAAGCGCAAAATGTTATAACAAATGAGTATTTATCTAAAATTCCCTTCAGGGATGATCTGAACAAGCGCTTAACCGAAATATGGAATTACCCGAAATATGGTGTTCCGTTCAAGCGTGGCGGGAAATATTTTTTTTTAAAAAACGACGGTATCCAAAATCAAAGTGTTATGTACATACAAAACACTCTTGATGATAAACCCGAAGTATTGCTTGATCCAAATAAATTATCTGAAGATGGTACTGTGGCCCTGGCCAGTTTGAGCATCACCAAAAGTGGGAAATACCTTGCATACAGTACTGCCAGTGGTGGCTCCGACTGGAATGAAATATTTGTAATGGAAATTGAAAACCGTAAAATGCTGGATGATCACATCAACTGGGTTAAATTCTCCGGTGTTTCATGGAAAGGAGACGGATTTTTCTATTCAGCCTACGATGCACCCAAAGAAGGCGATGAACTTTCGGGTCAAAACCAATTTCATAAAGTCTATTACCACAAACTGGGAACACCACAAAGTGAGGATAAAATCATTTTCCAGGACAAAAAGCATCCGCTACGCAATTTCTATGCTTATTTAACAGAAGATCAAAAATATGTAATGATCAGCGAGTCGGAAAGCACCAGCGGAAATGCTTTGTATATCGCGAAAGCTAAAAATGTAAATAAACTTAAATTTGTAAAAATTGCTGATGGATTCGATTATGATTATTATGTAATCGATCACATCAATCACAAGATACTTATAAAAACCAACCAGGACGCGCCTAAAGGAAAGTTAGTGCTGGTAGATTTTAAACATCCCAGTCAGGATAATTGGAAAACTTTTCTTGCAGAAAAAGAAAACGTGCTTAAAAGTGTTGGCATTTATGGTAATCAGTTATTTGCCGAATACCTTGAGGATGCCAGCAGCAGAGCCTATTTTTACGATCTTGAAGGCAATTTCCTTAGTGAACTGAAATTGCCTGCCATTGGTACTTTGTTTGGGTTTAATGGAAAGAAAAAAGAAAAGACTGCTTTCTACGGGTTTACATCCTTCACATTTCCTTCCAGCGTATATAAATTCGATATCGAAACCGGAAAATCAGAAGTTTATAAAACATCAGAAGTAGATTTCGATCCTGATGCTTACGAAACCAAACAGGTATTTTACGAAAGTAAGGATAGTACCAAAGTGCCTATGTTTATAATCAATAAAAAAGGCATTGAGTTAAATGGTGAAAATCCTACGCTTTTATATGGATATGGTGGCTTTAACATCAGCTTAACACCAAGTTTCAGCATCAGCCGCGCTGCCTTCCTTGAACAGGGTGGTGTTTATGTAATGGTTAACCTTCGGGGTGGTGGAGAGTACGGCGAAGAATGGCACGAAGCAGGCATGAAAATGGAAAAACAAAATGTATTTGATGACTTTATATATGCTGCTAAATGGTTGATCAGCAACAAATACACTTCTTCTGAAAAACTTGCCATTATCGGCGGCTCCAACGGCGGCCTGCTGGTTGGTGCATGCATGACACAGGAACCGGATTTATTCAAGGTTGCCATTCCGATAGTTGGGGTAATGGATATGCTGAGGTATCAGAATTTCACAATCGGTTGGGCATGGGCAAGTGATTATGGTACCAGTGCCGACAGTGAAGAATTGTTTAATTACCTGTATGGATATTCCCCATTACACAACATAAAAAAAGGTGTAGATTACCCGGCAACAATGGCAATTACTGCGGATCATGACGACAGGGTTGTACCGGCGCATACTTTCAAATTTATGGCAACATTACAGGAGAATGATGGTGGAAAATACCCGGTGTTGGCAAGAATTGAATCAAAAGCCGGGCATGGTGCCGGTAAACCGACAGCCAAGCAAATTGAAGAATCAACGGATATGTACAGCTTCATTATGTATAACCTGGGTATGAAGCCTACATTTGATAAAGTTAATCCTTAACAATTTCTTAACATTGGAAATGCTTTTAAAAAGCCTTTTTCTTTTTTTTTACGCTTTTAACCTAAATTCTGTAATATAGTGGAAACTATTTATTTAGTATTTGTAGTCATTCTTTTTTTACTGGCTGCATCCGACCTTGTAGTTGGTGTAAGTAACGATGCCGTAAATTTTTTAAATTCAGCAATTGGTTCCCGGGCTGCCTCGTTCAGAACAATAATGGTGATTGCTTCGCTGGGTATTTTATTTGGTGCAACATTTTCGAGTGGTATGATGGAAGTTGCCCGAAAAAGTATATTTCATCCGCAGTTCTTCTATTTTAATGAGATCATGGTCATTTTTCTGGCCGTGATGATAACAGACGTACTGCTTCTGGATGCATTCAATACTTTTGGGATGCCAACATCAACAACAGTTTCCATCGTATTTGAATTACTGGGTGCTGCAGTCGGAATGGCTATAATAAAAAGTTATTCCGATTCCGATTCTTTAATGATTAGTGAATACATAAATACCAGTACAGCATTGCTAATAATCGCTGGTATATTGATGTCGGTGGCCATTGCATTTTTAATTGGTGCTTTGGTGCAATTTTTAACCAGGTTGGTATTTACATTTAAATATGATAAAACATTAAAATATTTTGGAGCGATTTGGGGAGGTATTGCTATTACTGCTATAACTTATTTTATCTTAATTAAAGGGGCAAAGGGTGCATCTTTTATGTCGGATGAGGTAAAAGAGATGATCAAAGTAAATACATGGTCGATTTTACTAATCAGTTTTGTATTCTGGACAGTTGTTTTGCAAATAGTAAGTTGGATTTCAAAGTTTAATATCCTTCGATTGATTGTTTTGGTTGGTACGTTTGCATTGGCAATGGCTTTTGCCGGAAACGACCTTGTCAACTTTATTGGCGTTCCGCTTGCCGGTTTTGAAGCGTTTAAATCTTTTGTTGCAAGTGGAATCAGTGATCCTACTGCTTTCCTTATGACAGATTTAACTGGTAAAGTTAAAACACCAACATTATATCTGCTAATTGCAGGGATAATTATGGTTGTTACCTTATGGACCTCAAAAAAAGCTCGATCAGTTACTGAAACTGAAATAAATTTAGCGCGTCAGGATGTAGGTTATGAAAGATTCAGTTCTACAGGTTTGGCAAGAGTTGTTGTTAGAATAGCAAGAAGCATTAGCATTGGAGCTGATAAAGTATTACCAAAATCAGTGAATGATTCCATCAACAATCGATTTGTTCAACTAAGAAATGCTGATATCAGTAAATCTGATAATGCTCCACATTTTGATTTGGTTCGTGCTTCTGTTAATTTAACAGTGGCCAGTATTCTGATTGCATATGCAACATCTTATAAACTCCCTCTGTCAACAACTTATGTTACATTTATGGTGGCAATGGGAACTTCTTTATCTGACAAAGCCTGGGGTAGGGAAAGTGCTGTATACAGGGTCACGGGCGTTTTCTCGGTAATCGGGGGATGGTTTCTAACGGCCCTTATCGCATTCTCTGCCGCGCTCGTAGTAGCTTTTATACTTTACTATGGTGAAATTTACGCGGTCGTAGCATTAACAATTATAGTGGGAATAGTTATCTATCGCACACAAATCCTTCATAAAAAAGTTATTGAAGAAAAAGAAGAAGATACACAGGATGTGAAAGAGTTTCTGGAAGAAGATATTGCCCAGAAAGCGACAAACACAATTGTCAAAAACCTGAAGAAAGTAGTTGTCGAATTTGATCGAACAATTCATGGTCTTGAAATGGAAGATCTTAAAGAGCTGAGGAAAGCTCAGAAAAGTATCGATAAAATGACGGCCAAAACAAAGTATTTAAAAAATAATATCAGGTTGATTGTCGACAAAATAAAGGAGGACACTGATGATACAGCGTACTATTTTATTCAGGTGCTGGATTATATGCGTGAATCATTACATAGTATTTCCTTTGTTGTGAACCCTTCTTATGAACATATTAACAATAATCATAAGCCACTAATTGCAGAGCAAATTGAAGAAATGAGGCAATTAAAGGCATATTTCACAAAATTGATTAATGCCATTACCAATAATATGGAATTGGGTGAGTTTGATTCGCAGGAAATGGTAATAGAAATACAACAGGAATTTTTCTCCTATGTTGATAAAATCAGGAAGCAACAAATTAAGAGAGTGAAAAACGGTGAGGTTGGTACACGCAATACCATTTTGTTCCTGAATATTATTACTGAAATGAAAAATCTTGCTCTACATGTTGTTAACTTGTATAAGTCACAAAGGGATTTCGCTAATTATAAAAGCGGAAATACAGAAGAGTAGAATCATGAAAATCATTAGTGGAGGGCAGTCAGGCGTTGACCGGGCTGCCCTTGACTTTGCAATAGAGTGTGGTTTTGAGTGCGGTGGCTGGTGCCCGAAAGGCCGTCGTGCTGAAGATGGAATCATCCCTGAAAAATATCCGTTCATTGAAACTGCAACTGATGATTATACCGAACGAACAAAGTTGAATGTGATGGATAGTGATGGTACATTGATTTTGTTTAAACATGAAATGGATATCGGAACACTATTCACCCTGGATTGTGCTGAGGAATTGAATAAGCAATATTTCCTTATGGATTTTGAATCTGATTTTGACGCCAGGATTGTAAGGGACTGGCTAATAAATCATGAAATTGGAATACTGAATATTGCCGGGCCTCGTGAATCAAATAATCCGGGGATTTATAAGCTGGCAAAAACTTTTTTAGCAGAACTTTTTCCACAGAACAAGTAATCTCATTACGATATAGTAAATTAAATCCCCCTCTCTGATTGCAATCAGAGAGGGGGAGGGGGTGAGTTAAAACTTGATACTACTCACAAACCGGTCTTTACCATTAATATCTTTGTGCAAAACAACATTATTGAACATACTCCTGGACATTAACGTACAAACCTCTTTCCCATACTTTTCATTGATCTCAAAATAAATTCTTCCTCCCTTTACCAGATGTTCAGTGGCGAAATAAAGTATGGCCTTGTAAAAAAGTAAAGGGTCATCATTGTCCACAAATAAGGCTTCATGGGGTTCATACCGAAGCACATTTTCTTTCATTGCAGCTTTCTCCGCCAATGTTACATAAGGTGGGTTACTGACAATGAGATCAAGATCCTGAAAATCGGGAAAGGGTTTAGGATCCAGAATGTTAAGTTGAACAAAATGAAGCAGCACCTCGTTGATAAAAGCATTTTTGCTAGCCAGGTTCAGGGCTTCTTTTGAAATATCAATGCCGAATACAGATGCTTCATCCAGGTTTTTCGTTAAGGCAATTGCAATACATCCGCTACCGGTTCCGATATCCAGTATTCTAAGACCGGGTTGTTTTTCCTTTTTAATGATCAGCTCAGCCAGTTCTTCCGTTTCGGGCCTGGGTATCAATACCGATTCATTGACCATGATCCTGGTATTCAAGAAGTCAATTTTTTTAATGATGTATTGAATAGGTTTGAATTTTTTAAGGTCTTTTACTGCAAAATGAAGTTTTAGCATTTCCGATTCGGACAAGCGGTAATCCGGGTCTACAACCAAATCAGCTCTTGAAAGCCCGAAAAAACTCTTGATCAGTATATTAACAAAAGTATCTGCCTCGGCTTTATCATAAAGCGGATATAATTCCTCTGCATAAAGCTTTTTATGATCAGATAATTTATTGGTTGACCATTGCATGTCACAAAATTAGGAATATCTGCTTCTCTGCTTATTTTTGTACTGATGAATGCAAGTAAAATTTTCATAATTACCGGGGAACAGGGAGAAGGAAAAACCACAAAGCTCACACAAGTTATTGATATACTAAAGAAGAAAAATTACAAGGTGAGTGGTTTTATCGCCCCAGGTCGTTGGTCGGATGGTTTGCGCTCGGGTTTTGACATTGTTGATATAAAGACCAATGAAAAAAGATTACTCTGCCAGAGTGGATATAATGAGCGATATGTTAAAATCGGGAGGTTTAATTTTGATGATGAAGCAATAAAGTTTGGCGAACAATTGCTTCTTCATGCTGCTGACATGGAAACTGATTTTATAGTGATCGATGAAATAGGGATGTTTGAATTGCAAGGAAAGCTCTGGGCCGGTTCGTTTTTAAAATTAGTTAAATCAGCACCTTGCCCGATACTCATAACTGTAAGGTCAAAATTTATGGAAGATGTTAAAACGAGGTTTAAGTTGAGCAATCATACTACTTTTCATCTTGATCAACAGGCCACGGCAATTGCAAGTAGAATTGTTAAATCAACACTCCGGTAAAACTTATTTTTTCAGATTGGGTATAAAATAAAGGTTGGAAAATAGATTTGCAAAACCTGCAAGAATTATGTACCAGATACTGTTAATAATTAAAAGTTAATTTGCTGTATCTTTGCCCAACTGATATTAATTTTGTAAAAGCATTAATTACGGGGTAAAAATAGAGAATAATTCAAAGTAATTTCCACTTACGGAAATGAGGTTGATTCAATAATTAATGCTGTAACAGGATGATAAAATCCTCTATTATGCTAAAGTATCTTCTTTCGGTATTTGCAGTTCTGCTTACCACTACTTTATCGGCACAGGTGCCCACTGATCAGGACTGCCTCGGTGCAATACCCGTTTGCCAGGAAATTTACATTCAACCGAATTCTTATGTAGGAACAGGTAACTATCCGAACGAAATCCCCCTGGGCCCGGGTTGCCCTACCAATTGTATGCAAAATGGTGAAAAAAATGATGTATGGTATATTTTTACTGTCCAAACAGGAGGCCTTTTAGGATTTAATATCACACCTAATAATAATGCCGATGATTATGACTGGGCAGTTTATAGCCTGAACGATTACAAGTGTCAGGATATTTATAATCATGTTGGTCAAATGCAGGTCAGTTGTAATTGGTCTGGTACATCAGGCGTTACCGGCCCAAATGGTAATTCCAGTTCAAATTGCCAGGGAGCTTCGGGTTCACCATATAATGCCAAGATACCTGTATTAGCTGGAGAAACCTATGTTATAAACATCAGTAACTATTCCAGCACCCAATTCGGTTATACACTTGATTTTACAATATCCACAGCGGAAATTTATGATGATGTTGCGCCTGCGCTGGAGGTGGTTTATAATGAAGATGTACAATGTGGAAGCAACAGCCTCACCTTCGATTTCACCGAAAAAGTTTTGTGTAATACAGTTCAGGCAAGCGATTTTGGCCTTGATGGGCCCGGCGGACCTTATGAAGTTTTAACCGTATCAGGTGAAGCATGTGAATTAGGGGGAGCAATGGAAATAACCTTTACCATTACCTTCGATCCCCCTTTTTATGAGAGTGGAGATTACTCACTTGAGTTAGATTTCTTGAATTTTATCCAGGATTTATGTGGAAACAATGCAAGTTCTCAAACCCTTGGCTTCACCCTTGATCTTAATTCACCAACTGCTGACGCTGGTGAAGATATTGATATACCGTTTTTAACTTCAACCCAGCTCAATGGTACTGTGGAAGGTGGTTCCGGTACCTTTGATTTTAGTTGGGAACCGGCAGAAAAATTAATAGATCCAACGGAAGAAGATCCAACTACAATTACTTTAATTGAGACGACTGAGTTTACCATGCACGTTACAGATAATAATACAGGATGCCAGGCTTCTGACGAAGTACTGGTAACCATTGTTGGCGGCGAAATGAATGTGACAACCACTGCTGATCCAACGGCAGTATGTGAAAGTAATCATTCGGACCTTTCAGCAGTAACCAGCGGTGGTAGTGGTAATTATACTTATTCATGGACATCAGACCCTCCAGGATTTACATCTAATATTTCCAATCCTACAGTTTTCCCTGATATTACTACTACATATTTTATTGAAATATACGATGGATATTCTACAATTACTGATCAGATAACGATAACTGTCTATCAAAAACCAATTGGCGATGCAGGTCCTTATCAGGAAATTCTTATTGGTACATCAACAACATTAGATGGGACTGCCAGTAGTGGAACAGCACCCTATATTTTTCTCTGGGAGCCGGCTATAATGATCAATGGATCGAATAACATTGAAGATCCGCTTACTGTTATTTTAGGTGGGCCTCAGAATTATACGCTGGTAATAACAGATGACAACTTATGCCAGAGCATACCGTCCAGCGTGCTAATCAACGCTACCGGTGCGGAACTTTCTGCTTATCCCCAGGCAGATCCCATAGAAATATGTATAGGAGGATCAACAACGATTACCGCCAATCCATCCGGTGGCAGCGAAAACTACAGCTTTACCTGGACAAATAACATTGATCCTGGTTGGTCCGCCAACGGTGAGATCATTGACGTTAGTCCTACCGAAACAACCACATATTTTGTTGAAGTCGATGATGGATTTAACAGCTATTCCACACACCTTATCGTTCCTGTAAATCCACTGCCTGTGGTTAAATTAATGCCTGAGGGATATGAGCTGTATGGTGTGGACACAATTCTTGTGTGTGTTCGTGATACAGTGCTTTTAGACGCAGGGAATGAAAATAATCCACCGGTAATGGAATATCTATGGTCAAATTCATGGGCCGGCCGTTATGTTGTAGCTAAAACCAACGGTAACTGGTTTGATATTCAAGATTATGTTGTAACGGTTACCAATCCTATTACAACATGTGTAAATACTGATAATATTACACTAATATTCGACTTTAACCTTTGCGCAATTGGAATAGATGAAGAACCCGTTGTTGAACGACCTGTCACAATACACCCCAACCCTAACCAGGGTATATTCTTCCTGAATATGGATGACGATGTCAATATTCTGGAAATAAAAATGCTTACGCTTGAAGGAAGACCTATTTTTGAAAAAAGGTTTGAAACCGACAAGACTGATGATTGGAGAAACCCGATAGATATCAGTAATTTATCAAAAGGCATATACATGATCTGGCTTAAAGCTGATGAACAGGTTTATACACTTAAACTTGTTAAAAATTAGCGTTGGGAATTAATTGGATTTCTTTTACATTTGCGGGATGTTAGAAAAACGGCTGGTTTCGAGAACCTTTTTATTACTTTTTCTTCTCTCTGTGCTTATTCAGGCGCTTCCTCAAAACGATTGTAATTATAAACGTCCGCACGAGGCTGATGAGTGGGTTTTTGGAAATCGTTCAAGAATGATGTTTAACATTGCTCCACCCGAGAACAATCCCACTACTAATTATTCACTACCCAATGGATCTGCCTCAATTTCAGATGGCAATGGGAATTTATTGTTTTTCACCAATGGATTGAAGGTTTGGAATAAGGGAATTTATGTGATGCAAAATGGTGATAGCCTGAAAGGCAATAATTTTGCTACACAATCATCACTTATAGTCCCTCATCCTGGCAACAGTAAACAGTATTATCTTTTTACCGTTGATATGTATATTCCAAACTTTTTTACTGATGGGATCAATTATAGTATCATTGATATGACGAATGTTGGTTATGGAGAGATAATCAGTAAAAATAATCTGCTATTAACTGAAAATACCCAAAAAATAACTGGTGTTTTGCATGATAATGGAAATGAATACTGGGTTGTTACCCACGGTTTTGGTCCAAATAAGGGCAACTCATTCTATGCTTACCTTGTTAGTGATACAGGACTGGTAACAACGCCTGTGGTCAGCAATCTTGGAACTGTACACCAGGGTAATGAGAATAATGCTGCAGGTTATATGAAAACTTCGCCTGATGGCAGTAAACTGGCTTTGTTAATACCCGAAATTGGAGTGGCTGAAATATTTAATTTTAATACTGCCACCGGACAGGTCAGTAATATGAAAACCAGCGGTCCGGGTACCTTTATTTATCCTTTTGGCCTTGAGTTCTCACCTGATAATTCAAAACTTTATATTTCAACTTCCCCGCTGGGCAATGGCACAAATTATCTGTACCAGCTCGATTTAAACGCTTCTGACCCATTTGCCTCACCCTATGTAGTTCATCAATTTGATGTAAATCAATTTGGTGCGGCCGACAGCTTGATGGGTGCAATACAATTGGCCCCGGACGGAAAAATTTATTTAACGAAATTTAGACGTGGTGTGTTGGGTAAGCATAATTTGGGTGTGGTATTTAACCCTGATCGCCCGCAGGCAGCATGTAATTACAACCAGCTTGATCATTCAGCAAACGATGGATTTGACCTGAACACGTCTGAAGGGTTAATCGGTTTACCAAACTTTGTGACGTCGTTTTTGGATATTCCGCATTTTACTTATTATGAACAGTGCCATCAGGATACCACATGGTTTAATATAACCAACAGGGCAAACATTGATGATACAGACTGGCAATTTAACGACTCTGACGGACAGCAAATTTCGAATGATATGTTAGCACCAAGCTTTGTGTTTAGTGAGCCTGGCGATTACAATGTTGAACTGACCGAAACATTCGATGGCAATGATTATAATTTTACCGAACCGGTCAGAATACATGCGCTGCCTTTTGTTGACCTGGGTGGCGGTGCAGATACCATTTTCATCCTGCCAAACTCTTCAGTACAACTTGATGCGGGGGATTATGATTCGTATTACTGGACTCCCGGAGGATCAACTGACCGTTTTTATAATGTTACCAGGGAAGGCTTATATACAGTAACTGTGGTTGATTCAAACTGTTGCCGTAACTCGGACAGAGTATATATACAATATGCTGACGTAGCATTTCCAACGGCTTTTAACCCGAATAGCCCGATCTTGCTTAACCAGGAATTCAGAGTAATTGGTAATATATCAACACTGGAGTCATATCTACTGCAAATATATAACCGCTGGGGACAGATGATCTTCGAAACTAAAAATCCTGATGAAGGCTGGGATGGAACCCAAAAAGGTGAATTGGTGCAGGGAGGGACATATGTGTGGTCGGTAGTTTTAACAAGCTTTGCAAGCGATGTCCAGGAACAACTAGTTGTGAAAAAACGCGGCATTGTTACTCTTGTCAGATAGCTCAAATAGTTTCTTTATAATTTCGTACAAATTAGCATGATCGATTTAGCCCGTTCTGTTGCCCAGGCAATTGGCCTCCCGCAATGGCAAATACAAAATACCTTACAGCTCATCGAAGAAGGAGCGACCATCCCTTTTATTGCAAGATACCGTAAAGAGAAAACCGGTGGCCTGAGTGATATTCAAATCATAGAGATTCAAAAACTTGCCAGGCAAAATATTCAACTTGAAGAGCGAAAAGCGGTAGTAATTAAAAGTCTTGAAGAGCAGGAACTTGTAACAGAAGAGTTAAGGCAAAGGATTAAAGAAGCCGATACAATCAGCCAGGTCGAGGATATCTATTTGCCTTATAAACCAAAACGAAAAACCCGGGCAAGTATCGCCATTGAAAAGGGTCTGGAACCGCTGGCAAAGATGATCATGTCGGAAAATGTTACTTCCCTTTCATCACTGCTAAGAAATTTTATTTCGCCAAAAACAAAAGCAACCAACGAGGAAGAAGCCCTGCAGGGTGCAAGGGATATTATCGCAGAATGGATTAATGAACGCGGATCAACACGAAACAGCCTGAGAAAGATGTTTCAAAACGAAGCTGTTATTCAATCGAAAGTTGCAAAGGGAAAAGAGGAAGTGGGGGAGAAATTTGAGAGTTATTTCGATTGGCAGGAAAAAGCTTCACGGGCGCCTTCACATCGTATCCTGGCCATGTTCAGGGGTGAAGGAGAAGGATTTTTGAAAGTAAAAATAGTACCGGATATAGAAAATGCAATCAGTAATGTAGAACGTTTTATCGTTAAAGGAACCAATGAGGCTTCCGAGCAAAAGAAACTTGCCGTTACTGATGCAGTTAAACGATTGTTATTCCCTTCGCTGGAAACGGAGTTGCGATCAGCATTAAAGCAAAAAGCTGATGAATCGGCGGTTAAGGTATTTTCGGAAAACCTCAGGCAACTGCTGTTGAGTCCGCCGATGGGACAGAAAAATGTGCTTGCTATTGATCCGGGTTTTCGAACTGGATGTAAAATAGTGTGCCTGGATAAGAGCGGTAATTTACAGAACAACGATACAATTTTTCCGCATCCGCCACAGCGGGAAACAGCCATGGCAGTCAAAAAAATCAAATCACTGGTAAATGCCTACCATATTGAAGCCATCGCGATAGGCAACGGAACTGCCGGAAGGGAAACTGAGGAGATGATAAAAAGGATCAGGTTCGACCGCGATCTCACTGCTGTGATGGTAAATGAAAGCGGGGCCTCGGTTTATTCAGCTTCCGCCATTGCCCGAAAAGAATTTCCTGATTATGATGTAACAGTTCGCGGTGCAGTTTCCATTGGAAGACGTCTGATGGACCCACTGGCTGAATTGGTGAAGATTGATCCGAAAGCAATAGGTGTTGGCCAGTACCAGCACGATGTGAATCAAAAACTTTTGCATGAAAGCCTTCAGACAACCGTTGAATTGTGCGTAAACAATGTTGGGGTTGAGCTAAACACAGCCAGTTCGGCATTATTGAGTTATGTTTCAGGCATCGGACCCAAACTGGCAGAACAAATTGTACAAGATCGAACTAGCAAAGGTGATTTCAAAAACCGTGAGGAGTTAAAAAAAGTAAAAGGACTGGGTAGCAAAGCCTTTGAGCAGTCAGCCGGATTTTTACGCATTAAAAACGGAACCAACCCCCTTGATGCTAGCGCAGTACATCCTGAGAATTATCAGGTTGTGAAACAGATGTCAAAAAAGGCACATCTGTCCATTGATGAGCTAATTGGAAACAAGCAGTTAAAATCCCTTATTAACGCAGAGGACTTTACAAATGATGAAATTGGATTGCCAACCATAAATGATATTTTATCAGAGTTTGAAAAACCGGGGCGCGATCCCAGGGGGGATGTAAAACTCTTTGAATTCGATAAAAGCATAAAACGAATTGAAGATATCAGGCCGGGAATGATCCTGCCGGCTATTGTAACCAATATCACTGCATTTGGAGCTTTTGTTGATCTGGGAGTACACGAGTCGGGTTTGATCCATAAAAGTCAGATTGCTGAAGAATTTGTCAGCGATCCTGCCGAATACCTCAAGCTGAACCAACAACTGATGGTTAAAGTTCTGGAAGTTGATGTAGCCCGAAAACGAATTGGCCTGACATTGATTGGTGTAAGTGATTAGAACCATTGGATATCATCGATATAATATCAATAATACCTGCAATCATCCTCCCTGGGAGTGGCTGGGTCTTATTGCAATTTAAACCCTAATTTTGCGTTCAGCAATTGAACTGCGTACTGCATGAAAAGTTTTAAACCCACATACCTGATCATTCTAATATTCCTCTTTTCAGGACTTCAGCTAAAGGCACAGATCATTAAAGGAGAGGCCATCGTTGGCCTGAACCTTACGCAGGTTGATGGTGATGAGGTTTTTGGATTTCATAAATTCGGGGCTAATGTTGGGGCCGGTGTTATGATCCCATTCGGTAAAAAAGGAAAATGGGATGTATCACTCGAAACACTGTTCAGTCAAAAAGGATCCAGTCAGAAACCACAATACAACGAAACTGACAGTACAGGTCAGGTTACAACAGGAGAATACAAACTCAGGTTAAACTATGTTGAAGTCCCGGTATTGGTTATGTTTACCGATAAAGAAATAATAACTGTCGGTGCAGGTCTTTCGTGGGGTAGGCTTGTAGGGGTGAAGGAATATGAACATGGTAGAAAGGTTGAAAGTACAACAGTTAGTAACGGGCCTTATAGTAAAAACGACTTTTCAATTTTAGCTGACATTCGATTCAGGATATGGGAAGCCCTGAAAGTAAACCTAAGGTATCAGTACAGTATGGTTAAGATTCGAACCAGGGAGTTTCCTAGTAATGTTCCAAATGTAGAACCTGAGATTCGTAACCAGTACAACAATGTGATCACTCTCCGTTTGATCTATGTATTCAACGAAAAACGCAGCCGCGAAAACTTTCAGGATGCACAATAAAGCCGGATACTGGATCGATCACCTCGGATTAAAACCCCATCCCGAAGGAGGCCATTTTAAGGAAGTTTACCGTTCCGATGAATTAATTGAAAGATCAAACCTGCCCGAAAGATATGCAGCTGACAGGGTGTTCTCAACTTCCATTTACTTTTTATTGCAACAGGATGAAATATCCGCTTTTCACCGTATCAAATCCGATGAAACCTGGTATTTCCATGATGGCGATGAGCTTGAGCTATTTATCATTGATAGTGCAGGTGTTTTAATAAGAAAGGTGCTGGGCAAAAATTCTGAAAAAGAATCGCAACCGCAAATTACAGTTGAAAAAGGAAATTGGTTTGCAGCCAAATCGCTCGGTGAATTCACCCTGGTTGGATGTAATGTATCCCCCGGTTTTGATTTTGACGATTTTGAGATGGGTGACTTTAAAGAATTGGTTAAACTCTATCCGCAACACACAGCAGTTTTAAAAAAACTTTGCCTGTAACAACTTAACTTCTGGAAAAAATAAAACATTGCTTTGACCAGGGTGATGTGATTGTTATTCGGTACCTTTGGTACGCATATAAGGAGTTGTATGCCATGCTAAAAAAAGCCAACGCACAAATAGCACATTTGGTTTTTGCCTACACACAGGCAAACGCTGAAAAAACCAAAAGAGCTATTTTTTAGCCAACGCTTTAGTGATAGAAAAAACAGAAAAGATTAAAATGAAATAATATGGAATTCACGAAAGAAGATATTGAGGTTGCATATATAAAACTGAAATCCTATATATACTATGATAACACGGATTTATTGCTCAGAAGACAGTTAGTAGAATTTGAAACGAGTATTGGCAAAGATTTCTTGTTTAAAAACCCGAGCTCACATTATAATATCGGTGGAGATATCTTTTCATACAAAATACGCTTTTCATTAAAAGAAAAATTTGAGAGAATCGCCCATGAGCTTAATAATTTTCATAAAAACTCTGAATTCTTCAACGCTATTCTGAAAGATATAGATATAGATTTTTACCCTAAAAAGATTGAAAATCGAAAAGAAGAGAATAATTTTATTAGTAACGAAAGAATCAAAGATAAATATGAGGTAGAAAGAGTCACTCCATTTATTAATGCTCCTATTGAACTTCACATTATTTCGGTTTTATGGATAATCAAACATGGTGTATTACAAGATAAGGAATTAAAACCTGAATGTTTAGGTAATCGTTTATTACTCAATCAAGATAAATCAGCTATTGTTCAGGGGTCAGGACTTTTTAAGCCTTATTTCAATCAATATCAAAAATGGAGAGACGAAGCAGTTGAAGTTGCAGAGGCTATTTTAAAAAAAGGTAAAAACGTTGCTTTTCTAAACCTTGACATTAAAGATTATTTCAGCTCAGTTCGAATAAAGCGTAAAGAATTATTTGATGGTAGAAAACACAAAATATTGCATGGATTCTATAATTTGAAAGAGATATTTTTGTGCATACATGATCAATATTCAGAATTATTATCTAAAACATATAAAAGCCCTTACCCTTTTTATAATGAATTGTTAGATGACGAGGGTAATTTAGACAAAGTCGCACTACCTATAGGATTAGTATCTTCTTACGTACTAGCAAATCATTATTTACAAGAGTTTGACGAAAGAATTGTAAATAATATAAAACCAGCATATTACGGACGTTATGTGGATGACTTAATATTTGTTATTGCTGACCCAAAGCCTGGTTTTAAAGAAAAAGAATTCAATAAAAAAATAAGATTAGACTTAACTCCTTATTTTGATTTATCTCCTTCATCACTTGAAAAGTTTGTTTTAGAAACTTTCCATCCCATAATCGATTTAGTTTTAGCTCCATCTTTTTTTCCTTTATCTGATAAGGATAATTCACAGAAAGCATTTTTTATAGAAGGATATGATTCGCTTTTTTGTCAAAGTGAAAAATCTTTAATGCATTTCTTTAATTCTAATGAATCGCATTTAGTAATAGATAGATTGAAACAAGAATTAGATGAAAGAACTAGTGAGTTTAGAGACTTCCCAGAAGAAAACGAAAGCAACTTATCTTTCACCTCTAGTGCTTACCATCTTCATTACGAGGGCTCAGAAGGGAAAATAAGAACGTTAAAAGATTATAAAGAGAATAGATATGGACTTACTGTTTTCCTTTCTAATAAAATATTTAGCGCATTAAGACATGAAAATCATCTTTCTGATGAGGAAAGTGAACAAATCATCAACTTTTTTAAAGGTGAAACATGTCTTAGCTTTTACAGACTCTGGGAGCGAATCCTCACACTATTACTTGTCAATAAAAAAGCTAAACATTACGTTGAGTTCTTTCTTCATTGTTTTGATCAAATTGATAAAGTTGAACACAGCATTAATAACACTTCTGTTTCAAAAGATCAGTTAAAAGATACACTCGTCAATTACTTAGATGTTTCGCATGAAATATCACTTTCTTTAAACCTTGATTTTCTAGCCAAAACAAAGAAAGTAGCCCGAAACTTTGAATTCAAACTAAATGAATTAAAGAATAGTAATTGGACATTTTTATTTGGAAGGTTTGAACCTACAAAACCTGATTCTTTTTGGGTTCGTAGATTTCGTCAATCAAATATGTTGCGGCATCATTATGTAATCCACCCATTACTGACGTATACAGTGGCTTCAAAAAAAGGTGTTTTAAAAGACCTTACTTCTATAAATTTAGATTTTAAAAACTACAAAATAGATCAAAACCTAGCAGAACAATCACCTCGCAGAGTGAAGTTTTGGGAATGTTGTTTGTCTGTTGCAAATGAAACAATCAGTTCATATCATAGAAAGAAAGAAACAGAAACCAATAATAAAATTGAAACTGATATATTTGGTGTTAGTAACTCAAAAAGGACAAAGAAAAATTCATTTTATTTAGATGAGGCATTCGAACGATTCACACAAATAAATGGAAATCATATAGCTAAATACGAATTAGATGATGATGGGTTTAGAAATAAGTTTTATACAAGAAAAATTGATGTTAAAAAGAATAGTCCTATTGTCAATATTCAGGAGATTACTGTAAATAACAAAAAATGTTCTTCTAAAAAGTTCAAAATTGCTTTTGCCAACACAAAAGTTGAAGAGAGCAATATTTTGGATAGTATGAGGGGGACTCCAAACCTTGGTTCAGAGCGGTATGATAAACTAGCTAAAATCGTAAAAAAAGTGCGATTAGATAAAAGTGACATATTGCTATTTCCAGAGTTTTTTATACCAATAAATCTTCTGTCAAGTGTTGTAAAATACGCTGAACGAAATCAAGTTCTGACCATTACTGGATTAGAACACGTCAAGATTAAAAACACAGTTTTTAATTTCATTGTAACAATTTTACCAGTTGAAGTAGACGGAGTAAGTGATGCTGTAGTAGTATTTAGACTAAAAAACCATTATGCTCATATTGAAGAGTCTTTAATCAAAGGCAATCATTTTAAAATTGCTAAACCTAAAGAATACAGATATGACATTTTTAACTGGCGGAACTTATACTTTAGCCCTTACTATTGCTTTGAATTAGCCAACGTTTGGCATAGAAGCTTATTCAAAAGTAAATTGGATTTATTGGTTGGTGTAGAATGGAATAAGGATACAAACTACTTCTCTAATATAGTTGAATCTTGTTCCCGTGATCTGCACTGTTACATAGCACAAGTAAATACAAGCCAATTTGGAGATTCACGTTTAACTCAACCAGTAGAGTCAGCACGACTTGATTTATTGCGATTAAAAGGGGGTATTAATGACGCAATACTAATTGCTGAAATTGATTTAAAACGAATCCGAGAATTTCAAAGAAAGACATTTGATATTACTCATAATAAAAAAGAGTTTAAACCTTTACCTCCAGACTATGAAGTAAGAAATGTACTAAAAAGAATAAATAATGAATCAATTCTCTGAATACCCAAATAGAAATTTAATATCAACTCTAAGCATCCATACACATTGCCAAGTCGCTCGAAAAGCCAACCGCACGAGCCAAAACTTGCCAAAGAGTATGGCTGCCCCGACACACGGAAGAAGAAAGCACTGGCATACAACAATGTATATAGTTTATGGCGGGTGAAGTACTAAATATGAGC
>JAUVKF010000065.1 GCA_030596395.1 Chlorobiota bacterium | reverse complement strand
GTGCGATCTGTAAATATGATGGGAACTTCGGTAACATTAAAACCAAGTTTGACTGCGGTATATTTCATCTCGATCTGGAAAGCATATCCCACAAATTTTATCTTATCCAGGTCTATTGTTTCGAGTACTTTTCGCTTCCAGCAAACAAAACCGGCAGTGGTGTCCATAATCTTAAGCCGGGTTACCATGCGAACATAAGATGATGCAAAGTACGACATCAATACCCTGCCCATGGGCCAGTTAACAACGTTTACACCTTGAATATACCTTGAACCAATTGCAGCATCTGCACCTTTATTGGCACAGGCATCATAAAGATGCAAAAGATCATTGGGATTGTGCGAAAAGTCAGCATCCATTTCAGTAATATACTCATAATCACGTTCCAATGCCCATTTAAAGCCTGCAATATATGCTGTACCAAGTCCTAGTTTGCCTTTACGCTCAAGGATAAAAAGCCTGTTTTTAAATTCAGTCATCAGGCCTTTAACAATGTTGGCTGTGCCATCTGGGCTATTGTCTTCAACAATCAATACATCAAATTCCTTTTCAAGGTTAAAAACAACCCTGATGATTTTTTCGATGTTTTCTTTTTCGTTGTATGTAGGTATTATAACTAAGCTATCACTCACCAAATCAGGTTTCATGGCGCAAAAATAAAAATAATGCCTTTAAAATATAGATTTTAAACGACATTGAATTATAAAAATTATTAAAATTCAACTAATTGAGGCCTTTGCAAAATCAATCAGTTTCTTTCCTTATTAATTTTTGTTCGATTTAAGGCCCTTTTTCTAATTTCTAACTGGTTTTTTCTTTTTATTCGTTCTAACTTCACATGAGCACCTGTTTTACAGGATTTTATCGCATTGTTTTCACTATTGTGTACAACTCACTATCACAAGCCCCGGTGATCGTTTTTAAATGTAGGCTATAGCTTCCATCACGTTATTCAATTGGCAAGTCTGGCTTCCAAAACCGTTCTTCAAAATTCATAATTTTGTCATCTTCAACAACAAGTCCTTCGCTTTCAAGCAATTCTTTCATCACATCCGGGCCACCGAAATGCCGCTTGCCGGTTAGTAATCCATTTCGGTTAACGACACGGTGAGCAGGAATATTTTCAGGCGAATAATGCGAGCTGTTCATGGCCCAGCCAACCATTCGTGCCGAACCTTTGCTTCCGAGGAATTCAGCAATGGCACCATAAGATGTTACTCTGCCATAAGGGATTTTTTTTACAACCTCATAAACCCGCTGAAAGAAGCCTTCCTGCTTATTCATTTCTTTTGAGTTTGAATTTGAGGTATTTGATCTTCGTTCCATGATTCAGCCATATCTGCTCATAATACGTTTGAATCCTGGTTAATTCATTGTCTTTTTCAGTTTTGTAAACATCATAGGTTGAATACAACAACTCATGTCCCACTTCTTTTATAACATCCAATGTGTATTCAAAAAAAAGGATATTGTCGGTTTTTAAATGTATGATGCCCCCAGGTTTCAAAAACCGGGAATAACTTTCAAGAAATGATGGTGATGTAAGTCGTTTGTTGATTTTTAACTTTCGCGGTTGCGGGTCAGGAAAAGTAATCCAGATTTCTGAAATCTCATTTGGCCCAAAATAATACTCAATAAGATTGATTCTGGTGCGAATAAATGCAACGTTTTTCAATCCTTCCTCCTGTGCTGCTTTCAGGCCACGCCACATTCGTGCACCTTTAATATCTACCCCGATAAAGTTTTGATTTTTATGTTGACGAGCCAAACCAACTGTGTATTCTCCTTTTCCGCAACCCAGCTCAAGGATTATATCGTTTTTGTTTCTAAAAAATCCCCTATTCCATTTACCTTTATACTCAAATCCTTCAACTACCTGTTCGTATTGAAGTTGAAACATATTGCTGAATGTCATGTTTTCAGCAAACCTTTGCAATTTGTTTTTACCACCCACCGTGAAATGAATTGTGAATTTTATTTACGAATTAACCAGGCATCCGGATTGTCATCCTGCCTGATGGCATATAATTTTTCTTTGGCTTCGCTCAGTTTTTTTATACCCGTGTAAGCAACACGAAACATACCGGTCGAATTTGTGTCGGCAATTTGTGCATTGAAACCTTTTAATTTAAGGTTGCTAACCAATCGCTCAGCATTTTTAACATTTGAAAATGAGCCGGCAATAATGTAATAAAGAGGCCCTGAAGGCTCAACTTTTGGCGGATTTATTACGATGTCTTCAACAGCCTCTTCCTTTGGTTGGGGAATAACTTCTTCAATGATATTCTTAATAGGTTGAGGCTCGGTATCTAAATCATTCTCAACCGGCTGATGTTCTGCAATTTTCTTGCTTTTTTCAATTCTAGCTAAAATTTCTTTATCCGACTCGATCATTTTACGGGGAATATACCGGGCTTCGTTTACCACATTTTGTTTGCTGCTTTGCACAAAATCAGGCGAGATATAGGCTATCGCTGAAGCAGTATTCTCCCAGTAAAACCTCACCTTGTCAGGATTGGTAATTCCCCACCCAAAGCTTAACAAAAGTATCAAGATGCCTAAAACCAAAAATACAGCCCTGTATTTTCTTTTCTTCTCTCCTTTTTCCTCCACAATGTCAGGTTTTCTGTCAACTGGCTTTGTAGTTTTGGCTTTTGGCGGTATAATGATATTTCTTAATTTTTCTTCATCGGAAATACGCTTTACAGGAGGCGAAACAAAGCCGGTCAGCCCATATGAATGCGGATTATAGTTTACCTGGTTGTTCTGTTCAAATACAATATTTTCTTCCTTATCATAATGGATTGTTCCTATATTTTCAAAAGTAAAAGAACCGCCATTTTTTAATTGTTCAACAACAGACAGTACAAATTGATCAACTTTTGAGCAGGCTTCTTTGAACGAAATTCCTTCGGATGCAGCAATTTGATTTACCAGCAAGCCATCATTCGCTTTCAGGTGTGTATTAAACAGAATATTGCGAAACGGAGGTTTAAACTGATGGTTGATCCTGTTCACGGTTGATGGTTTGTCGTTGACGATTAATCCACCAAAGCCAGGAATGACAACGCATTCGAAGTCAAATAAAAGTTCAGCTACATACTTGGAAATATTCATTTTTTAAAGATTGTCAGAACCTGCTAAATTAGGGAATAGCCAGCTTTAAATCAATGTTTGTTATTAAATTTTGATAAATCTTCGGGTGTGTCAACCGCAATACTCTCAAAATCTGTACGATCAACTGTAATGCGATACGAATTTTCGAGCCAACATAATTGTTCAAGTTTTTCAGCCATCTCATGTTTACCGGCTTTCAGCTTCACTAATTCTTTCAGTACGTCAGCCCTGAATCCATATATACCTATGTGTTTGTAAAAATCATGATGATCAAACCAATGCATTTCATCCATTTCTCTTAAAAACGGAATCGCCTGCCGACTGAAATACATGGCCTTCATATGGTTATCAAAAACAACTTTAACCACATTCTGATCAAATAATTCATTCGATGAATCGATTTTTTTTACCAGTGTTGCTATTTCGGTTTCATCATTTTGAAAAAGTCCTGAGATTTTATCAATTTGTGAAGGCTTGATATAGGGTTCATCTCCTTGAATATTGATAACAACATCGTATTGTGATCCGCGATTTGTTTTCTCAATTTTTGTCAATATCTCATGGCACCTTGAAGTACCATTCTTATGTTTTGTCGAGGTCATCATCACTTCTCCACCAAATTTTTCTATATGATGAAAAATTCTTAGATCATCCGTTGCAACAATAACACGCGAAAGTGTTGAGGCCTTTTTTGCCTGCTCATACACTCTCCTGATCATACTTTTACCATTGATCTCAGCCAATGGTTTTCCGGGAAACCTTGTTGAAGCATATCTGGTCGGTATAACGCCAAGAATTTTCATAAAATATCAGAAGTATGATTTATAAGCGAACTAGAAAAGGCCGTGTACTTCAGCATTAATTTTATCAATAACAACACTTAGGTCTTCAGGGACTCCAAAATCAGTATTGTCAACATTAATGATCAATAATTTACCGAGTGAGTATTTTTCAATCCATGCCTCATACCTGGTGTTCAGCAATTTAAGGTAATCGAGCCTGATGGATTCTTCATATTCTCTTCCTCTATTCTGGATTTGTTCGACCAGTGTTGATACTGATGCCCTGAGATAAATTAACAGATCGGGCGGTTGCAGAAACGAGCTCATCAACTCGAATAACGATGAATAGTTCTCAAAATCACGTGTTGACATCAGATTCATCGAGTGGAGATTAGGTGCAAAAATATAGGCGTCTTCATAAATAGTACGGTCCTGGATAATGTTCTTACCACTTTTCCTGATCTCAACCACCTGCCTGAACCTGGAATTCAGGAAATAGACCTGCAGGTTAAACGACCAGCGCTGCATGTCTTCGTAAAAACTATGCAAATATGGATTGTTCTCTACATCTTCATACTGTGGTTTCCATCCGAAGTGTTTGGCTAAGAGCCTTGTAAGGGTTGTTTTTCCCGACCCGATATTTCCTGCAATTGCTATGTGCATCAGTAAAATTTTTTTACGAATTTAATTGTTTTTATTGTTCAATCAATAACAGGTTATCAACAGTGCGCATCTATTTTTCCTGAAAAAAATTAGATCATATTGAGTATCTCATCAACATATTCCCTGTTGTTTGATAAGCGGGGGACTTTATTTTGGCCACCCAGCTTATCCCGTTTTTTCATCCATCTATAAAAAGTTCCACCAGGTAGATGTTTTATTATTGGTGGTTTTAAAACCAGGCTTTGATAACGCTTGGCTTCATAATCGGAATTTAAGGATTTCAGTGCATTATCAAATGTATCGTTAAAGAAATCCCGGTCTTTCGGTAATTTCTCAAATTCGATTAACCACTGGTGAGCGATATTATCTTCTTGAAACAAAGGAGCTGCAGTGTACTCTGAGATAATCGCCCCTGTTTTTGAGCAGGCGATAACCAGTGCTTTTTCAGCATTATCGATGATTAGTTCTTCACCAACTACATTTATAAAGTTTACTGTACGTCCGGTAATCTGCATACGATAAGGACTTGTAGAAGTAAAAGTAACGGTATCGCCAATCTGATAGCGCCACAATCCGGCGTTGGTACTGATAATCATGGCGTAGTTCACACCCTTTTCAACTTCATATAATTGTTTTGTTTCTGGGTTTTCTTTGCCTATTTCTTTTATTGGCAGGAATTCATAGTAAATCCCGTAATCAAGTAACAACAATAAATCATCATTATCTTTTTGATCCTGGATTCCAAAAAACCCTTCGGAGGCATTATAGGTATTCATATAGATCATACTTTCATCAGGTATGATATGATTGTATTGTTCGCGGTAAGGGTCAAATTTTACGCCTCCATGGAAAAACACTTCGAGGTTTGGCCAGACTTCTTTCAGGTTTTCTTTTTTGGATTTTTTCAGAATCTTTTTCAGCAGTACCAACATCCATGAAGGAACACCTGAAATACTGCGCACATCATGATCCAGCGTAGATTCAGCCATCAGTTCAAGTTTATTCTCCCACTCATCCATCAAGGCAATCTCAATAGAAGGAGTTCGCCGAAACTGAGCCCAGAAAGGCAGGTTGCGCATTAAAATTGCCGACAAGTCGCCTTCGTAATAGGATGTATTACTGACCTCCTGGACTACCCCGCTACCACCCATCACAAGGTTTTTTCCTTCGAACATGCCCGAATCAGGATATAGGCTAAAATAAATCGAAACGATATCTTTTCCACCTTTATAATGACACTCCTCAATGGCCGATTCACTCATCGGAATAAATTTGCTTTTTCCTGCAGTTGTGCCCGAAGATTTGGCAAACCATTTAACCTCTTCGGGCCATAACAGGTTTTGCTCACCACTTCTTAGCCTTTCGATGATTGGGCTCAAATCAGAATAGGTGCTAATCGGAACCCTTTCGGTAAAACTTTGAATAGATTTAATGCTTCTGTAATCGTACTTATTTCCCCATTCAGTATCCCTAGCCGTGTAAATAAGTCTCTTAAACAACTCTTCCTGAACTTCATGCGGGTATTTTTTAAAAAGTTCAATTTGATGAATCCTTTTTTTAATTAACCAGTGTATGACGGAATCAATAAGGGTCATAATAAAAAATGTGTATTTAAAATAAAACCAAAAATATAAAAGAATGCAGAAACATTTAACTTTGGGTTGATGATCTGTTTTCCAAATGCAAAAATAAGCCTTGGGTTGAATGTAATTGCCAGAAGAAATGACGGATTTCATCAAATAGAATCTATCCTTTATCCGATACCATTATTTGATGTACTTGAATTTAAAGCAGCAGACACATTCAGGATTATGCAGTATGGTATTCCTTTACAAATAACCCCGGAACAAAATATATTGTTTAAATCATGGCAGCTTCTGAATCAGGAATATTTAGTTCCTCCTGTTGAAATTCATTTGATCAAGAATATTCCTGCTAGTTCCGGTTTGGGAGGCGGATCTGCCGATGCAACATTTTTTCTGAAAGCAATTGATCAACAATTCTCACTCAACCTCAGCTCAAACAGATTAAAGGAGTTGGCAGCAACAATTGGTAGTGATTGTCCCTTTTTTGTTGATAATAAACCTGCCTTTGCTTCCGGAAGAGGCGAAAGCACTTCTCCGGTTAAATTATCTCTTAAAAGTAAATACCTTGTTTTAGTAATTCCGGATATTCAAGTTTCAACTGCCAAAGCTTATTCAATAATAAAACCGGAAATCCCTGAAAAGTCAATAAAAAAAATCGTTTTACAAGCACGTGAATCCTGGAAAGATGAATTAGTTAATGATTTTGAAAAACCCATCTTTGAATTGTACCCTGAGCTGAATGTGATCAAAAAGCAACTTTACCAAAAAGGAGCATTCTATGCCTCCATGACGGGAAGCGGATCAGCCGTTTATGGGATTTTTGAAAAAGAGCCCCTAAAAGATGAATTAACTGCAACTTTTAAAGGTAACCTATTTCTGAGTAAATTCGGCGCATAATCTAAATAAAGAAAAAATTCAATTACATGAATAAATTAACCCTAATTACTGGCGCAACATCAGGAATCGGACAATCATGCGCTGAAAAATTTGCAGCAAGTAATCATGATTTGATCATTACAGGACGGAGAGAAAGCCGTCTGAAAGAACTGGCTGAAAAGCTTAAAAAAAACTACGGAATACAGGTTTTGCCCTTATCTTTTGACATCCGGGATAAAAAAGAGGTTGATGAATCGGTGGCTAAAATACCTTCTGACTGGAAAGTTGAAATATTGCTCAACAATGCAGGGCTTGCAGCAGGTTTAAGTCCAATTCAGGAAGGATCAGTTGAAGACTGGGAGCAAATGATCGACACCAATATTAAGGGATTATTATATATTTCAAAAGCAATTATCCCAAAGATGATTGAACAAGGCAAAGGGCATATCATAAACATTGGATCAATTGCAGGTAAGGAAGTTTACCCACAAGGCAATGTATATTGCGCAAGCAAACATGCTGTAGATGCCCTCACTAAAGGTATGCGACTTGATTTACTACCTCATGGCATTAAAGTTAGCCAGGTTGCTCCTGGATTGGTTGAAACAGAATTTTCACTCGTCAGGTTTAAAGGCGATACCGAAATAGCTGAAAAAGTTTACCAGGGTTATGAACCTCTGAAGGGTGAGGATGTTGCTGATGCTGTTTACTATATTGCTTCTTTACCTCCGCATGTTAACATTAACGACCTGCTAATTATGCCCACTGCCCAGGCTAATGCTACAACTTTACATAAAAATGATTGATATTCAGAGACTGTTTAATGATAGTACATTATTAAAATGTGGAATTATTGGTTTCGAAACTTCATTCTTTTGTATTTGCTGTTTCAAATGTTTCCTGTAAAAAAGATGTTCTCCGTTCTCAATAAAATTAATATTTTCAATAGTCCTATTTTCAACAATTTTACGAATTTCCTCTTTTTTTAACATTCTGTTATCACTCAGGTAATCTGACAATTCCAACAATAATGTTTTTTCCTTTTTCAGTGTCAGTTCTGCAAGTTTTTTAGCATCTTCAATAGTACTTTTAATTTCGTTTTCTATAGCTTCAAAATTATTGTAAGCTTCATTGTTTTCTTTTATTGGAATACTGTATAATATCGGCAAAGACCCCATACCACTATTTTTATACATTTTTGATAAAAATTCAGTGGCTTTCTTAATATCACTTTCTGCTCCAGAAGTAAGGTTTTCTTTTCCAAAGATTAATTCTTCTGCAACATAACCGCCTAACATCATTGCTGCTCTTGGTATCAGTTCCTTTCTTGATATATATTTCCATGCCAAACTTGAATAAACAAAACCTTGGTTTTCAGCATCTGAAGTAATTGAATAAACAACATCAGGAATAGTTTTTAGTAGTACAACTGATAAAACAGTATGACCGCTTTCATGAACAGCTGTAATTGCCTGCATATCATCCTTTTTGTTCTTTCTTACATCATTAAGAGTCGTAATAATCTCAACTTGCTTTTCATAAACCTGAATCTCTTTATTTAAATATGAACATTTTAAGATATTATATTTAACAGAAAAAAGCAATTTGTTCGTATCAATTGAATTAAGATAAATTTCGGCAAGGAATAAACTCAATTTACTTTTTAATACTTGATGAATAGATGTAAAAATAGGGCGTACACCTTGCGTTGGATAAACACCTTCACTATAAATAATTTCAAGAATAGAATTATCAAATTCAATATTAAGATTAAATTTTTCTGTTAAACTTTTTGCATATTTTTCCAGTTCATTCTGAATGATTCTTGTGTACGACTTCTTATCTAAAGCTGGATAAATAATATGGATATTTCCTAATCTTGCAATTTGTTCGTTTCTAAAACGATTTTGTAGAGCTTTCTTTATTTGTGGTACGGTAATTCTTTTAGATAATTTATTAAATTCATCAGCATCAATATCTGCACTAAAGTTATTACTCATTGTATAGGCTTCATCAAGATTTCCAAGCACAAAAATAAGGGCTTTTGTAAAGTTTTTAACTAATGGCCTTTTCCCAAATTTCAGCACTTTATTTAAGAATATTATTGTGTCATTGGCTGAATATGATAATAGTATTTTTTCCACATCTCTCTGTAAATGCAAACCTAAATACTCTCCTGAAAATTCAAGTATTCTTTCATACTCACTTTCTGGAACAAATAATACTTTTTCATCTTTTTCAAAATTAATATCCATTTCTTTACAATAGAGTTCAGCATTCTTTACAACAATACCATTTCTAACTTCAACTCCAGCTTTTATTAAGTGAAGTAGTTTATAAATTGTATCTTCAAAAGACCACAAACCTCGTTTCCATTCCACATACTGTATTCTGCCTGAATCCACCAATTCCCAAATCATACGATTTTTGTCGTTCTCTACTTCTTGACGGAAAGGTCCGGTAACTGTTCTGCTGTGTTGTATTTCGTCTAAAGCTATTATTACAGGTGATATGTCGTTATTCTCACATAAATCATCTAACGAATCTCTGAAAGAAAAACTGCCTTCCTTCTCTCCAAGGTCAAATCTGTAAAACGAATCTTCAAAATCAATTAACTCAACCAAGCGATTTACTAAAGATGTTTTCCCAACTCCTGTTAAGCCCCAAAGGTTAATCACTACAGGTTTTTCCTGGATATCCGATAAAAAGAACCAAGAACTTACATTATCAATAACTTCATCAATAATTTTATTGATGCCAATAAATTCTGTTTTTAAAATTTTTCTTGCTTTTTCGAGGGTGTTCTGTTTATTAAGAAATGTTTTTTTTACTTTTTCCGAATTGTCTATCATAATAGTACGCTTTGAAATATTATGATACAAAAGTAAAGTCGTACTTCGCCAAAGTATGTCGAAGCAAAAATTATCTTCTTAAATATAGCTCTGCACAAGCACGTGCATCAGAAAGTGCTTCATGATGTTTTAATTCAATATTATCAATAGTACAACATTCGTCAAGTTTGCCTGATGGATATTTATCGTTAGCTCTGCACAGTCTCATTGTACATTCCCATCGTTCAGAGATTTTGAGTTCAGAATAATCAAAACCGTTTTCGGCCATTGTTTTTTGTAGTACACTTCTGTCAAACGATTCGTTATGGGCAACTATTATTTTTCCTTGCAGACGTTTCTTTATTTCAGGATAGACTTTGTCAAATGCCAATGTATTTTGTGTATCTTCTTCGGTGATACCATGTACTTGAATATTATGCCCGTTGTATTCGTTATTTGGCGGACGAATAAGAGAATGATATTCGTCTGCTATCTTTCCGTTTTCAACTGTAACAATCCCAACTGCACAAATATGATGTCGGATTGCTGTTTCAAAGTCTATTGATGTGAAAGTCATTTTGATTCAATATCTAAATTTAAACTACTATGTATTATTATTTCGCTAAATACTTAGGTTTTATTTGTTTCCAATTTTTTGTTGAAATTTCTTAAATCTTTTGTCAACTTTTCTTCACTTTCTGATATTTTCAAATTGAATTGGACAAATTTTTCTTTATTCTGTGGAATAGCCAAGCCATATTTAATAAAGGACGATCCATTCCCTCCGAGACTATCTTTATGCATTTTAAATTTTGTCTCACAATTGTTTTGGGACGTTGTTGGATAAAGCAATATCCCAGTACTTGATTTCAACCGGTACATATAAGTTATCACTTGGTAATAATCTCCGGGAACTTCCTCGGAATTATTCCTTTCAAGATGTTTGTACTTGGCATCAATAACGATTTCGTTTTGCCTATAAAAATCAGGGTACATTATTTTGTTGCCTTTTTTGTTATCATATTCATTCTTATCAAATAAATAAATTTTTTCTCTACCCGTATTATTTTCAGGATGTGTAAAACCAAGGTTTTGTTCTTTGAACACAACATTCAGATACTCTTCCCACAGCCAGGCACCGTCAAACAATACTCCGTAAACGCGCTCGCTGCTTTTGCGAAATGCCAGACCCTGATATTTTAAAATTTGCAAACAAATTTTGCGTAGTGGTTCGTATTCAGTAAAATAAGGATGTCTCACTGCACTAAGGTTCTGCAAAACAACTTTTTGCCTTTCCCTTGACGAATAAGAGGGCGTCAATTGTTTAAGTAACCTCAAATTATCAATAGTTTCGGTGTTTTGAGATAAAGCATTCCGGAATCTTGTTGCCTCTATGAATTCGATGGTGTGCCTTATCAATTGTGACAATGGATTATCGTAACTGTATTCCCGTGTATTGTATGCCACTTTGCCCATAAATGGAATATTCTGACGAATATGACGGGCAACATCAATGGTTCCTTTTACATTTGAATTATTGTATTGCCTGCGGACATACTTTTTAAAAACACCTTGTTTGAAAGCTTTGTTTAAATAATACGGGAATATATAAAACAATAAAAAGTCCCAAAGATTTTCTTTTCCAGCAGTTGTTTGAAGGTTAAGGAGATTGAGTGCAAAAACCTTTTGAAGCATATATTGTAAAAAGAATTGGTTGTCTTCGTCCTTGTCAAATCTGGAGCCTATGGTTAAATTAACATCACTTATGCCAATAAATCCCATGATGTTATGAGTGGTAATTATATCGTTTTCCGAAAAAGAGAGAATAAACTTATTCTTAATTTTGTCTTTATTGGTCAAAAAATTATCAGGAAAAACCAGAACATTTTTAAAATCTTGCAATTTTTTATTGCCAATTTCTTTAAGAAAGTCATTTATTTTATATTTTTCAATTTCAATTTTTTCTTCACCACCTGTAAAACAGCCGGAAATGCTTTTCCCAAGATTATTATCTTTACAAAAAATATTGTACATCAGCAGGCTATTCTTTTATAGAAGAATTGTATGCATCATTCAGTTCTTCAATTTTATTTACAGCATCAGGTAGTCCACGCAGATATTCTCTTAACAGGCCTTCCAGGTGATACTCCCATAATTTTTTAAAATCACCATCATAGTTCTTAATTTTTAAATAGTAGGCGGGGCCAATATGGTAACTGCTATTTAAACCTTCTATACCTTCCTTGCTTTCTTCATTGTAAATTGCTTTATTCAAGTTTTTTAATTTATCTTTTGCTTCTTGAATTATTTTTTTATCGTTTAGTTTTTCGTCCTTTTTAAATTCTTCATCAATCATTCCAACCCTTTCGCTTGCTTTAATTTCCTTCCAGGCAAATCTCCTTCTCATGGCAAAATCAAAACTTTCAACGCTTCTGTCGATGTCGTTCATTGTAGCAATTATGTAAACATTTTCAGGAACATAAAAGAAATCATCTTTAAGGTTTGTGAAATAGGTTTCTTTGGTTTGCATATTTGCATATTGAGTTTTCACTTTTCCTTTCTCTCCTCGGTAACTGGGATCAATTGCAAAAAATAGTTCTCCGAAAACTTTTGAAATCTCTGCTCTGTTTATTTCATCAATAATAAAAACAAAATTTTGCTCAGGTTTACTTTTTGCTTTTTTACAAAATTCTTTAAAAATTCCATTTCTCAATTCAAAGCCTAACTCCTTACTGTCTTTTTCCTTTTTAGGTCGTAAGCCTTCAACAAAATCAGTATAATCATATGATGGATGAAATTGTACAAAAGCATATTGTTCATTTGTTTCATCTGGATTATTACCTGTCATTTTTTCCGCTATCTTTTTAGCCAGATATGTTTTACCTGTTCCAGGTGCTCCTGTTAATACAAGGTTTTTGTTTGATTCAAGTAGATCAATTTCTTTTTTAAGTGAATTCATTTCTTTATATATTTGATAGATTCTTGCTATAACTACGAATGTCTTGCCGCTTTTTGAAGGTTCAATTGTTGTATATGGCTTTGGTATTCTAAAACTTTCTTCAAAGTCGCTATATTTTGCTAATACTTTAATAGGATATCTATGTCTGAACCATATACCATCATTTGTGTCTTGGTTAAATATGTATTCTCCAGCTATCTTTGTCAACGCAACAAAATCTTTACCACTTCTTACAACAACGATATCATCTGTTCGAAGATTACGAAAAGTTTCTATTTGTGATTTCCATTTATTACGTGATTTGCCATATTTATTTTCTTTCTCAAACTTAAGTAACTCGTCTTCCGTCCACAGATTAAAAGACTTGTTATTACAACCTATCTTGATTGCTTTATCTGGGTCAATATCAATTCCAATAAATCCTTTTGAAAGAAGTTCCATTGTTATTTTAACTGGATAATTTTTTTTATCATCTGGATGTAACTGCATGTGATAATAATTCATAACACTGTATTAAATTGTAAATGATATATTGGTAGGTTTTTTTTATATTTCTATTTATAGATTTGAATGATCAAACATCGAATCCTCATCATGCCTATTCGGGAACATTCTATCCAATTCTATTTCTTCATCATAAATAAATTTCTCTACTTTTACTTTTCTCACAGCTTTTCTAAGATCGCTAATGGCAGACATAAATTCCTCATAATTGTAGTTATCTTCGTGATTTTGTCTATCCAATAAGTCTATTTCATTTTCAATAGCAAAAATTTCTTTTTCTATTTCTTCATGAGATAGTTCATTTGGTTCGCTTAAGTAAGCACGTACAATTCTGTTCTTTAATTTTTGTATTTTTTGAGTCATTTGAAATAAGGTTTTATTTTCCACATTATAAAATCTATTACGTTTATAAAATTACAAATCTATATTATGTTTGCGTCAAACCATGTCGCACTACTTATATTTTTCAATAGTTCTTTTTAAATCCCCCTTAATCTCATCCACCAACCACTCAGGCTCAATAACTGTTACAGTGTCACCATGTTTAAGAATCAATTGAGTTAATTCATAATTTGGGATTACTGTAATAGAAATACGGAATTCAGTATCGTTATCAATTAATACTTTTTGCGATGTGTGTAAAGGTAGGGTTTTGATGTACTTTCCTTGTGTTGGTGTAAATGAAAGTATTACAATCTGTAATGTACTAAACGAATAAACCAGGCCAATTGTGTTTTCAAACATCTCAACCGGATTGAGTTTTTTATCAACTTCAAATGTTTCAGCTTTTACTTCTAACTCTTCTATTCTGTCTATACCAAAAGTTCGGAATTCTTTAAGGTTCCCAAATATACCTACAACATACCATCTATTTTGATATTCTTTTAACAGATACGGTTTTAGTGAGTATTTACGTGTTTTGTTAGTGTGGAAATTAAAATGATTAAAAGAGATTTTTCTTTTATCTTTTATCGCTTTTAATAATGGTTTTAAATTTTCTATTCCTTTTAATCCGCCACCGGTATCAAATGAGATATACTTTAATGCGTCTTTACTATCACTTAAGCTTTCGGTTAATAATTCAGCCGTGTTTACTATTTCTAAAAACCTGAAAAACGATTCAATATTTATGCTATGC
This sequence comes from Chlorobiota bacterium, assembly GCA_030596395.1. GTDB lineage: Bacteria > Bacteroidota > Bacteroidia > Bacteroidales > F082 > JAADID01. Next base: position 8,953 of record JAUVKF010000065.1, on the reverse strand, counting down.
TCATAGTCAATAAAATAGCCATTCTGGTCTCTGTTATATTTAATTTCAAGGCCAAATTCAAATCTGATTTGTTCAATATCACGTTGTATTGTTCTTGAACTAATTTCAAAACCATGTTCGAATAAATAGTCTTTAATTTCTTCAAATGACGGAAGTTGCCCTCTTCTTATTTTTTCAATTTCAAGTGTATATCTTCGTATTGTTCCGTGTTTAGACATAATCGGCAGTCTTAATTTGTGGTTGGTAAAATTGCACTCTTTTGCATATTTTGATCTGCAGGTCGGCAAAAACTAATTTTTTCTTGCAGTAAGTTTCAATAAGTGCTAATATTTTGTTTATATCGTTTTTCAATTTTCTAATCAGTTAATTTCAATGTTCTTCGGTCTTTATTGCCTTGCATACAACTTCTGAAAAGGCAGATTTCAAATATAATTAAAAATCACGTCATCTTGTTGATATATAGCTATTTATTAATATTTCAAATTTTACAGTATTTTTACCTGCTTTAAAACAAATTGATTTTAATGGAAGTTACACGCATATTTGATTTATTATCGAGGTACGAGCATTCATTCAAACCCAAAGATGATGTTCTGGCAGGTAAAGAAAATGGCGAATGGGTAAAGTATGATGTGAAAGCATATCGCCAGATGTCCGACAACATCAGCCTTGGCCTGATGGAACTGGGTGTTAAGAAAGGTGATAAAATTGCCACCATTTCTAATAACCGGCCTGAATGGAATTTTATCGACATGGGTATTTCGCAAACCGGCGCCATTCACGTTCCCATCTATCCAACAATTAGTGAAGAAGATTACAGGTATATTCTAAAACATGCTGAAGTAAAATATGTTTTTGTTGCAGGCAAGGAATTGCTTCGCAAGATCGAACATATACTTCCTGAAATTGACAACCTGGATCAACTTTTCACCATTAATAAAATTGATAATCATGACCACCTCAGCAGTTTAACCGAAAAGGGGAAAAAGTCAAAAAAAGGAAAAGAACTTGATAAAATCCGCGACTCCATTGACAAAGATGATGTGGCTACGCTTATTTACACTTCAGGAACCACCGGCAACCCAAAAGGTGTAATGTTGACTCATAATAATGTTCTAAGCAATGTTATAGCATCTCAGTGGATATTTCCGGTAGACGAAACTTCGAGGGCATTAAGTTATCTTCCGCTATGCCATGTTTACGAAAGAATGGTAAATTATGTTCTTCAGTATAAAGGTGTTTCCATTTATTATGCTGAAAATATGGGAACGATTGTGGATAATATCCAGGAGGTGAAGCCACATCTTATGACAACAGTTCCCAGGCTTCTTGAAAAAGTTTACGATAAGATACTCGCCAAAGGCAGAAGGTTAAAAGGATTGAAAAAACAGATATTTTTCTGGGCTGTTAACCTGGGATTAAAATATGAATTTGATCGCCCAAACAGGATATTTTACAATGTCCAGCTTAAATTAGCAAACAAATTGGTTTTCAGTAAGTGGCGTGAGGCATTTGGCGGCGAGATGCGGTCGATTGTTTCGGGAGGAGCAGCCCTGCAACCAAGGCTGGCACAAATTTACAATGCAGCCCAAATACCTGTTGTTGAGGGCTATGGAATGACCGAATCATCACCCGTAATTGCAGTAAATACATTTGTACCCAAACAACGAAAAATTGGTACAGTTGGCCCGCCCCTAAAAAATGTTGAAGTAAAAATCTCTGAAAAGGGTGAAATACTTGCCAGGGGCCCGAGCATTATGAAAGGCTATTTTAAGGACGATGAAATGACCCGGGAAGCGATTATTGATGGATGGTTACACACCGGGGATATGGGTATAGTTGATGAAGACGGCATGCTAAAAATTACCGGAAGGCTTAAGGAGATTTTTAAAACTTCGATGGGCAAATATATTTCGCCGGTTCTTATCGAGAATAAGATCAAGGAATCTCCATTTATAGATCAGATCATGGTTGTTGGTGAAAACCAGAAGTTTGCAGCCGCTATGATCGTGCCTGATTTTGAACACCTCAGAATGTGGTGCAAGATTAAAGGAGTACCATATAGCACCGATGAAGAAATGATCAACAATAAAGAATACAGGAACAGAATAAAAAAAGAAATCGATTGCTTTAATAAACAATTTGGCAATACTGAAAAAATAAAAAAATTCGAACTCATCGACCACGAATGGACTATCGACTCTGGAGAAATCACTGCTAATTTAAAATTGAAAAGAGCCACATTGCAAAAAAAATATGCGCAATTGATCAATAAAATTTTCAATAATTAATCAATTTTCAGGTTATGAGCGACAAGAACATCACCCGTATTTTTGATTTGCTGGATGCATATCGAAATGAGTTTAAAGGCCTAAAAAAAGCCCTTTCAGAAAAAAGAAGTGGTAAATGGAAAAGTTATTCTGCTGATGATTATGTGCGGATTTGCGATGAGTTAAGCCTTGCATTTCTGGAGATCGGTATTCAGAAAGGCGACAAAATTGCAACAGTACTGCATAACTCGCCCGAATGGAATTTTATTGATATGGCCATTGCACAAACCGGTGCTATTCATATCCCGATTTACCCGACCATTTCAAATGAAAGTTATGAGTTTATTTTTGAAGATGCTGGCGTAAAGCATTTAATGATCTCCAGCAAAGAAGTTTACGACAGAATTGAGCCAATCCTGAAAAAATCACCTGGTTACAAAGGTAGTTACCGAATTGATTTTGAAGCAGACATTCCATCTTTTGATGAATTGCTTGAAATTGGCCAAAAATCAAACCGAAAAACTGAACTGACCGAGCTAAAAAAATCAATTAATACCGATGATTTAAACTCTATTATCTATACTTCAGGCACAACCGGTCTACCGAAAGGTGTAATGTTATCTCATAAGAATATAATTACTAATGCAAAGGCTTCGGCAGCCATCCTGGCCCAAAACCCGGTAAAAACCGGATTGAGTTTCCTGCCTTTATGCCATGTGTATGAACGCGTTATTAATTATACGTATCAACTTGCAGGTGTTGAAACATACTATGTCCACAACCTGGAACTGATTGGTGAAATGATTCGCGAAGTGAAGCCTGAGATGTTTTGTGCAGTTCCCCGTATCCTGGAAAAGACCTATGCAAAGATCATGAGCAAAGGCCGCGACCTGCCGCTTATTTCAAAGATCATCTTTCACTGGGCATTATCAATTGGCTCACAATATGAGCCATGGGCAAAACGATCGGCCTGGTATAATTTCAAACTCTCCGTTGCCCGAAAACTTGTATTCTCAAAATGGATTGATGCGCTGGGCGGAAACATTGATGTTGTAGTTTGTGGAGGAGCGAGCCTTCAGGAAGACCTTGCAAGGCAATTTTGGGCAGCAGGAATAAAAATAATGGAAGGTTATGGATTAACGGAAACATCACCTGTGATTGCCGTTGGCCAATTTATCCCCGAAGGTGTTAAAATTGGAACAGTTGGTCCGATATTACCCGGTGTTGATGTAAAATTCGCCGAAGATGGTGAAATACTCACCAATGGGCCATGTGTGATGAAAGGATATTACAACCGTCCCGATCTTGACAAGGAGGTATTCACGAAAGATGGTTGGTTTAAAACCGGCGACATCGGGCAAATGGAAGGAAACTACCTGAAAATAACCGATCGTAAAAAAGAAATTTTTAAAACTTCTGGCGGTAAATATATTGCCCCGCAGGTAATTGAGATAAAATTTAAAGTTTCACCATTTATCGAAAACATAATGGTAGTTGGTGAAGGGAAAAATTTCGCCTCGGCTTTGATCGTTCCTGATTTTGACCATGTAAAATCATGGTGTAGGGTAAAAAAGCACAAGTATGAAGGCCCTGACAAAATAATTAAAAATGAGATTATTATAAACAGGGTACAGCGCGAAATTGATGAAATGAATACAAAACTCGATCAAACCGAACAAATCAAGAAATTTGTTTTACTTAACGATGATTGGTCGGTTGATAATAACCTGTTATCTCCAACGCTAAAACTCAGACGGAAAAAACTGGAGGAAAAATACAGGGATGTAATTGAAGGTATTTATACTGAGACCTTGTAGTCGCTGGACCAATAATCGTTTAGCGACACTTAGCCGCGAAAAAACAGTCGTTTAGCGATTATTAATTCATTATCCTGAATACCAGTTCTTTCAACTCACCATAACTCTGGGCATCAGTACTGCCTACGCCTTTGCTTTTTAAATCCAAAGTTTTAATCTGCGATATGATTGATTTTACTTTCCGCTGCGGGAAAACACGTGCTGCCTGCTGGTATTCTTTTACAAAAAATGGGTTAATCCCCAGTTCAGCGGCGATTTTTCTTTCGTCCATATCACGGATATGGTGATACAGATAAACTTTTATGAAATAATTATGAAGTAACACCGATACCATTTGTAGTGGATTTTCTTTAGGATTGGCTTCAAAATAATTGACAATTCGATGAGCCTTCAGTGCATTGCGTTGCCATAGCGCTTTCTGAAACTCAAAAATATTAAAGTCTTTACTGATCCCGATATGTTGCTCAATTTCATCCTCGGTAATTTGCGACCCTGCATCAATGTTGATCATTAATTTTTCCAGTTCATTAATGATCTTGCTCAGGTCGTTTCCCAGGTGTTCCGACAAAAGCCCGGCTGCAATGGGATGAATGCTATAACCTTTATCAGTAACAGTTTTCTCGATCCATTTTGGTATTTCAAAATCGCGGATACGAGGTGAGTTAAACACAACAACTTCTTTCGATTTTGACAGCTTTTTGTAGAATCCCTTTCTTTTATCAATTTTTTTGTATTTAAAACTGATCACCAAAATGGTCGTTTCCATCAGTGAATCAAGATAAAGTTCCAGTTCTTCAATATTCTTTATCCCCTGAGCCTCTTTTACAATCACCACCTGGTAGTTTCCCATCATCGGGAACCTTCTTGCAAGATCAATCACATCCATCGGGCTAACATCCCTTCCATAAACAACTGCCTGGTTAAACTCTTTAACGGTCTCATCCAGGGCGTTTTGTTCGATATAAGATGTTAACAAATCAATAAAGTAAGGTTCCTCACCATGGAAAAAATAAACGGGAGAAAAAATTTTGTTTTGAAGGTCTTTTATTATTTGGTCGAATTCCAAAATTAAAATTTCAAATGTTTAACTGTTAAACGCATATCAATTAGTTGATTTAGCGATTCCACGCCAATTTTTATATGGTCTTCAACAAAGTGACGGTTAACTACTTCATCGCTTTCCTGGGTTTTAACACCTTCGGGGATCATGGGTTGGTCGGATACCAGAAGCAAGGCGCCGGTAGGAATTTCATTCGCGAAACCAACTGTAAATATGGTGGCTGTTTCCATATCAATGGCCATACTCCTTGTTTTTCGCAAATATTTCTTAAACTTTTCATCATGCTCCCACACCCGGCGATTGGTGGTATAAACTGTTCCGGTCCAATAGTCCAGGCCCAAATCGCGAACAGTGGTTGAAATGGCTTTTTGTAGACTGAATGCAGGTAAGGCAGGCACAGCAGAAGGCAAATAATCGTTGGAAGTACCATCACCCCGAATGGCAGCAATGGGCAATATGAGGTCGCCAACCTGGTTTTTCTTTTTTAATCCGCCACATTTTCCTAAAAACAAAACGGCTTTAGGTTGGATGCCGGTTAGCAAATCCATAATTGTGGCCGCATTGGAACTTCCAATCCCAAAATTGATCATGGTGATATCGCCGGCTGTAGCTGCAGGCATATTGGCATTCACGTCTTTAATTTCAACATTGTTCCACGATGCAAATAACTCAAGGTATTTACTGAAATTTGTAAGTAGTATGTATTTACCAAAACTCTCAAGAGGCATCCCGGTGTATCGCGGAAGCCAATTGGAGACGATGTCTTGTTTATCTTTCATATTGAATATTTGCGTGCAAATTTACTGAATTTGATGGTTGACACAAGAACCAGGAGTCAAGAATCAAGAATCAAGACTGGGTAAGCTAACAAATAACACAACTAAACTCCTCCCCTGGCAAGGGGAGGTGGCCGCAGGCCGGAGGGGTTTACAGCCTAAAGCACAGATTCATTGTTTTTATCTATTTTTAAAAAATGCAATTAAACCTACCTGAGTTTGAACTAAAAACAAGAAAGACAGCTGTTGACAAAGTAGAAGTATTTGATGTTTTTCGTAAAAAGTATGTTGCTTTAACACCGGAAGAATGGGTGAGGCAGCATTTCTTACATTATCTCGTCAATCAAAAAGCTTATCCGGCTTCATTAATCAGTGTTGAAAAAGGATTGTCAATTAATAAAATGCAGAAACGTTTTGATGCCGTTGTATATGATAATAAGGGGATGCCATTAGTATTGATAGAATTCAAATCACCAAAAGTTGAATTAAATCAAAAAACATTCGACCAGGTTTCGGTTTACAATTTAAAAATGAAAGTAAAATATCTGATCATCAGCAATGGCCTTAAACATTATTGCTGCCGGATGGGTTATGAAACAAATACTTACAATTTTTTAAAGGAGGTGCCATATTATAATGAACTGAACATCAGTTAATCTATAATTTCTTATAAAACTTTGTCAAACTATTAAATCATTTGCTTTTCATGTTTAAGCACTTAATAATCAGCCCAACAATTAAACCATAAAATGCTTACCGCACAATCAGCACCTTCTCCGACTGGATTAATTTCCCCTTTTCATAAAGCCTGAACAGGTACAGCCCTTTTTGCCAAGACGATACATCCACGCTTATATCCCCTATTGAGGGTATAGTTAATGCGGTTATTTGCCGTCCGCGAACATTAAATATTTTAACCACTTTTCCCTGCACGGGCTTTACTTTAAGGTGTATTTGTTTATTCGCCGGGTTGGGGTAAATTTTTAACTGGTTTTCGTATTCCTCCCTCGTGGGTATTTCGTTAATATCCACATACAGTCCACAATCCAAATCAATGGTGTCCGAAATAATTTCATCAGGGCAAAGGCTGTCGTAAACCATGGGCTGGGTGTAAAGGCTGTCGTCTTCTAATTGACTGTTCATTTTCCAAAGGTAAACATCCCAGTTGCCATCCAAAAAGTAATGTCCCGTAACCACGATTTTGCCATCTAAGGTTTTGATAATGTTGCTGGGTTCCAAAACTTGCTCTACAAGCAATCGCCTGTCAATAATATTTCCAAGTGTGTCGGTTGTGGCAACTCCTGAAAAACCATTATTCGGGTTTGGATCAGTACCCCAGTTGTAGCCTACCACAAGTGTTGTATCATCTAAAATTTCCATAGTTCCGGCACCACCTCCGTTTATAGTATCACCCAAAATTATTTTGTGGTATAATTCATTACCATTCTTGTCAATTTTAAATAAAATCGGATTTACTGGATAACCGGGGCTAATTCCACCTCCTATCGCATAGAATATCCCGCTGCCCTTTTCTATTACTTCGTCTATGTTTCCCCAGGCAATATCTGTATCGTTCCAAGCCATTGCCCATTCTTCGTTACCCTCCATATCGCACATAATGAAATAGGGTTGGGGGCCATTCCTGCGGCCTGCTACAAGGTAGTTCGAATCCATGGTTAGTGTAAGGTCGTAGCCTTCTTCGTTGTAAACAGTGCTGTCATCCTGTGCCAGGTGCTGTATCCATAAAGGTTCCCCGTAAGGGTCTAGCTTAACAAGGCTGATGCGGTAACCCTGAACCTGATTACCATAATATTGAACCATTCCAATGGAACTGCCATCTGCAAGTTCTATTATACCTGTGCCATAGTTATCCCAGCTTATGGTTTCATCGTGTATAACCGTGCACCACTCAATATTACCACATTGATCTAACGTCATAAATAAAGGATCATGATTGTAGATATTATCATACTTGCCTGATGAACCACTTATTAGTATTCCATTATCCAAAGCCCTCATTGCTTTGGAGAAATACATGGCATATTCCCCATCGCCAAATGTTTTTGTCCATTTTATATTTCCGTTTATATCAGTTTTTACAAGCCAGCCGTAATTGGTGTATGAAGCATTCAGGTAATTCCAGTTACAAAGAAGATATCCTTTGTCATAATCTTCTATAACAGATGAATTTGTCGTATATATGTCATCGCCAATAATTACGGGCCAGTTTTGCGATAATAAGGAAACATAGTTGGTCATTGCCACAAATAACGCCAAGTATATTTTCAGGGATTTCATGTTTGCAAAGTTAATCATAGAGGGGCTTCACCCCCCTATGAGGTTGATAGTTTAATTTAATTTATTATGGATAACTGCTTTGATTCAATATGTTTGTTGCCGGCATACAGGCTTACGATATACATACCTGCAGGAATACCATTTAGATCAACCGTAATTTGGTTTACCGGTTTTTGAAGGCTTAGGTTTTTGATTAATGTACCTTTTGCATCCCTCATCAAAATAATCCCCTGTGCTTTTTCCGAACCCAGGTTGTAACCAATTACTATATAGTGTTTTGTCGGGTTGGGCATCAGTTGCAGCATAGTACCCATTTCATTTTCAAAGGGTGGCCTGTCATCAGGATAGATCCGTGCCGCCTTTTGTGTACCAGGCAAGGCTATGCGCTCGGTAAAATCAATGTGGCCGCCTGTCATCTGACAATTACCTTTGTCGACTTTACAAAGCTTCCCTGGTCAAACAAGCTAAACAGGTACAGGCCTTTGGGCCATGCTGAAACATCCAGAGTTAATTCGTTTGTTGAAGGAATTGCGAATTCTATCTTTCCCCTTCCATAAGTATCAAATACTTTTATGGTATTTCCTGTACCTGGTGTGATATTGAGTTTAATATTGTTACTAGCCGGGTTTGGAAAAACCTTCAACGGGTTTTCATATTCTTCCCTCGTGGGTATTTCGTTTATATCCACATAAATCCCGCAATCAAGATCAAGGGTGTCCGAAACAATTTCAT
>JAUVKF010000104.1 GCA_030596395.1 Chlorobiota bacterium | reverse complement strand
ACTTACCTGGCCATCGATCAGGGACCTATTATTGTGATGATTGAAAATTACCGGTCAGGTTTATTGTGGGAGTATTTCATGAAAAATAACGAAGTACAAAAAGGTCTGGATAAACTGGGATTTGAATATGAAAAAGCTTCTGTAAAATGATGAAATGGTTTTTATGCTTTCTTTTGGTTTTATTCATCCAGTATAGTAATGGACAAAATCCCCTCAGGTTCGAATATGAAGTTACGGACTTAATGAAAGTTCAGCATCAATTAATTCCTGAAAAAGAAACCCTTGTTTTTGCAGGAAGTTCCAGTTTCAGAATGTGGGATGAAATGAAGGATGAATTCTCTGAATATAATGTCATTAATTCCGGGTTTGGCGGTTCCCACATGAGCGATCTGCTTTATTATACTGGTCAGTTGATTTTAAAACACGATCCCGCCAAAGTGTTTGTTTATGAAGGAGATAATGACCTGGAATCCGGAAAAACACCGAATCAGATCATAATTACAACAAAAGAGCTGATTAATAAAATCAAAAACCATCTTCCCAAAACTAAAATATACCTGCTGTCCGCAAAACCAAGTCCTTCCAGATGGTATTTAAAGGAAAGCTACGAAAAACTAAATGATCGGTTTGAAATGCTTGCAAACAAACAAGAAGGTGTTTACTATGTAGATGTCTGGGATTTGATGTTAACTGATGCCGGCAAACCCTTTCCGGGAATTTTTCTTGAAGACAGTTTACATATGAATAGAAAAGGCTATGATTTATGGGCAAAAGAAATATTAAAATATTTAATAGACGAATAATGAAAAGAATTGATTTTGCGATAATATTTATGGCAACTATAATGTATTTTTTTACGGGTTGCCAGGATGCGAATAAGAAAAAAACCGTTAAATCAGGATACGATAAAGAAATCAGGGAATTAATATCAAAAATGACCCTTGATGAAAAAATCGGACAGTTAAATATGCTTTCTGGTGACTGGTCAGTAACCGGACCGGTGGTAAGGACCGACTTTAAAGAGGACATCAAAGCAGGAAAGGTTGGAACCATGTTAAATGCCTACACTGCTAAACATGCCCGCAAACTCATGCAATTATCAGTTGACAGCACCAGGCTTGGTATACCATTGTTGCTTGGTTATGATGTTATTCACGGCCACCGCACAATTTTTCCAATCCCGCTGGGCGAATCCTGTACTTGGGATTTGGACCTTATTGAAAAGGCTGCCCAAATTGCTGCAGAGGAAGCATCTGCCGAAGGCATCCACTGGACTTTCGCACCCATGGTTGATATTGCTCGCGATCCCCGTTGGGGAAGGGTAATGGAAGGTGCCGGTGAAGATCCATGGCTTGGTTCACAAATTGCAAAAGCGAGGGTAAATGGTTTCCAGGGCGAAGATCTTTCACTAAATAATACAATCTTGGCCTGCGTTAAACACGTAGCTGCTTATGGTGCGCCCATTGCCGGACGCGATTATAACACTGTTGATTTGTCGGAAAGAACATTGTTTGAGACTTATCTCCCTCCTTATCGTGCTGCGGTAGAAGCTGGGGTGGGAACAGCCATGACAGCTTTTAACGAAATTAATGGGATTCCATGCACATCTAACCATTGGCTTTGGGAAGACTTACTGAGAGGACAATGGGGATTTGATGGCTTTGTTCTTACCGACTATACTGCAATTTTGGAATTGATAAAACATGGGGTAGCCAATGATTTATATGATGCTTCCGTTTTGGCAATCAATGCAGGTGTTGATGTAGATATGGTATCGCAGGGTTTCATTAATCATCTTAAAAAAGCGATTGAAAATGGTGAGGTTTCCGAAGAAAGGATCAACCAGTCGGTTTACAGGATATTAAAAGCGAAGTTTGAATTAGGTCTTTTCGATGACCCATACAGGTATTGTGATACTGTTAGGGAAAAAGACGTGGTGATGACAAAAGAAAAAGTGGAGTTTGCACGAAAAGCAGGGCGTGATGCATGTGTTCTTTTGAAGAATAATAATGTGTTACCATTCAGCAAGAATATCAAATCAATTGCTGTGATCGGGCCTTTGGCAGATACTAAAGAAGATATGATTGGTGCATGGACGGCTGCTGGTGATAGATATACCCGGCCGGTTACTTTACTGGAAGGTATAAAAAACAAGCTTGGTACTTCAGTTAAGATTCGTTATGCCAAGGGAACGGATTACAACTCATGGTCGAAAGATGGATTCAGAGAAGCGGTAAAAGCAGCAAAAAAAGCAGATGTTGTTATTCTTGCTCTTGGTGAAAACTGGCAGATGAGCTCTGAAGCTCAATCACGTTCGATGATTGATTTACCCGGGAACCAGAACGAGTTGGCAGATGCAATCATTAAAGCAAATATGAATACAGCAATTATATTGATGAATGGGCGTCCATTGACTATTCAACACCTTGATGATATAGCACCTGCAATTCTTGAGACCTGGTATGCTGGAACAGAAGGTGGTAATGCAATCGCTGATGTGATATTTGGCGACTATAACCCTTCAGGTAAACTTACTATCACTTTTCCAAGAAATGTTGGCCAGATACCGATTTTTTACAGTCATAAAAATACCGGAAGACCCTTTAATCCAAGCGATCATTACACCAGCAAATATATCGATGTGCCAAATTCCCCACTCTATCCGTTTGGCTATGGCCTTTCTTACACCACTTTTCAATATGAGCAACTTAGTGTTGACAAGACGGAAATTTCAAAACAAGACACGTTGAGGGTAAACGTTGTTTTAACAAACACAGGAAACTACGATGGGGCCGAAGTTGCCCAATTGTATATTCGTGATCTGGTGGGGAGTGTTACACGTCCTGTAAAAGAATTACGGGGCTTTCAGAAGATTTTTTTGAAAAAGGGAGCCACAAAGAAACTTACATTTTTACTGACTGATAAAGATTTCTCATTTTACAGAAAAAACATGACGTATGGATCAGAACCCGGACATTTTGAAATATTTGTTGGAGGAAGTTCCGCTACGATGTATAAATCCAGTTTTATATTAAAATAAAAGTCAATGAAAAAAGAACAAAATGCTTACAATAAACACCTCGTTGTTGTTATTGCGGCTATAGCTGCCACCGGAGGCCTGCTCTTTGGGTTTGATACCGGGGTTATTTCTGGGGCCATCCCTTTTTTCCAGCAAGATTTCCAAATTAGTGACAGCATGGTAGAAAACATCACAACAGCCGGGTTGGTTGGTGCTGTTATCGGGGCCATGTTTACCGGGAGATTATCAGATATAATAGGAAGAAAAAAAGTTATTTTAATTGCGTCTGTCATTTTTGTTATCGGGGCTATCTGGTCCGGATGGGCACCTAATGATTATACTTTGATTGCTGCCCGTCTTTTTCTTGGCTTAGCTATCGGCATATCTTCTTTTTCGGTACCACTTTATATTGCCGAAATTTCTCCTACCAGGCTCAGGGGACGTTTGGTCTCACTTTTTCAACTTCTTATAACGATTGGCATTTTGGTTTCTTATCTCAGCGATCTGGCGTTTGCCGACAATAATGATTTATCATCCTGGCGGCCTATGTTTTATGTAGGAGTTATACCCGGAATTATTCTGTTAATTGGCATGTTATTCCTTCCGGAAACTCCCCGCTGGCTTATGAGTAAAGGTAGAGAAACAGAGAGCAGACAGGTACTGAAGAAAATAGAAGAACCGGGAATGGTAGAGGTATCCATACAGCAAATGAAAGATGACCTTGAAAAGGACAAAAGCAGGGCTGGCTTGAGTGAGGTTTTTAAACCATGGCTTCGAACGGTGCTCATTATTGCAGTGGGAATCATGTTTTTCCAGCAATTTGTTGGTATTAACACAGTAATTTACTACAGCCCTAAAATCTTTATGATTGTAGGTTTTGAAGGTGCCCGTGCTGGAATTTGGGGAGCAGTAAGTGTTGGTGTTGTTAATGTGATTTTTACTGTTCTTTCGATCTTTTTGATTGATAAAATTGGTAGAAGAAAACTCTATTTCATTGGGATGAGTGGGATTGTGTTTTCGTTGCTTGCCCTTGGTGCAGTTTTTGCCTTTCATGCATCCCTCGGTGATTTGGGAAAATGGATGGCCATTGTTTTCGTATGGGTTTACATTGCCTTTTTTGCCATTAGCTTAGGGCCGTTGGGCTGGCTTTTTATTTCTGAAGTGTTTCCGCTTCGGGTTCGGGGTATCGGATCCTCTATCGGATCGTTGTCCAACTGGTTTTTTAATGGCCTGGTTGCATTTACCTTCTTTAAAATTGTCAAACTTTTTACGGTTCAGGGCACTGGAATCGTCACCCATGAAAAGCTCTATGATGCTGCTACCAATAGTTTTATTATGCAAACAGTGAATAATGGCAATCCGGCAGGAGCTTTTTGGTTTTATGCGTTCATCGGTATTGCCGGATTGGTTTGGGGATATTTTTTCCTTCCTGAAACTAAGGGTGTTTCTCTTGAAAAAATTGAAGAACACTGGCGAAATGGGGGGAAACCGAGAGACCTGAAAGCATAAATACATCTTGAAACGATATATATGCGTCATTTTGGGGTTAATTTGGTATTATTCCCCTACGCTCCGGTCCAGCGACAGATGCTAAATGTATTATTCTTCTAAAGTATTAAAAAGCAGTAATATGCAAGATAAAAAAAAGCCCGAAGATTAATGTTTCTCCAGGCTTTTTTTAAAATGAGAAAATTTAATTCTTCATCAGTTTTGCAGAAGATTTTTTGTTGTTTGCATCAGTCAGGGTAATGATGTAAACTCCCTTATCAAGAATAGAAGCATCAATGTTAATTACTCCTTTTTTAACATTTTCTATTTGGAACAACTTTTGTCCCATCGTGTTGCTAATAACCACACTCTCCATGTCATTTGTAAGTTCAATGTTAATTGAGGTGGTGAAAGGATTAGGATACATTGATATTTCATTTTCAGCGTTATTATTCCAGATTCCTGAAATTGGGTCCGGGCTATCGTTAATAACAATATTGTCAATAAACATATCAACATCGGCAGTTGTTTCAAATGGATCTTGAAAATCAGGCATCAAGGCTACAATCGGATAATCCCCTGTTAGTGTGCTGAAATCAAATACAATATCCTGCCAACTATTTGTTTCTGTTTGAAGGTTCATGCTCTCAGTTTCGAGGGTTCCTGCAGGGCCACCTTCCATCTTGAATTTAAGCTGGCTGATCACCGGTTTCCAAACCATAAAATGGACATATTTGGAATCAGTTGCATCAACGTTCGGTGAACACTGGGCCCAGAAACCGCCCCAGGGTTGTCCGCCGTTATCAGTTCCGCGACGGATGAATTTAAGCACTTTTGAGCTGGTATTAATGCCTGAAGGATCCGGATTGTCAACGATCATAAAAGTTTCATCAACTGGGTGAATAGCATCATTGTCATATTCACCACAACCCATTACGTGAGGTGTAAGAATACCCCAGGTTTCATCTTCAAAATCAGCAATTATTCCACCAGCAGGAGGAGGGGGTTGCTCATCGTTGTACCAAACTGATATTTCGTTTGTTCCTTCAACCACGGTGTATGTGCGGTTTGGTCCGCCATCGGGGAATTCTGAATTGTCCCAGTCTCCATTGATACGGAATTTAAATTCCAGTGCTGAGTCTGCAGCAAATCCTTCAAGTGTAACGGTATAAATATCTGCTGCGCCCGCATTAAGTTGATTGCCTGTAGGATCTCCCCAATTATTAAAATTGCCCGCCACATCCACAAACTCAGTGGCAGGATCGAAATTACCCAAGGTAACCTGATAAGACATATCAACACTGAATTTTACTGAAAAAGTCTCAGGGCCGCCACCAATCGGAGTTGGATCATCATTGAATTGGATGTTATCAATATAAATATCAACGTCTCCCGCAGTTTCAAACGGATCTGCAAAATCAGGCATGAGAGACATTACAGCATATGGGCCTGTCAATGATGAGAAGTCAAAAACGATATCTACCCATTCGTTTGCAGCTGGTTGGTCATAAATACTTGCCGTTTCAAGTGTTGGTGTGCCTTCGAGTTTGAATTTCAGCGGGCTGATCATCGGTTTCCAAACCATTACGTGAGCATATTTGTTTACAGTTACATCAATATTTGGATCAACATTTGCCCAAAAACCGCCCCACGGTTGTCCACCATTGTCAGTGCCACGACGGATGAATTTCAATACTTTAGAGCTTGTGTTTATTCCTGAAACATCAGGGTTATCAATAACCATAAATGTTTCATCTACCGGATGAATATCCGCGTTGTCATAATCACCACACCCTTGCACATGTAGAGTAAGAGGGCCGGTTGTGCCGTCTTCAAAATCTGCGATCATTTGAGCAGATAAGAAGCTAATTGCTCCAATGACCATGAGCATAAAAAGTAAAGTTTTTTTCATAATATTAAAGTTTAAATGATTATTGATTTAATTTACGAATATACTAAAAACTGACCGAAAATAAAAATTATTGATTAAAATAATCACTTTCGACCATACCTCGCATTAACACCTTGCCGCTTTCCTTTTCTTCCTAACCCTATCCATCTTTTGCACCTTTTCAATGTACTGAGGAGATGATGGAACTTTGTAGGCCGTACCTCCCATTTCTACCTCAACTTTATCGATTTTGTTGCCACTCTCAATGGCTTTGTTGGTAAGTGATTGAACATAGCTGCCAATTGCAATTACAAAACCATTCATTGTATAACGTACCCGGTTTGGTGCTGATTTGATTTCATTTTCCACCCTGTCCAGCAAAGCTGACAATGCTTTGATATTAAGTTCATCATCCTGTTTTACAGCAACCAGGCTACTTAGTGTTGCCCATCCGCAGGATACGATTTTGGGTTTGTCAGACCTAATCCAATTCATTGCCAGTTCCCATCCAAAATTGCTCTCGGCAGCAACCTACGGAACAGTGTATTCACTGATCATATACCAATTGGCTTTTTCAGCCCAGCTTTGAAGTTGCTCTTTTGTGATTTGGTTTTCATCTGCAATCAAACCAGCGAGGTACATGGCATCTGAATTTCCAGTGTTGTAAATTGCAAGAGAAAGATCATGATCTTTTTTTACTTTCTTAACGATCTTCTTCAAATCACCAACCTTGACTCCAAAGATTGGTTCTTTTGCGCCGTGTTTCATCAATACCTTTTTGGTTTGCTCGTTTCCCATGGCTTCGAGTTCTTTCATTAGGCGTAATAGACAAAAAGGAGGCTAGGAAGCTCTGTATCCTGTATCTTTATTAGCTTTGAAGCAAATCAAAGGTTTTGAATAAAAAAAGTGCATTTACTGTGGTAGCCCAATCACGAAAAAAAATGGGATTCGAAAAGGC
>JAUVKF010000059.1 GCA_030596395.1 Chlorobiota bacterium | reverse complement strand
GCCTTTTCGAATCCCATTTTTTTTCGTGATTGGGCTACCACAGTAAATGCACTTTTTTTATTCAAAACCTTTGATTTGCTTCAAAGCTAATAAAGATACAGGATACAGAGCTTCCTAGCCTCCTTTTTGTCTATTACGCCTCATGTTATAATTTATTCTCAGAAATATTAAGCCAAAATTTTGACCATACTATAGGATGGCATACCTCAGCGTAAAACTAAAACTATATGCAAACCCTTTGATTAATTGATAGTTACTCTCTAATAAATGTGAATTTACATGGCTTTCAGTAAAGTTATCCCAAAAGAGTGACGGAACAGAGTAGTCGAAATTATTCGCATAATAGAATCCTGCATCGAGTGCTAATCTTAATCGGGGAGATACATAATAATAGGAATTGAACCAAAAACCCGTACTGACCCCAAATGTGTTCTTCTTTGTTCCCTGATCGCCGACAAATGAGGCTGCCGCATAAGGCGTAATTCCGGTATAAGTCCGGGTGTTTGGGTAAAAGCCAAACTGCCATCCTGTATTGAGCAGGGCTTTCAGGTAGCTTGACTCCCATTCATTCTTATCATCGTTTATTTCTTCAAAACCTGTTTTTTTATCATAACCAAAAGTCAGATCAATCATGATATCCGATTGCCAGCTGTAGCTGATGGGTTTCATCCTCCTGAAAGAGAAAAAACCATAAATACCGTAGTATTTGGTGTTGTACCTTCTATACTTTGGTTCATCAGAATTATCGTACTTCGTGTTATTGATAGAAAAATCCGGGATAATTCCACCCTCATAACGTAGCCCTGAACCGCGATTATATGTTCTGGCAAAACTCCAAATGTCGTTCAGGTTAGCGAAGTAGATGATGTCAACCGTGTCAACCAAATCCATACTTTGTAAAGCTTTGTCCAGTTCTTCCAATTGATAGATGTTCTTAAATCGGGAATCGTAAAAACGTTTGTAGGTAATCCGGTTGGCCACACGGGCTAGGGAATCAACCATCATTTTATCCGGTTTTAACCCTAAACGATTATACTTTTGGAGGGCAAGTAAGATATCCATAGCCTGACGTGCGCTTTCAACGGGCTCAATACGTCCCTTCCCAAAAGAAACAAAAGGGGTGATTTTAAAAGAATGAAATTGCCCATTCCAGCTGTCATCACCGGTTTTACTTGCCACATTTGACAAACGATATGTGATGTCGCCATGCAGTCCAAAAAACGTAGCATTTTGATTATAGAACCTGCTTTGTGAAAGCGAACTTAAATGTATACTTGGCGAAGAATGTGAATCTTTTATAGAATCGGTTTTTTCCCATTGTGCCCGATAAGAAGCGTTAAACGAAGCATTGGTCGTTCCCTGGTAGTTGGTCAGGTTTTCATACTCATAATAGTGCAAGTTCGCGTTGGTGTTGAAATTGTTGCTGCTATAATCATCTGTTTCTGATTTATTAATACCATTTAAATTCAGATGACTACCCAGATCTAGCAGGCGGTACCTGATTTCAGGGGCAATGTAGTCTTTCAGGGGATAATTTTTAATGGAATCTGCCTGCGCAAAAGTTTGGGAAGCAAAAAAGAAAACGATAAAGAGAGTGAATATGGCCTTTTTCATGACGGATTTGTTGGGGAGTTGTATGCCAAAAATGACAAGATTCATGCCAAAGCATTGGGCATTCCTATCACGTAACTCCTGAAAAGCCTGCCCGTACTACAAAAAGAAGTCCGTATGGATATTGCCGTAATAACACACACTATTATCCCTGTTCTTACTCCTACAACTTAAATTATTGAAAAGAAAATATTTATTGTTAAATAGCAGCTACCTCCCACTTTGATTTTTCTAAATGTATTACAGTTGAGTTGCAAAGAATCATTAATTTACTACAACTGTTTATAATTTGAATTGCCTGCTCATCGCTAATTGTCAGCATTATTTCCAATTGCTGATATTGATCCATTTGTGCATATTTTTTATAAGGACAATCATCATGTTCCAGTTTATGCCTACAACCGTTTAAAAATTCGGCAAAATCGAGCCATTTGTTTTCAGTCATTTGAATAAGTAGTTGGTTGAATATATAAGATGAATGACAATAAAAATCTTTAATAGTCGCATTCAACGGCTTTTCCTTCTTGCAACCCGCAACCAAAAATATTCCTATCTTTGCACCCCAAATTTTGATAATTAAACTATAAATACCATGTCTCAAGTGACTGTAAAACAACAAATAGAATATAAAGTAGCCGATTTGAAGCTTGCCGAATATGGCAGGAAAGAAATTGATATTGCTGAGCAGGAAATGCCGGGTTTGATGGCTATCCGTGCAAAACACGCTGCTGAAAAACCGCTGAAAGGTGCCCGTATTACCGGCTCACTTCACATGACCATCCAAACAGCCGTCCTGATTGAAACATTGACTGAACTTGGTGCTGATGTACGCTGGGCGAGTTGTAATATTTTTTCTACACAGGATCATGCCGCTGCCGCAGTAGTAGTGGGAAAGAATGGTTCTGTTGAGAATCCACAGGGAATACCTGTTTATGCATGGAAAGGTGAAACACTGGAAGAGTACTGGTGGTGCACCAACCAGGCTTTATCTTTTCCGGGTGGCAAAGGCCCGCAAATGATTGTAGATGATGGTGGTGATGCCACTTTATTGATCCACAAAGGATTTGCTGCTGAAAATGACCCATCAATCCTTGATGTTGAACCTTCGAGCGAAGAAGAAGGTGAAGTTTTAAATCTGTTAAAGAAAACCCTGGTTGAAGAACCTAATAAATGGCATAAAACTGCTGAAGACTGGAAAGGTGTTTCTGAAGAAACCACTACCGGCGTTCATCGTCTGTACCAAATGCTGGAAGTAGGTGAATTGCTAGTTCCGGCCATTAACGTTAATGATTCGGTAACCAAATCGAAATTTGACAACCTGTATGGCTGCCGCGAATCGTTGGCTGATGGAATAAAAAGAGCTACTGATGTGATGCTTGCCGGAAAAATTGTTGTTGTTGCCGGATATGGTGACGTAGGTAAGGGTTCTGCTAAATCAATGCGCTCATACGGGGCAAGGGTAATTGTTACCGAAATTGATCCCATTTGTGCTTTACAGGCTTCAATGGAAGGTTTCCAGGTGATGACGATGGAAGATGCTTTGGCTGAAGGCAATATTTTTGTTACCACCACTGGTAATAAAGATGTGATCACGGCTGAACATATGGCAAACATGAATGAAGAATCAATCGTTTGTAATATCGGTCATTTCGACAACGAGATCCAGGTTAGCCTGCTTGAAAAGTATCCAGGCGTTAAGAAACTGAACATCAAACCACAGGTTGATAAATATACATTCGAAAACGGTAATTCCATCTATCTGCTGGCCGAAGGCCGCTTAGTGAATCTAGGTTGTGCAACGGGTCACCCATCTTTTGTAATGAGTAACTCATTCACCAACCAAACACTTGCACAGCTTGATCTCTGGAAAAACAGGAACGATTACAAAATTGATGTCTACCGTTTGCCTAAATACCTTGACGAAGAGGTTGCCAGGCTGCATCTGGAAAAGTTGGGTGTTAAATTGACTAAGTTAACTCCTGACCAGGCAAAATATCTTGGTATTAAGCCGGAAGGCCCATACAAGCCTGAGCACTATAGGTATTAATACAAATTCATTATAAAAATATTAGAAAGGTGTGATCAGAAAGGATTGCACCTTTTTTTAATTTGAAATGTGCAGCAAAGCACCGTCATAAACTGCATAATACTCAATCAGCGGAAACTCCCCTTCGCCCGAGAAAATAGTCCCGTCAAAAATTTGATACATGGTTCCGGTACAGGTGTCTTTAACAAAAGGAAAATTGGCACCCACAACCAGTTTGCCACAATTTTGATTGTTATCATCACAACATTCGAAAGGATCGTTGGGGGGTTGTCGTTCGTAGGCTTTAAAAAAATTAATGTCTTGCCTGTAGATGATAATACCGCGACTTGGATAGGGTACATCATAACCCGGCACTTCATCCAGGTAAATCCAGCCGCCCGGTATATTTAACTCAAGGAAAAGGGTTGAGTTAGGATCAATGGTGAAATTGATATTAACCGGAGGTACATTTGGATTATTCTGGTTTTTATTATTGCATGATAAAGCTGCAATTAACAGTAAAGCAATGAAAATAAGCCCTGTAGCTGTTTTATTTATCATGTTGTTTGATTTGTTTGCCCTAAACGCAATTATTTTAAAAATATTTTGTTTTTGTTATGCAGTTATACGCACAAGCACCTAAATTTGTTGCTTCATAATGATCAGTGGCAAAAATACGAAGTTTCTTATCCTGATAATTATCGGCATCATGTCAGTGACTTGCTCATGCAAGTCAAGCCAAAATGTATCAAAAGAAATTCAGGAAGCTCAAAATGCGGAGTTACAGGCCCAAAAAGAAGCTGAAGCTGAATATAGCCTTGCTGTTAAACACCACCAGGATATTCAATCGAAGCAAACAAAGGAAAGCGCTAAATTGCTGAAAAAACAACAGCGGAAAAACAACAAGTCCAGGAAAAAATCATGGTGGGACCGCTTATTCAATAACAAGTGCGACACTACCCCTCTTGCCGGCGATTCTTAAAAAATCATAAATCAACAAACATTCTTAAGTAAATTTTCTTTATAAGAAACTAAAGAAACTATTTTTGTAGAAAAGTTTCCTCAGTTTACTAAATTTATATTCTTGCCGATCGATAATAAAAAATCAATATATCTCAGATGAAATATCTATCAAAAATTATTTTAACTACAATCTTAACGGTTACCGGATCAGTTTTTTTTGGACAAGAGGTTTATCATTTCTCTTTACAAGAGGCGATTGATTACGCGATGGAAAACAACTATGATGTTATATATTCAGAAAAAAATATTGAAGCTGCCGAACAACAAATGCGCGAAGCCACTGCTTTCGGTTTGCCACAACTAGATGGTTCGATTGATTACAATGATAATATTGCGCAACCTACAAGTTTGATTCCCGGTGAATTTTTTGGAGAACCCGGTCAGGATATAGAAATCCAGTTTGGTACAAAGTATAATATGAATGCCGGTTTATTTGCCTCGCAATTACTTTTTAGCGGAAAATATATTGTAGGACTGCAAACCGCAAAAATGTTTCTCGAAAAGAAACATGTTGATTTTTTTAAAGATAAGGTGGCTGTTAGGCAACAGGTAGCTGATTCGTATTTTAATGTTCTTTCGGCTGAAGAAGCGATGTGGGTTATTGATACAACCCTTGCAGTTACAAAAAAACTCGCCCATGAAACCCGGATGACTTACGAAGTTGGATTTGTAGAAGATATTGATGTAGATCAACTTGAACTATTGGTAGCCGACCTTGAAGCGAATAAGATATACATGAATAACCAACTTGGAATAGCTCATGCTTTTTTAAAATTTTATCTCGGATTAAGCAATCAGGATAGCCTGGTGCTAACCGAAGATATGGAGAGTTTGATCGTAAAAACACAAAACTCAGACATCATTTCTCGTCCATTCAATTATAATGAAAATGTTGAGTACGCTTCTATGAGCAAGCAAAAAGAGATTAGTTATATGCAATTGAAACTTGAAAAAACTGAATACATGCCCACTTTAATGGCAAACATTAATTTACAGACAAATGCCCAGCGTAACCAATGGGACTTTTTCGATACCAAAGGTAAATGGTATGCCAGTTCGGTATTTGGAGTTAGTTTGAAAATGCCAATTTGGTCGAGCGGTGAAAGATCGGCAAAAGTGAAACAGGCCCAAATAGCCTATGAACAAATTGAAGTAATGGAAGAACAGCTGGTTACAACTTTAACACTGCAATACCAAACAGCAATTAATGAATATTTCAATGCATATAGTGTTTATGAAAACAAGGACAAAGCCCGAAAAGTTGCTGAGAAAATCTTTACCAAAACCAGCATCAAATTTTCGGAAGGAATGGTTTCCAGCCTGGATATATTAAACACCCAAAATCAATATCTAAACGCTGAACAAGAATACATTACCTCAGCTACCTCACTGCTGAAAGCAGGTGAGGAATTAAAAAAATTGCTGACAAAATCAATAAACCAATAACAAATGGAAGATAAGCAACAGGAAATAGTTGATAAAGTAAGGGGCCTTTATAACGAATTTGGCATTCGCAGTGTTACAATGGATGATGTTGTTCGCGAACTGGGCATCTCGAAAAAAACACTTTACCGGTATTTCAATGATAAATCAGAATTGGTATCGGCAGTTCTTGAATGCGAGAGAAGCCTGCGCATGCGTGAATACGGAGAGGTCATTCAGGGCGTTTCAAATGCAATTGAGGAAATGCTAAGGTATTACGATCTTCAAAAAAAGATGATCAAGGAGCATAATCCTTCCATTATGTACGACCTGAAAAAATATTATCCAAAAATCCATAGCGATTTTCTTGAAAAAAAGAGAAAAGTGATTTTTGAAAGCGTTATTGGAAACTTAAAAAGAGGGAAATCCGAAGACATATACAGAACTGACCTTGATGAACAAATCGTGGCCCGGTTAAATTTAATGCGTATCGAAGCGCTCATTAATACCGGCATCTTCAATAATGAAGAAATGATGATGCCAAGCTTTTTTACAGAAATGTTTAAATACCATATGTATGGTATTGTAAACGAAAACGGAAGAAAAATTTTAGAACAAAATATTGATAAACTGAAATAAATAAACCAATGAAAAAACTATTTGTACTATTCATTTTAAGCGGCATATTCTTTTCATGCAGCAATTCGTCCGGTGATGATGAAATAAGGCAAAACATTAAAAAACACAAACAGAAAATTATTGTGTTGGAAGATAAAATTAGTGACCTTAAAGCACAGTTATCAGATAATGGAAACAATATTATTACTACGAAAGTCAGGGTAATGGAGTTAACCCGAAATTCTTTTTCCAGGTATTTCGAAGCAACCGGTGAACTGGAAGCTATTGCTGAAGCCTTTATCAGCTCTGAAGTCAGTGGGCAGATAACATCCATAAAGGTGGCTGAAGGACAAAGGGTAAAAAGAGGGCAGGTGTTGGCTAAATTAAATACAAGCCTTATTGAAAAAAACATAACTGAAGTAAAAACGCAGTTGGAGCTTGCAAAAATAATCTATGAAAAGCAATCAGATTTGTGGAACAAAGAAGTGGGTTCGGAACGTCAGTACCTCGAAACTAAGAATAATTATGAAGGCCTTCAAAACAAACTGGCTACACTGCAGGAGCAATATAATATGTCAATTATACGCTCACCCATCAACGGTAATGTGGAAGACATTATTCTGAAAAAAGGAGAATTAGCCTCACCCGGTATGCAATTAATGCAGATTATTGATCTTGACAAACTGCATGTTTCCGCCAAGCTTTCAGAAGCCTATTTGCCGGTAATTAGCGAGGGGGATACTGTAGATATCACATTCCCTACTTATCCTGATATTGTATTAAGGGAGAAAGTTACAAGAGTTGGTAATGTGATCAATAAGAAAAACAGGACTTTTAAGGTGGAGATTGAGATCAATAATAATGACGGAAGACTCAAGCCCAATTTGCTGGCCAATATTAAAATCAATGATTACAATACCGATGAAGCCATAGTTGTCCCGTCACTCGTGATCAGGGTAGATGTAGTTGGTTCGTACCTGTATTTGGCTGAATCGAACAGTGATACCTGGATTGCGGTTAAGAAATACATTGAAACCGGCCGATCATACCTTGACAATACGGAAATCCTTTCCGGCCTGAATGAAGATGATTTAGTAATTACTGACGGTTACAGCAATGTTTCGGATGGAGCTGCAATTGAAATAACTAAGTAGCCCGCTGTTAACCAAAAGCACTAAATATTCTAAACATTAACTGATTTTTTAGATCATGGAAAACGAAAACAACAAAAATACAGTGATCAGGAATTTTTGGCTTTCTTCCTGGGCGCTTAAAAATAAAAACACTGTTTATTTAATTATTCTGGCAATCCTCATCTTTGGTACATATTCCTATGTTTCGTTACCAAAAGAACTTTTCCCGGAAATAAATATTCCTACCGTGATGGTGCAAAGCCTTTATCCCGGTAATGCTCCGGTTGACATTGAAAACCTCATCACCAGGCAACTGGAAAAAGAAATTGAATCGGTAAAAGGGATTAAAGAAATGACCTCTCTTTCGAGCCAGGATATCTCCAGCATTTTTGTTGAATTTCAAACCAATGTTGATATTAAAACGGCTTTACAGGATGTAAAGGATGCGGTTGACAAGGCTAAAAGCGATTTGCCAGGCGATATGTTGGATGATCCTGCAGTTACAGACATTGATTTCTCTGAATTTCCTGTTATCAATATTAACCTGTCAGGCGAGTACAGTGTTAATGAGCTGAAAGATTATGCTGAAGATCTTAAAGACGAATTTGAAGCGATTTATGAAGTTTCTAAGGTCAATATAACCGGCGTTACTGAGCGCGAAGTCAGGATCAACCTTGATCCATTTAAGATGAGTGCATTGGAGGTAAGTTATGGCGATGTGGAAAATGCAGTAACTGCCGAAAATATTTCAATGTCGGGTGGCGATATTAAAATGGGTAAAATAAAACGCTCCATCAGGCTGATTGGTGAATTCACCGACCCCGCAGAGATAGACAAAATTATTGTTAAAAGTGAAAAGGGAAACATTGTTTATTTAAAAGATATCGGATCGGTTGAATACGGTTTTGCCGAACGGGACAGTTATGTACGCCTCGAAAAAAACCCTGTAGTTTCGTTGCAGGTTGTTAAAAAAAGCGGTGAAAACCTGTTATCGACCATCGAGCAGGTCATTACTATTCTGGATGAATCAAAAAACTCAAATGTTATTCCCGAAAACCTGATGATTTCTATCACACAGGATCAATCTGAAATGGTAAAGAGGCAATTAAGCAACCTTGAGAACAGCATTCTACTCGGGATGATTTTCGTGATTGTAATTTTGTTTCTTTTCCTCGGGACAAGGAACTCATTATTCGTTGGGCTTGCCATTCCGATGTCGATGTTCATGTCGTTTATGATTATGGGTATGGTCGGTTATAAGATCAATATGATCGTTCTTTTCTCCATGATTCTTGCCCTCGGTATGCTGGTTGACAATGCCATCGTGGTAACCGAAAATATATACCGTTATGTTCACAAAGGGTATGGTGTCTTCGAAGCAGCCAGGCAGGCCACCGGGGAAGTGGCCATGCCAATCATATCATCCACAGCAACCACCCTGGCAGCTTTCTTCCCCCTGTTATTCTGGGATAGCCTGATGGGCGAGTTTATGTCATTCCTCCCGATTACGCTGATTATAGTGCTGACTTCCTCATTATTTGTTGCCCTTGTAATAATCCCGGTAATTTTTACTGATTTCTATAAAAAAGGAGCAAACCTGGTGCTGCCCAACCGGAAAAAGAATCTGATCATCATTTTTGTTATGGTGGTCTTGGCATTCTTGCTTTATTCACTTGGGGTAAATTGGATAGGTACACTGTTGCTCATTTTTGCACTCATCGGGCTATTGAATGTGACATTTATGTCGAGACTTGCCATGTGGTTTCAGCGAGTGGGTTTGGTATGGCTCGAAAAAACCTATTTTAATTTTATCCGGTTTGCATTAAAAACCTGGAGGCCATATGCACTTATTGGTGGAACTTTTCTGTTGATGATCGTGACCATGGCGTTTTACTTTGGGTCAAATCCAAAAATTGTAAACTTCCCGTCATCTGCACCTAAATACATAAATATACTGGCCGAAATGCCTATAAACACATACATTGATGTAATGGATTCAGCCATGCGTGAAATAGAGGATAAGGTGTTTGAGGTACTGGATCCTGATAAGGACATCGTAAAATCGGTATTAACAACTGTTGGAAAAGGTGCTGTTGGGGAGCAGGAAGGATGGAGCGGAAGGAGCGGCGGATCGAACCGTGGTTTGATCACGGTTAACTTTGTTAAGTTTGAAGACAGGCAGGGAAAGGATACCTGGCTGATCCTTAACGACCTCGCAGAAAATCTTATTGGACAATATCCGGGAATTACTATTTCAGTTCAGGAGCAGAATGAAGGACCACCTACCGGAAAACCAATTAACCTGGAAATACAGGGTCGTGATTTTAACACCCTTCTCTACCTAACCGATACTATCCGTTCAGTGATCAACAGGAGCAATATTCATGGTATTGAAGGATTAAAAATAGACCTGGATGTGGGCAAACCGGAGATTTTGGTTCATATCGACAGGGAAAAAGCACGGCGTTATGGGCTTTCAACTGGCCAGATTGGCGATGCACTGCGTACTGCATTGTTTGGTAAAGAAATCTCTGATTTCAAAGATGGTGAAGATGAGTATAAAATCAGAATGAAACTGGATGATAAATACAGGTACAACCTGTCCGATTTGATCAACCAGCGCATAACATTCCGCAGTCAGTCGAGTGGAAAAATTGTGCAGGTCCCCATTTCAGCAGTGGTGGATTTTGAATACAGTACAACATTTGGCGCCATTACCCGGATTGACAGGGACAGGGTAATTACCATTTATTCAAATGTTTTGCAGGGATACAACGCCACCGAGATCAATGATGAGTTGAAGCAAATAATGAAAAACTTTGAAATGCCTCCAGGGTATAACTACGAGTTTACTGGTGAACAACAAGAGCAGGAAGAATCAATGGCATTTTTGCAAACCGCAATGCTAATTGCTGTTGTGTTAATTGCAATCATCCTGGTTTCCCAGTTTAATTCATTTGTTAAACCGGCTATGATCATCTCTACAGTATTGCTAAGCACAATAGGTGTATTTGGTGGTCTGGCAACCTTTAAAATGGATTTCGTGGTTATCATGACAGGGATTGGGATTGTTTCGCTTGCCGGGGTTGTTGTGAACAATGGAATTGTATTGATTGATTATGTGGGATTGTTAAAACAACGCAAAAGAAAAGAAATGGGATTACCGGACGGTGCTGATTTACCGATGGATATAGCCAAAGAATGTATTGTTGAAGCAGGTAAAACAAGGTTGCGTCCTGTACTACTCACTGCAATTACAACAGTGCTTGGACTGATGCCACTGGCTGTTGGCCTGAACATTGACATCCTTTCATTCCTGAATACTTTTGATGCACACATTTATTTTGGCGGCGACAACATGACCTTTTGGGGACCAATGAGCTGGACTGTGATTTTTGGTTTGAGCTTTGCTACTTTCCTCACCCTGGTTATTGTTCCTTCTATGTACCATGTACTGGTTGTGGGTAAAACAAAAATTGATCGAATAATGAACAAAAAATAATGGATTGATTATGTAATTCTTCTCAATCGGATTATAGTTCTTTCTTGTATTAATTTTTTGAAAAAAAAAACGGTAACAAAATTTTCAAATAAACGTAGTTTATATAAACACTTTTGAAAATTTTGTTTTATGCCATTGATTAACGTTACCAATGCCATTTTACCGGAAAAACAATTGGATCATTCCAGTAGCAAAATTGCTATCATGCAACCTTATTTTCTGCCTTATCTGGGATATTTTTCATTGATAAAAGCGGTTGATAAATGGATCGTCATGGATGAGGTACAGATGATTCAGTATGGCTGGGTGCACCGAAACAGGGTATTAAAACAAGATGAAGGTTCTTATTACATACGGGTACCATTAGTTAAACACAGCCATACTACACTAATCAAAGACATACGTGTCAATAACGAAACTGACTGGAAACCAAGAATTATTGACCAACTGGGACATTACAAAAGAAAAGCCCCCTTTTATCGAAATACCATTTTTTTGTTAAAAACAGCTTTTGAGAAATCATTCGATTCACTTACACAACAAAATGTTCATTTACTTGAGAAGGTTTGTGAATACCTTGAAATTGATTTCATTTATGACATGCAATCAAACCTGAAAGTTGATGCAAGTATAATATCTGAATCTGATGATTCGGCAAAATGTATCTGTCATACGCTTGGCTACCAGCATTGTGTTAATCCTATTGGTGGAAGAGATCTGTATTGTACAGAAGAATACGAACAGGAGGGAATTGATCTTTGTTTCCTGAAAAACAACTTACCTCCTTATGAACAGTTAAATGGTTCTTTCGTTAAAAGCTTGTCAATAGTTGATGTAATGATGTTCAACTCCCCTGAAGAAATCAACAAAATGCTTGATAGTGTGAAAGTAATCAGGTAAATAATAGAATAAAAAAAGGGGTTGCCAACAAACAAACCCCTTTATGATTCTTCCGAAAATATTAATCTTCTTCTTTCTGCGATTCTTCGTATTCTTTCAATAATTTATCCTGAATATCGCCCGGAACCTGCTGGTAAGCATCAAAGCTCATTGAGAAAGTGCCACGGCCCGAAGTAATTGAGCTGAGTGAAGTGGAATATCGTTGTATTTCTGCCAATGGTACTTTGGCCTTTATCACCTGGTTTTTGCCCTCAGAATCCATTCCCATGATCAGGGCCCTGCGCCCCTGGAGGTCAGTCATTACCGATCCCATCATATCTTCAGGCACCCAGACTATAAGATCGTAAATAGGTTCCATAATTTTAGGGCCTGCTGTTTTAAATGCTGTACTGAAAGCATGTCTTCCTGCCAGCTTAAAGGAGATTTCATTTGAATCAACCGGGTGCATTTTACCATCATAAATGTAAACTACAATATCCCGCGCATAGGAACCTGTCAATGGGCCTTCGTTCATCCTTTCCATCAAACCTTTTAAGATAGCAGGCATAAACCTGGCATCAATAGCGCCGCCAACAATACAATTGTTGAATATCAATTTACCACCCCATGGCATATCGTGTTCAGCCGTTTTTCGGACAGGAATGTCAGTTGGATCTTTGTAACCTTCAAAATAAGGCTGGATCATCAAATGTACTTCCCCAAACTGTCCTGAACCACCCGATTGTTTCTTGTGACGATAATCGGCATATGCTGACTTGGTGATGGTTTCACGGTATGGAATTTTTGGAGCAAAAACATCAATGTTAATCTTGTGAATATTGTTCAGATACCATTTTACCGTGTTAACATGAAATTCACCCTGGCTTTTAATGAGCATCTGTTTAAGTTCACGCGAAAACTTGATCTCAATGGTTGGATCGGTTTTATGCATTTCATTAAGTACAGCCCCTATTTTTTCATCATCGGAAGAATTTTCCGCTTTTATCGCCACTGTAAATAATGGGTTAGGGAATGCCATGGTTTCAAAGCCTGCATCACCATTTTTAAGATCCATCAACGAATCATTGGTATTAACATCCTTCAGTTTAATGGTAACGGCAATGTCACCGGCACCAACTTTGTTAACTTTTTCACGGTTTTTACCATTGAGGATGAAAAGCTGCGAAATTCTTTCTTTATTTCCGGTACGCGGATTAATAAGGTCCATGCCTTCTTTAACTTCACCACCATAAACTTTGAAATAGGATACTTCGCCCAGGTGTTGTTCAATAGAGGTTTTAAATACAAATAATGCTGTAGGCTCAGTTGTTGAACAGGTATAAGATTTTCCTTTTGTAGTTTTTCGCTCAGGCATATCATTTGGAGGAGGACATGATCTGGTGATGAAATCGAGTATTCTTGAAGCACCAATTCCGTGCTTTGCAGAAGAGCACATAACAGGGAAAATGCTCCTTGAAATCAAACACAACTCTACACCTTTTCTCATTTCTTCAATGGTTAGGGTATCGTTTTCAAAGTATTTTTCCATCAGCGATTCATCACCTTCTGCTGCATTTTCTACCAGTAACAGGTGAAGTTCATCAGCTTTATCTTTTTCCGAATCCGGGATCTCAGAAATTTCGGGTTCACCACCACCGTCTTTAAACTTCAGTTGTTTCATTAATATTAAATCGATAACAGTGTCGAATCCTTCGCCTGCATTAACAGGGTATTGAACGATGGTAACCTTATCACCAAAATAATCTTTTAATGAAGTAACAGTGTCATCAAAGCTGGCACCATGATGATCGAGTTGGTTTACTGAAAATACAACAGGACTTTTTGCTGCAACTGTTTGTTTCCAGGCTGTTTCGGTGGTTGCTTCAACTCCTGACTGTCCGTTTATCATAAATAATGCAGTATCAGCAACATTGAGCGCGGCGATAGTGTCTCCAACATAGTCAGAAAACCCCGGCGTATCAATAATATTGATCTTCGTATTGTTGTAAACTGTATGCAAAAATGTGGAATGTACCGAATGCTCCTTTTCTATTTCTATTTGCCTGTAGTCAGACATCGTATTGTGGTCTTCAACAGTCCCCTTGCGGTTAATTAATTTGCCTTCAAAAAGCATGGACTCCGCCAAAGTTGTTTTCCCTGATTTTGCACCGCCGATCAGCGCAATGTTTCTGATGTCCTTTGTTTCGTAAACCTTCATATTATTCAAATTCAAAATTAATTAGCACTCTTTTTTCAGGACGGCAAATGTAAAAAAATATATGTATGTTAAGGCAGTGAATCAGTTATTTATACTAATTACAGCAAATGCATTTGTTTCACCTGACTTATGATACCGGGCCATTTGTCTGCCGAAATCTTGGCACCGATATTTGAAATAACCTGAGATGCCAGAAGTGATCCTGTATAACCGGCTTTTTCCAGGCTAAGCTTGTTGATCAGGCCATATATGAACCCGGCTGCATAAAGGTCGCCTGCACCTGTTGTATCAGCTACATTGGAACTGATTGCATCAATAAAAACAATTTCATCATCTCTTTTCACCATCGAACCTTTGCTCCCGATTTTTACAATAGCAATCTCAGTTTGATCTGCCATTTCATGCAATGCATCCTCGGGATCTTTGCCTGTAAAAGCCTTTGCTTCTTCTTCATTGGCAAAAAGGATGTCAACGTATTGCTTAACCATTTCCTTAAAAAATTCAAGGTTGTCTTCAACCACATTGTAACTGGCCATATCAATTGATATTTTCAATCCTGCTTTTTTCGCAAGTTTAAGAATGGTTTCGAGGAGTTCATGATTTTGGACCAGGTATCCTTCCACATGTAAAATGTCGTAAGCCTTAAAGTGATCATCCGAAAAATCATTACCCGAAAGCTCGATGGCTGCACCGAGGTATGTTCCAAAAGTTCTTTCCCCGTCTTTGCTTATCAGCGTACTTGCAAGGCCTGAAGGTGTTTTAGAACGATTTAGCAATGGCTTGATATTGCTTTTCTCAAGGTCGCTATAAAAAAAGTCCCCGGTTTCGTCCTGACCAACTGTTCCCAGAAATGCGGTAGAAACCCCCAATTGGGCCAGACCGTGTATTGTGTTTGCTGCCGATCCGCCCGAAGCCATGTCTTTTTCAAGGTGTACACCTTTTTCGGCGATCAGTTTTTTTATTTCTTCATCCACCAGGGTCATGCTGCCTTTTGGAAGATTCAATTCTTCGAGGAGTGCATCATCTTCCAATTTTATCAGCAGGTCAACGAGGGCATTTCCTATACCTAAAACTTTTGTCATATTTTTTAAAATTGAGGGGCAAAGGTAAATATTTATCCAAGTGGCAATAACGTGATATCTTATCTGCAATTGTCATTCTTAAAAGGCTATTGATAAAAACCTAAATTTGTTGGTTATCATAATTTCGAAATGAGGAAAAAACTCCTGAATATCTTTTTTTGGTCAATTATATCTGCTGCCTTTATTGGTCCCGGAACTATTACCACAGCGGCAAAAGCAGGGGCATCGTATGGATTTGATCTGGCCTGGGCTTTGGTTTTTTCAGTTTTTGCCTGCCTGGTATTGCAGGAGGCTGCTGCACGGCTTAGTATTGTCAGTAAAAAAAGTCTTGGAAAAGCCATTTCCGACCAGTATCAGGACAAACGATTCGGGTGGCTCGTTTTTGTGCTGGTTATCGGCGCGATTGTCATCGGATCTGCTGCCTATGAAACAGGAAATCTGTTAGGGGCAGCTTCAGGAGTAGGAATTATCAGTACATTAAAACCATCTGCCTGGGTAGTCATCATTTCTGTTACTGCCGCAATTGCATTGTTCTTTCCCAGGCTTCAATTGCTGGCAAAGATACTTGGCATCCTTGTAGTACTAATGGGAATTGCATTTTTGATTACTGCCTTCATGGTTAAACCTGATCCGGGCGATTTTTTTACCGGGATTATGATCCCAAATTTACCGGCCGGTTCAGGCCTGCTTATTCTCGGGCTTATCGGTACTACAGTAGTTCCTTATAACCTGTTCCTCGGATCAGGGATTGCTGATAAAGATCAGGCGCTGTACGAAATGAGATTTGGTCTTGCCATTGCAATCATACTTGGTGGTATTTTCTCGTTGGCTGTACTTGTTGTTGGAACCTCAGTGCAGGGCGAATTTACCTTTGCTTCACTCGGGCAAGCGATTGCAGCTAAGATTGGTAACTGGGCCGTGTGGTTTTTTGGTTTTGGCTTGTTTGCTGCCGGTTTTTCGTCAGCAATTACAGCACCTCTTGCTTCGGCAATTACTGCAAAGGACCTTTTCCAGAAAAATAAAAACCCGAAGTGGAATAGCCGTGGACGATATTTCATTTTCACCTGGGGATTTGTGCTGGTTTCCGGCCTGGTGTTCGGCATCATCGGATTAAAACCTATTCCGGCTATTATCGCTGCCCAGGCACTCAACGGACTCATACTTCCGTTTATCAGTATTTTTCTTTGGTATGCAATAAACAACAAGAATTTAATGGGTGACGAAGGTGTAAATTCCTTCATAGCCAATGTCTTGTATGGAATTGTGGTATGGGTCACCCTGATACTGGGTGGTCAAAATATTATTACATCAATATTAAAGACGCTTGGAAACGATACAGAAGCTGGTATACTGCATATAATTCTGATCGCTTCCGCTTCATTTTTATTCACGCTGTTCTTATTTTTCAGAGTTCAATTTTCAAAAGATCAAAAGAATTAGATGGCCCCGGAAATTAAATACCGTGTTTTTGTAGATACCGGTGGCACTTTTACGGATCTGATTGCCATAGATGATTCCGGAGAAAAATATCGAAAAAAAATTCTGAGCAACGGTACATTACGAGGTAGCATAATAAATTGGATTGATGAAAAAACTTTAAGAGTTAAGGAAAACTGGGGATTAACTGCAGATATACTTCATGGTTATACATTCAGCCTACTTTCTGCAATCAATCAGGAAACAACAGTAACATCTTTTGATATTGAAAAGAAAATCTTGCACCTGAATGTGCCTTTTGAGAATCATCTAAGACAACCTGCTATTTCATTTGAGTTGACTGCTCATGAGGAAGCACCTGTACTGGCAGTCAGGATGGTAACCGGAACACCGCTGAATAAAACCTTTCCTAAAATCCATTTACGACTCGGTTCAACCAAAGGAACCAATGCCTTGCTGGAAGGTAAAGGTGCGCAATCAGCCTTATTCATCACAAAGGGGTTTGGTGATCTTCTTGAGATTGGGACCCAACAACGACCTGATATTTTCAGCCTCAATATCCAAAAGCGAAAACTACTTCCAACCGCGATAATAGAAATTGATGAAAGAATAGCTGCCGATGGGACTATACTTAAACCATTTGACCCAGAAAACTATTCAAAAGTTATTTCCGATCTGATTAGTAATGGCATACATTCAGCCGCAGTTGTATTTATGAATTCATATAAAAATCCGGTTCATGAATTAAAGTGCAGAGAAATACTCCAAAAATCAGGTATGAAACAGGTTTCAATTTCTACTGATCTTTCCCCGCTGATCAAATTATTGGAACGTTCAGAAACCACCGTTGTCAATGCTTATCTTTCTCCTGTCATTCATAATTACATCTTAAATATTAAAAACACTATTGGCAATGATTTTCTGGTGATGAACAGTTCGGGTGGATTGGTTGGCTCATCATCTTTTCATCCGAAAGACAGCCTGCTGAGCGGTCCAGCGGGGGGTGTGGTTGGGGCTTCATCATTGGGGGTGCGATCAGGGTACAACAAACTGATCACCTTCGACATGGGAGGAACCAGCACAGATGTTTCAAGGTTTAATAAAACTTTTGACTACCAGTATGAACTAAACATTGGTGATGCACATGTGTACAGTCCTGCAATTGCTATAGAAACGGTGGCTGCGGGTGGTGGGTCGGTTTGTTGTTTCGACGGGTATAAACTTACCGTTGGACCTGAAAGCGCAGGTGCTGATCCGGGACCAGCATGCTATGGAGCCGGTGGTCCCCTTGCTATTACAGACGTTAATATCCTGCTTGGCCGATTGGATGCCAGTTATTTTGGAATACCCGTAAACATTGATGAAAGTCGCAAAAAGTTAGCTGAATTGGTACAATTAATCCAGGGCCAGACTGGAAAAAAACCTCAGGAAGAACAGCTGCTTTCAGGATACCTGGAAATTGCGAATGAAATCATGGCTGGTGCCATCAGGAAGATTTCAACGGCTAAAGGATTTGATCCGGCCGAATACGTACTGGTGGCCTTTGGTGGGGCAGGAGGTATGCCTGCCTGCAGCATTGCCCGCTTACTTGAGATTCGGAAAATAATAGTTCCAAAAGACGCAGGTCTTTTGAGTGCACTGGGTATAGGCTCGGCTCGTATCGAACGTATAACCGAAAAACAGATGCTGCAGTTGGTTGAACAGTTTCATCCCAATGCAGAAGAGCATTTTTCCGCTTTAATTGATTCAGCGGTTGAGCAACTAGCTGAGGAGTTTGAAACCATTCCGAAATGCAATGTGGATATGCGAACGGTCTTCCTTTGCTTTAAAGGACAGGACAGTACCTTACCCATTGAATGGGAGCATGATTCACAACAATTATTGAAAAAATTTAAAGTAGCTTACACAAAACTATTCGGTCATTGGGTTGAGAACAGGGATTTGGAAGTAGAATCCATCAGGGTTAAAGTTTCAATTGATCAGGAAGAGTTACTTCTTGAGGAACAGCTAGCAACTGACACCGGAAAACCAAAAAAACTACACTTCATAAAATCGTGGGATGGTAGCAAATGGATCAATGCACCGGTATATTTTAGGGATGACCTTGAACCGGGCATGCAGTTAGATGGTTTTGCTATCATAACCGACGATAAAAGCACAACAGTGATTGAACAAGGCTGGCGTATGGTAATTGATAGTTATGGCAGCCTGATTCTATCAAAGATAAAAGAACATTCAGTGAAGCACAAAAAAGCTGAGCAGATGTTGGAAACCCGACTAGAACTCTTTACTAACCGATTCATGTCGGTTGCAGCAAATATGGGAGCTATTTTGCAACGTACTGCATTGTCGGTGAATATTAAAGAAAGGCTGGATTTCTCGTGTGCATTGCTTGATGCCAATGGTTACCTGGTTGCAAATGCGCCACATATACCGGTGCATCTGGGCAGTCTTGGGATTTGCGTAAGAACCCTGTTACAACACATGACCTTTAAAAATGGAGACACGATTGTAACTAACCACCCCTATTATGGCGGATCGCACCTGCCCGATGTGACCCTGGTAACACCGGTTTATGTTGATAACCGTAGAATTGGTTTTGTGGTGAACAGGGCCCACCATGCAGAAATTGGTGGAATGGCTCCCGGATCTATGCCGCCATTTGCAAAAACCCTTGCCGAAGAAGGCGTTACAATTGCACCATTCAAACTTGTTAGCAAGGGAAATGCTAACTGGGATGGGATAAAAAACATTTTTGAAAATGCTCCTTATCCTTCGAGGTTCGTAGATGAAAATTTAGCGGACCTGAATGCCGCCCTTGCTGCAAATTATGAAGGAGTAAGTACATTATTGCACCTCGTGGATGAACATGGTGCTGATGAAGTGATGAGATATATGAAGTTGTTAAAGGATCAGGCTGAACGAAAAATGAGGCATGTGCTTTCGCAAATGAAAGATGGTACTTATCAGGCGGAAGAAGCTCTTGATGATGGCACTCCCATTTGTGTTCGTGTTTCCGTTTCAGGTGAAGATGTTGAGATCGATTTTACCGGTAGTGGTTCCGTCCATCCTAAAAACATGAATGCTACCCCGGCGATTGTAAACAGTGTTGTTATCTATGTGATGAGGCTTTTGCTGAATGAAGAAATTCCGCTTAATGACGGTTTAATGGAACCTGTCAGTATTGTTTTACCAAAAGGATTTTTGAACCCTCCTTTTGATAAGTCGCCTGAAGAATGCCCGGCAGTAGTTGGTGGCAACGTTGAGGTAAGCCAACGACTGACCGATACACTATTAAAAGCATTTGGTGTTGCAGCTTGCAGCCAGGGAACCATGAACAATGTGTTGTTTGGCAATGAAGATTTTGGGTATTATGAAACGGTGTGTGGAGGAACTGGGGCAACTCAGGGATTCAGTGGAGTGTCAGCTGTTCATCAGCATATGACCAATACGCGCATTACCGATCCGGAAGTTATTGAGCATCGCTTTCCGGTGAGATTGAATAAATTTATTATCAGAAAGAATTCTGGTGGAAAAGGGGAATTTAAAGGTGGGGATGGTGTGGTACGTGAATATACTTTTCTTGAAAAGGTAGAATTGTCGTTGTTAAGCCAACACAGGACAAAAGGGCCGTATGGTATGGCGGGTGGAAATCCTGGTAAAACAGGATCCCAGCAAATTATTAAACCAGATGGAAAAGTAATCCCTGTTGCAGGAACAGACCATCATCATTTGGAAAAAGGGGATACATTTATCCTAAAAACTCCGGGAGGTGGAGGATGGGGGGCTGAAAAGACGGGAGACCTGAGACAGAAGACCTAAGACCTAAGATGTAGATAATAAGAAAAGTCCTAAATTCAAGGTTAAATAACAATATAAATGATATGAATATTTCAACAAAAAGAAGCCTCGCAATTTATTTTTTACTTGTTCTGATGATCAATTCATGCCAGTGGCAGACGCCATTTAAAGTTGAAAAGGGTGTTTCGAAAATACTGAACGACTTCCGTAATCAACAAATAAGTGATGTTGAATATGATCTGTTTTTCAATATTCCTGCTAAACGAACAGAAAACATAGCTGGTAGTATGACATGCCGGTTTACTTTGCTGGATATCAGCAAACCCGTTGTTTTCGATTTTAGCGATTCGTTGCAAAAGATCAAACAAATCCTGTTAAATGGTGAGGTCATAAAATCTCGTTATACGGATGGGCATATTATAATTCCTAAAAAGCTGCTCAGTCCTGGTGAACATTCTGTTGAAATTGATTTTACGGCAGGAAACCTTTCGCTCAATCGCAATGATGAATACCTCTACACGCTTTTTGTCCCCGACAGGGCGTCGTCTGCTTTCCCCTGTTTCGATCAACCAAATATGAAAGCAACATTCAGTTTAAGTCTTGAGATTCCTGCAGAATGGATAGCTGTGGCAAATGGTGCATTAAAATCAAAAAATACCGAAGGCAATCGCACTATCTACAATTTTCAAAAAACGGAGCCGATCAGCACCTATCTTTTTGCTTTTACAGCCGGAAAATTTACGGCAGTTGAAAGGGAAAGAAACGGGCGTACAATCACCCTTTATCACCGGGAACCTGATCAAAAGCGGATTGATCAGAACCTGGATGAGA
Organism: Chlorobiota bacterium; assembly: GCA_030596395.1. Classification (GTDB taxonomy): domain Bacteria; phylum Bacteroidota; class Bacteroidia; order Bacteroidales; family F082; genus JAADID01. The sequence continues at coordinate 2,912 of JAUVKF010000059.1, read as the reverse complement.
TATTCAGGCTTCAGTTTGATGCATTGGATTGGATGGAAGACTATACTCAGATCGAATATCCTTTTGGTAAATATGATCTTGTTGCCATTCCTTCTTTTCAATACAGTGGAATGGAACATCCGGGAGCGGTGCTTTACAGGGCCGAAAAATTATTTCTCGATCCAACTGCTACAAAAGAACAAATACTCAACCGGGCCAGCCTGATCGCCCATGAGACTGCACACATGTGGTTTGGCGACCTTGTGACTATGGCCTGGTTTGACGATGTTTGGATGAAAGAAGTTTTTGCCAACTTCATGGCCGCTAAAGCAATTAACCCGGCATTTCCTGATGTTGATCATAAGCTGGCTTTCTTAATTGACCACTATCCAAAAGCCTATGCCATTGACAGAACAGATGGAGCCAATCCAATAAAACAGGAGCTTGGTAATATGAATATGGCTGGCACATTATACGGATCCATTATATACCATAAAGCACCCATCATTATGCAACATCTTGAAAATATTGCAGGTGAGGAAAACCTTAAAGCAGGGCTGAGGGAATATCTTGAAACCTTTGCCTTTGCCAATGCTGACTGGACTGATCTGATCGCTATACTGGATAAACTAACAGAAACTGATCTGAAATCATGGAGTGATATCTGGGTGAATGAACCAGGTATGCCGGTTTACAAAACAACGATGGAAAATAATACGCTAATCGTTTTACAGTTGCCACAATCGGGTAATATATGGCACCAGTATTTGAATGTTCTTTCAATTTACGGTGATCAGATACACGACACATCAGTTTTTCATGAGGGGTTTCCGATAGAATTTTCTAAAGTCATAACACCTGACCTCGTATTGCTTAATGGAAACATTGATGAATATGGTTATTTCGAACTTACACAAAATGACCTTAATTTTTTAATGAGTGATCAATTCTTCACCCTTGATGTGAGGCAGAGATCGGCAGCCTACATCTCCCTTTGGGAAAATATGCTAAATGGAAATATTGCGAGAGAAAAATTTGCGGATGCCTTCAAAGCATATCTGTTTAATGAGGATAATGAACAAGCCATCAATCTGTTGTTGAGTTATTACCCCGAATTTTTCTGGCGCTATAATGACGAATTCCAGAGAGCAAATCTTGCTGAAATATTCGAACCGCTTCTGTGGGAAAAAATATTGCAAACATCAAACACATCGTTAAAATCAGCCTATTACAAGGCATTCGTGAACACGGCATTTACTATCGATGCCATTGGAAAAATGAATGCTTTATGGAAAGATGAATTAAAGGTTGAGGGATTTGAACTGTCAGTTGATGACCTCACCGATCTTTCATTTGAAATAGCAGTCCGTGCTGAATATTTTGAACCTGAAAATGGAATTGATCATTTGCTTGAATCCCAATTGAGCTATTTAGATAACCCTGACAAAAAGAAGCGTATGGCTTTTATAATGCCTGCATTGAGTTCAGACGAAACAGTAAGAGATGCTTTTTTTGAAAGTCTTCGTGACCCGGCAAACAGGGAACATGAGCCCTGGGTATTAACAGCGCTAAAATACCTGCATCATCCGGTCAGAGCAGAAAGTGCAGGAAAATGTATACTTCTATCGCTCAATATGCTTCAGGAGATACAGCTTACAGGCGACATCTTTTTCCCAAAAGGCTGGCTCGATGGAACGTTTTACGGGCACCGGTCACAAGAGGCACAAAATGAAATTGTTTCCTTTTTGAACAAAAACACAGAACTGGACCCTAAACTTCGCCAGAAGGTGCTTCAGTCGGCTGATCCGATTTTCAGGACGGTAAGGCTCTCAAAAAAATAAAAAGCTAAAAGTATTTGGCAATTTGAATATTTATTTACTTTTGCACTCGCTTTTTAAGGAATCAACATTCCTCCTTAGCTCAGTTGGTTAGAGTCCCGAGACCTCGGGATTAATCAGAGGGTTCAGGAGGAAAGAGCAACATTCCTCCTTAGCTCAGATGGTTAGAGTCCCGAGACCTCGGGATTAATCAGAGGGTTCAGGAGGAAAAAGCAACATTCCTCCTTAGCTCAGTTGGTTAGAGCATCTGACTGTTAATCAGAGGGTCCTTGGTTCGAGTCCAAGAGGAGGAGCTCTAAATGACAGCCACTTACACAACTAAACGTAGGTGGTTTTTTTTCATGTGTACAAACAATTCGACAAACATCATCCCATCTTTCAAAAAACTGCAATACAAAGTTACGTGAATGCATAATCAGGTCGTAGTAATTATTTTTGTCTGCTTTTTCTCAATATATCTATAGCACACAAATAACCGCTAAAAATTGCACCGGAAAATCCACCACCGATTTTTGTCCATGCCGATGCAAAGTGTAAATTCTCTGTTGATTGAATTTTGTCGTGCATGATCCTCTGAGGTGTTTGTGCAAATCCATATACAGCTCCCTCAGGGTTTAATGTGTAACGGGCAACAGTTTTTGACGTGCCCACTTCATAATACTCTATTTGATCTTTGATTCCCGGAATAAGTTTTTCCAATTTTTCTAAATAAATTTCACCCACTTCCTTCTTTTTCGCCTTGTATTCTTCTTTATTAAGTTTGTCCCAGTCAGAATAATAATCAATGCAACAAATAACTCCAACACTTTTATCGTCCATTGTGAGCGCCGAATCAACTTGACTATAATCGATAAATGTAAAACTACGTTCTTTAAAGTCACCTCTATTATTATTTTTAATATCAGCCTGTGTTTTTATTGTATCATCGAAAATAAAAGTTGAATAATACTTGCTCCCTATATCTTTTGCTTTTTTCTTAAAACCAATATAAACTGTTAAAAGTGATGCTCCTATTTTCAGCTCATCAATTTTTTGTCGTAATCTTTCACTTTGTTCCTTTGGTAAAAGCATATTTGCCACATTTGGAATAGCAGC
>JAUVKF010000039.1 GCA_030596395.1 Chlorobiota bacterium | reverse complement strand
TATGGATCCCAGCTCACAAGCCATTACAATATATGTAGCACTGTCACCAGAGAAGAACAAAGCATTATTCCCGGGCCAATACCTGAGGGCCGAATTTGCATCCAAAACATTGGAAGGCTCAATGGTAATACCCAGAAATGCTGTTTTTAATAAAGATAGGGTTTTTACGGTTGAAGGAGGCAAGTTAAAAGCGCATAAAGTGGAAGTATTAAAATCAGACGGAACCACGGTTTTAATTACGGGTTTAGTGGAAGGGGCTGATGTTGTGGTTGAACCACTCGTAAATGCCAAAGAAGGATTTAACGCTGAAATTCTGAACTAGTTATGAGAAAACTAATATCAATTTTCATCAAGTACCCTTTTTATGCCAATGTCATTCTTTTTATCATTCTGGGTATCGGGATAATTAGTTTTTTCTCGATCAACAGGTCTTTTTTTCCTGAACGATCCGAAAAGTACATCAACATCTCGGTATTTTATCCCGGTGCATCCCCAAAAGAAATGGAAGAAGGAATCACTGTCAGGATTGAAGAAGCATTAAGGGGTATTGCAGGAATTAAGGAAGTAAACAGCACTTCTTCTGAAAACTTTACCGCTGTTCAGGTTGAAATTACAGGCCAAGATGACATTAATGAAACCTTAATGGAGGTAAAAAATTCTGTTGACGGTATTACATCTTTCCCAGTGGATGCCGAAAAGCCAATTGTTAACAAACAGCGCTCATCAACCTTTGCTATTTTCATGGGGTTATCAGGAGATGCAGATCTATTAACGCTAAAGGAATATGCCAATGAGATTGAGTATGACCTGTATACTTCCGGTATTATATCGCAGATAACATTCGGTGGTTTTCCTGATTTGGAAATTTCCGTTGAAATATCAGAAGAAAACCTTCGTAGGTATAAGCTGACCTTTGATGAGGTTTCGCGGGCCATTGCCCAAAACAACCAGGATATTTCAGGTGGACAAATTCGTTCTGATGAGGAAGAGATCATGATCCGCAGCCGCTACCGGACGGTTAAACCTGAAGAATTAGAGCAGATCATCATCAGGGGCAACCCCGATGGAAGTTACCTGACCATTGGTGATGTTGGCACAGTAAATATTCAGTTTGCCGACGTGGCAAGCACATTATTGATGAATAAAAAGCCAAGTATCTCTGTCCAGATTTTTAAATTACCCGAAGAAGACCTGGCCGCTATATCTGATTACTGCAATAATTATGCTGACAGATGGAATGAAACACATGAAGATGCCAAATTATTTGTTACTTATGATTTTTTGGAGTTATTAGGCGCCCGGCTTAATTTACTTTACAAAAATGGCGGAATAGGATTATTGTTGATATTTATTACTCTGGGCCTTTTCCTTAGTTTACGGCTCTCCTTGTGGGTAGCTATTGGTATTCCGGCATCGTTTGGCGCCATGTTTATCCTCGGTTCATTTTATGGTCTCACGGTCAACATGATCTCTTTGTTCGGGATGATCCTTGTGATCGGTATTCTTGTGGATGACGGCATTGTAATAGCGGAAAATATCTATACCCATTTCCAGAAAGGAAAATCTCCAAGAAGGGCAGCACTGGAAGGTACCCTGGAGGTTATGCCAGCTGTTCTTACATCTGTTACAACCACAATTGTTATTTTCTCGGCCCTTTTCTTCATTAAAGGCCGGATGGAGTTTATGTATGAGATGGCATTTGTTGTTGTTTTCGCTCTCGCCTTCTCGTTATTAGAAGCCTTTTTTGTACTTCCTGCTCACCTTGGAAGTAGTTGGGTATTAAGAAGAAACGTCCGTCAGAATACCGGTAAAAAAATCAGGGATTTTCTGGATAAAGTGCTCGATTTTATGCGGAATAATATTTATGGCAACACATTGAAATTTGTGATTAAATGGAAATACATATTCATTTTTTCACCCATATTCCTCATCATGATCACTGCAGGATTATTTAAGGGTGAATTAATTAAAGCAACATTTTTTCCTTCAATTCCTTTCGATCAATTTACCGTTGACCTGGCTTTTAAACCGGGAGACGGTGAGGCACAAACGATTGAGTCGTTAAAACGTATTGATAACATGATCTGGGAGGTGAATGATGAATTAATGGAAAAACTTGGTGATACAACTAACTTCGTTAATTACACATTTGTATCAACCGGTTCTGCTTTTAGCGGTACAGAACGTGGTTCACATGCCGGGAATATCTTTGTCATATTACGCGACCTCGAAAACAGCGGAACTTCCAGTTATGACATTGTAAAACGTGTTCAGAAAAAAGTAGGCGAAATGCCGGAAGCCGAAAAGCTCACTATCCAGGGAAGGGCAACTTTTGGAACACCCATATCAGTTAGCTTGTTGGGTAAGGATGAAGAGGTTTTGAATCATGCAAAAGAAGATTTGATACAGAGCCTGAAACAAATAGAAGATCTGAATAACATTGCTGATATTAATCCTGCCGGGATGCGTGAGGTCCAGTTGAAATTAAAACCACTTGCCTATTTTCTCGGATTTTCACAAGCAAGCCTTACAGCCCAAATTCGGCAAGGATTTTTTGGCGGACAGGCACAGCGTTTGCAGCATGGAAAAGATGAATTGCGTGTTTGGGTTAGATACCCAAAATCTGACAGGATTAATTTGGGGCAACTGGAAACCATGCGAATTAAAACTCCTGCCGGGGAATATCCTTTGTCAGAATTGGCTTCTTATGATATCAACCGGGGGCCTGTGAGTATCAAACATTACAACAGTGCGCGTGAAATCAGGATAGATGCCAATGTTGTTAGCTATGATACACCTATAGTTCCTATTCAGGAAAAGATAGAAACAGAAATTGTTCCTGAACTTCTTGCAAGGTATCCGGGAATTGATGTGGCTTACCTCGGACAGAAAAAAGACAGTGATGAGACCATGCAACAGATAAAAAAGTTTTTTCTTCCGGCTTTTCTATTAATGTTCCTTATCATTATACTTCATTTTAAATCGGTAGCACAGGGAATGATGATTGTTTCGATGATTCCGTTGGCATGGCTGGGCGCAATATGGGGGCATGGTGTTGAAGGTGTGCCCGTGTCACTGTTAAGTGTCTGGGGTATGCTTGCGCTCTCCGGTGTAATTATTAATGATGCAGTAGTATTTTTATCTAAATACAATTCGTTGTTAATTGAAGGCATGAAAGTTAAAGAGGCGGTTTTTGCAACAGGAATGGCACGTTTCAGGGCTATTGTACTTACTACAATCACTACTTCTGTGGGCTTGTACCCAATTATTTTTGAAAGAAGTTTCCAGGCACAGTTCCTTGTGCCAATGGCAGTGGCTTTAGCTTACGGAGTTTTTGTGGGTACGGCTTTTATCCTGATCTTCTTACCGCTTGTCATTTTATTCTTAAATGACATGAAGCGTTATTCAAAATATGTATACAACCGAATAAATCTGTGGGTATTACAGGGTGATCCCAAGCGTGAGGTTCCACCAAAAATTGTGGCCCGACTTTCAAGAGTCCCATCACGCGAAAGTGTTGAAATAGCAATTATCCACAGTAAGCGAACGATAGATTAACTTTCAATGATCCTATAAAATGACCCGACTCAAAAACAAATACCATTACCTGACAGTTTTGCTGATTGTCGTCTCAGCACATTTAGTAAATGCACAGCAACCACTTGCGTTGGATGATGCGATTATAAAAGGGCTTGATAACAACTTTCAAATAAGGATTACAAACCAGGAATACAATATTGCAAAACTGAACAACAAACAGGGAACCGTTGGTCGCTGGCCTTCCATCACGCTTGGCGCAAACAGCATTAACCGATACGACAACACACCTTTTTTCGACACTACTGTGCTTAGCTATAAGCGAACAGATATTTACTCAAATCAAATAACTCCTTATGTTAATCTGAGGTGGTTGTTGTTTGATGGCTTTGCTGTAACTATGAACAAACAAAAACTGGATATGCTGGAACAATATTCGGCCGGTTTTTCAACGATTGTTGTTGAAAATACTATCCAGGCCATCATTCTGGGATATTATAATGCTTTGCTGCAAATTGAAAGATTGCGGGTTTTAATGGAAGTAAAAAAACTTTCAGGTGACCGTTACAAGTATGAAATGATGCGAAAAGAAATCGGAACTTCGGTAACCTTTGAAGTGTTGCAGGCCAAAAATTCATTTTTCAGCGATTCAACCAATTATCTTTTAATGGAACTGAATGTTAAAAATGCTTTTTTAAGGTTGAACTTGTTATTGGGTGAGCCTCCTAATGTACAATTTACACTGGTCGATAGTTTTATGGTTGACTTGCAGTATTATGATCTTCAGGATATGATGGATAAAATGCTTGCCAATAATAGTAATCTGAAAAACCAGTATATTAATCAGGAAATTCTGAAGAAAGGAATTGGTATAGCCAAAAGTGATGTATGGCCGACAATTTCGATGAATGCCGGGGCTGATTACACCCAGGGGTGGTATGATTTTGAAAAAAGTGATGCAAATACATATTCATTGGATTACTATGCCAATTTTACCTTGAGCTTTAATTTGTTCAATGGGGGTAATACGCACAGAACTATAAAAACAGCACAGATTAATGAGCAAATTGGGCAACTCGAAATCCAGGAATTAAAACAGACACTCGAAAACCTGCTTGTAAACCAATTTGATTTGTATAGAATAAGGAAGCAACTACTTGAAGTAGCGAACGTAAATCTTGAAAGCGCAAAACTGAACATGGAAATTGCTACTGAAAAATACCGTAATGGGACCATCAATTCATTTAACTTTCGCGATGTTCAGCTGATCTTTTTGAACGCTTCATCCAACAAACTCAACGCCATTTACGACCTGATGGACAGCCAGACCGAGTTGTTGAGGCTGACCGGCGGGATTATTTCAGAGTGATATGCTATTACGCAAAATTTCGCAAAGACTTTTCACAGCGAACCTCTGAGGTTCTTTGCATAACTTCACATAATAACCAAAACCATTAATCATGACAGAAAACGAAATTTAAAAAATCATCATCGGAAAAGCTATTGAAGTCCATAAAGCACTTGGTCCCGGTCTTCTGGAATCTGCCTATCAGGAGTGTTTGTATTATGAACTTTTTGAAAGCGGGTTGAAGGTTGAAAAAGAAAAACCAATGCCAATTGTTTACAAAGATGTAAAACTTGATCATGGTTATCGAATTGATCTATTGGTGGAGAATAAAGTAGTGGTTGAAATCAAAACAGTAGATGCAATTATTGATGTACATGAAGCCCAAATATTGACTTATCTCAAACTTGGAGATTACAAACTCGGATTGCTTATTAATTTTAATGTTCCTTTGCTAAAGGAAGGAATTAGAAGATTTGTGAACAATTTGTAGTTTTAAGGCTGTAACGCAAAGCTACGCTAAGTTTTTCGCAAAGAACCGCAAAGGTATTTTCTCTGCGGACCTCGGCGGTTCTTTGCGTGGCTTAGCGTAATAGTTTTACATCATAGTAAACAAGTTAATAAGAAAGTTGAAAATAAAAATAAAGCTATTACGTAGAGTTTCGCCAAGGGTTCTCTCAGCGAACCTCCGCAGTTCTTAGCGTAATAACGAAAAAGAATAAATGAAGAAAAAAGTACTATTCGTCTGTCTTGGAAATATTTGCCGCTCACCCAGTGCAGAAGCTGTATTCAAGGCGCTGGTTGAAAAAAATGGGGATAGCAATAATTTTGAGATTGATTCAGCCGGAACCTCGGCCTGGCACGAGGGCGAAAAAGCCGATGCCCGGATGCGGCGACATGCAAAAAACCGGGGAATTAACATTACTTCCATCAGCAGAAAGTTTGAAGTTGAAGACTTCGACCATTTTAATTACATCATCGCAATGGACCAGGAAAACCTTGATAACCTGAAACAGCTGATCAGGAATAAATCCGACCTGGATAAAATACATATGATGACAAATTTTTCAAAAAAATTCAACTATGGATATGTCCCCGATCCATATTATGGCGGTGATGATGGATTTGATCTGGTTCTGGATATATTGGAGGATGCCGGGGAAGGGTTTTATCACTTCCTAAAAAAACAGGACTGACTACCGATGGTGGCACCAACATCTACCACTGAGCGTTGTTGGTGTCGACAACAACCAAGAGGGAAAACCCCTCTGCCTCCGCCTATCCCTTTGCCTAGTAGTAATTTACCTCAATCTCTGGATAATCAAACCTGAATTTATCCATGTTTTTTTTACTGATCGCTGTCCGGTAGCATATCAGTTCTTTCAGGTTATCAAGATATGCAATCTCTTTCAGACTTTTGATTTGTGTGTTGTTGATCATTAATGTTTCCAATCCTTGCATGCCTTCAATTCCTTTCAGCCTTTTCACTTTGGTTCCCGCAATATTCAGTGTGATTATCCAGCTTACCTGACCAAGAATCTTCAGGTCTGTAATCGAGGTATTTTCCAGGTTAAGTATTTCAAGGGTATTAAATTCTGCAATGTCAGCTACTTCAAAAATCGGGTTGCTGGGTAAATTCATCTCTTTTAAATTCGGCAGGTTTTTCAATGGTGAAATATCACTGACCCGCGTGTTGCTTACTGTCAATTTCTTTAAACGCATAAATGGTTTAAGTGGATATAAATCCCTGATATTCGGGTTGTCGTAAATCTCAATCTTTTCTTTATTGACCAGTTTTTGTAAATTTTCGGCCGTAAAATTCCCATCGAACTTCATCTGGCTTTCAAAAACCGACTGCCAGGTTCCATCAAGATTATTCCACCAATCTTCCAAATTACTGCTTTGATAAATTATGAGGCATTCTGGCAGGATATCATTTAATTGCAATACATTATTTTGATCAACCTTTGAACTATCGCAATAAACAATCTGAAGATTACTGCTGTTGGCCAGATAAAGCAAATCAGTAATCACCGTATTTTCGCACTTAACTGATTTCAGGTTTTGAAGGTCATTTAATGGTTTTAGTGTTTTAACTCGTGTATTATTGATATTCAGCTCACTAAGATTGTTTAAACTACTCAATGGGCTCAGGTCGCTCACGTTTGTGTTTTCAAGATTCAGTTTTTCAATGCGGTGAAGCATTTTCAGCGGATCAATCTGGTTTATATCAGCATATCCTGATAAGTTTATGTCCGTTTGGTTGATGATAGCATGCAATTGTTCCGTTGTGACCGGGTCGCTTATCTCGATCCTTTCTTTTGTGATTTGTTTATAAACAGGAGGCAAATCGTACCACCATTGCTTTAATTCTTCAGTATTATAAATAACCAGACAGTTTGGGTTGGAGGCCATAAATTTTTGCGCCTTGCCACCATTAATCCCGGTATTGTCGCAATAGATGAACTTTAAAGATTCCATCCCCGAAAGGGTTTCGATATCATTGATGTTTGAAAAGTTTGCCTGAAGTATTGACAGGCCTGTTAGACTTTTTAATGGTTCTACATCATTGATTTGTGTATTTCCAATATTCAGGTTTTGAAGGTTGGATAGATCAGAAAGCGCTTCAAGTGATAGGATGTTTGTACCGGAAAGATTCAGATAAGTAAGGTTTTCCATTGTGCTTAAAGCGCCGAAATCATCCAATTGAAGGTTTGTTAAATCGAGCTGGCTTATGTTAGTTAATACGGCTAATGTGTCAATATTCGTCACTCTGGTTTCGCCAATATTTAGTTTGATCAGGTTCTTAAGGTTTGAAATAACATCCACATCACCAATCGCAGTAGCCAGGCAATTGATTTCTTTCAGGTTTGAAGCATAGCGTAATGGTTCCAGCGAGTTTACTTTTGAACCTGAACATTCAATGTATTCTAGGTCGTTCAGATTACGTAGCGGCGATACATCATCAATCAGGGTATTGGAAAAATAGATTTCTTTCAGTTCGGTGAGTTCAGTCAATGGGTTGAGGTTGGTGATTGACATATTCCAGGAGATATCCACTTTGGTTTGTGCTTTGAACCGGAGCAGGTTTTGGTAAATAATGGATACATCAACCGGAATGGTGTCGGTAACCCTTAAATAATGCGTAGTTGATAGCAGTACGGTGTCGCTCAGATACCGGATAGAATCTGCTGCACGATCAATAAACATGGTATCACCTTCAAAGGCCAGCATGGTATCTATTCTGATATCCTCAGTCCAGCGCTGGATGATCAGGGCACTGTCAGTAAAATCATTTATCTTATGGAAAGGGAGGGTGTCATAAACCAGAAGGGATTCACCAAAATATTTTTTCCAGCTTTCGGCCATGTGTTTCCACCAGTATCGCATTTCTTCTTTCTGGTCGGGTTTTGTGGTGTAAATACTGGCAATCTTCAAATCTTTTTGTACTGGGTTCAGGTTGATTTCCACATACCTGATCTGGTTATTTTCGATGGTGTCAAGGTCAACAGTTATTCCTTTCAGATTGCGGTTTAACGAAATTTTAAAAACCATTTGTCCATTGTCGTTAACCAATTGATCAACAGCATTTATCTCAAATGAAAACTGTACTTCCGTGAAGAAAAAGTCCACATCTTTTAAATAAGCCTGTACATCTTTGTTCAGGGCCATCATACGATTAGGATCGAGATCATCTTCTATTTGGGTTTCATCACTTTGAAATATTTTTACAAAGCTCTGGTTGATGATGATGTCCTTTTCAGAAGGAACTTCCCTGGGGTCACCCAAAAAGTTCAGTGTGCCTTCAAGAAACTGAATAAGTTGCTTGCTCTGTTCTTTGTATTCATCAATTTCTTCAGTAGTTAACGAAACAGCTTCCTGTGCCTTATTGACCAGGGAAAATCCGGTAAGCAGGATCGAAATTAGAATTATTCTTTTGAGGTACATAAGTTATATGTTTTGATCAACTCTTTCTTTTCATCATCGTTGATGTACTTCAGGTTAGAGATCAGCCACCCTGAATTTGTATCGTTCCGGTTAAAATATGACAATTCAAAATACCAGTTCGGGATCTGAAAAAAATGAAACTTAACATCGTTGATTTGTTTGAATTTCAATTGCCCGATTTTTGTCTGGTAAAAAAACAGTGTTAAAAAATCAGGGCGGTATTCGTTTGAAGCATAATATTGAATACGTTCCGGCCTTTCCAAAGCCTTGTGCAGGTTCATGAAATCCAACTCATGGCTCATAGGATGCAGGAAGTATCTTGATTGATCAGTTGAATCAGGGGTTGGGAATAACCTTGGAAAATAGCTATACCAAACATTGCTGATTATCCATTTTGAACCCAGGTTTTCCTCTTCTAGTGTCAAATACAAAATGATGTTTACTTCATCGCCATTGGCCGTAAACGTGGCCGACACTTCGGCATACCAGTTCTTATCCAGGAAGTTTAAAAAAACCGGATTATCAGTCTTTGTTACATCATCAACAAAATAAGTTTTAAGCGTACCGGATGTGCGTGGGTTGTATTTGTCGAACATCCCGGGAAGCAGGTTCTCGCGCAGTTCACTACTATGATATCGTTTATCTGTTTTAGATAAATCCTTCCCAAACTGGTCTTCCTCCATGTTAAACCGTTTCACGAACTGCCCAACCTGTTTGTTCATGGTGTACAATACGGTCTCATCATTAGTAAAACCATTATAGGAACCCGACTGTGCATTAGTGGTAAAACTTGATGCAATTACCAGCGCGGTGATTATAAAATTTTGAAAATACTTCATCATGATTTTGCGGTGGTCAAAATTAGTTTATTCCTTAAAACGAGAAGACTAAGAATTAATCATCATTGATCAAATCTGGTACAAACGTCAATCTTTAAACGGAGTAAAAAAACCGCCCCAAATTGAGACGGCTTTGAGTTTTTCTCCTATAGCTGGTTTAAGGTTGATGCTTAAACCAAGAAAAAAATGGTCCTTGTTGGTGTCGATACCAATAAAGGGGGTTACATAGTCGTTTCCTTCACCCTGATATCGCCAAGCAACACATCCCAGAAACCGATCAGTCGTCCGCCGATCTGGGTTTCCTTGCGTTTTACGTAAACCGTAATGTCTTTTTTGGTTGTATCCTGGTAAACCAGACGGCCTTCTTTGTCGTAACCTTTGAATTTCTGGAAAATGGTAATTACACCTACATAAGTTCCATCGGGCTGGCGTTGAAGGTCACTCACGTATTCAATGTTGTACCATTCAATTTCAACCTTGTTGTAATTAAGGCGCATCAACCTTTCAAAATAATTACGAATATCGTAATAGTTGATCTCGGTGCGAACCAAAGACGAAACACCAATTTCACTGCCCTGCATGAACAATTCTTCAGCGCGGTCAATCACACGGTTGGCTTCACTCCATTGTGTTTCTTTGTTGCCAATGATGCTAACGTATTTACTCAGGTCACGCACTTTTTCAAGTGCCAGGCTATCAATGGCCTGTTTACGTTCGGGGCTAAGGTCATCTTGCGAAAACAGCGAAGTTGTACCGAAACCGATAACCATTATCAGGATATATGCTATATTTTTCATGTTCATCTACTTTTTAAGTAATTCAATTTCAGTGATCTTACCCAAACTGTCGCGTTTAACGGTTTCAACCGTGTATTTATACGCTTTCACATCTTTCAGGTAATTTAAAAACTTCTCAGCAGTTGTAGGGCGATCATAATCATTCATACTACCCGACTGGCTGATAATGATCAGAACCGGAACATCCGGACTGGCAAATTGCTGAAGGGTAAGCCCGATTTGCGCATTAGCGGCGTCCATGCTTTTTGATTCAGCTATGTCTCTGAATTTATTATCAATAACCGCATATTCCGACTGAGCTGCCCTTCGCCGGGCCTCCTCTTCTTTTCTCAGCCTTTCTTCTTCCGCTTTCCGGTCGAATTCAGCTTGCTGAAAATCAATTTCTTTTTCAGCCATGCTGATTAGCTTATCAATTTCCGGATCATTGATATTATACCCCTTAATTTGAGCAACACGTTTACGCTGTTCATCAAGGGTCATATCCGATGTGCCATTTATGATGGCATTCAGGTCTTTCTTTGCTTTGGTAACTTTAGCTTCAAAAGCAGCCGCAGCTTGTTCTGCCGCTAATTTTTTCTTGCTTTTACAAGCGGTAGTCCCTCCCAGGGCAATGGTTGCAACAAGAAAGATCATGAAAATTCTTGTTGGATTCTTAAATAGTTGTCTCATTATTAACCGATTTAAATTCGAGAAAATCCACAAAATAGTTGTGGTTTGATTATAAGAATGCAAAAGTATCTAAAAAATTGTTCAACCTTTGTGAAAAAGTCTGGAGTCTGGAGTTTTGAGTCTGGAGTTTTGAGTTTTGTGTCTTATGTTTATCAAACATTACACCATACCGATTTTTATTCCTGAATTGGCCTGCCCGTTTCAGTGTGTGTTTTGTAATCAGCGAAAAATAACGGGAAAACAATTAATTCCTTCTGATGAAGAAATCAGTCAAACAATCGATGAACACTTAATCTCATTCAAAGAAAAACACCGACATGTTGATGTTGGTTTTTTTGGCGGGAGTTTTACGGGTATTCCAATCGAACAACAGGCACATTACCTTGATCTGGTTCAGCCATATTTAGAGAAAGGAATGATTAATGGTATTCGTTTATCAACCCGTCCTGATTACATTAATGATCAAATTTTGAAATTACTAAAATCAAAAAATGTTAGTACCATTGAATTGGGTGCACAATCGCTTGACAAAGAGGTTCTAAAAGCCTCGTTTCGTGGGCATAGCGTTGAACAAACAGAACAAGCAGCAAAACAAATTCTCAGTAGCGGATTTGAACTTGGGTTGCAAATGATGATCGGGTTGCCGGGAGACACACTTGAAAAATCGCTTTTTACGGCAAAACACATTGTTGAATTGGGGGCAAACAATACACGTATTTATCCAACCGTTGTGATCAGGGATACTGTATTGCATAGATGGTTTGATGAAGGAAAATATGTTCCACTCTCTCTTAATGAAGCTGTTAAATGGACAAAAATAATATTACCCATGTTTGAAGAATCAGGGGTAAAAGTACTGCGTGTTGGCTTACATCCTTCCGAAGGTTTGTTATCGGGGGAAGAGTTGGTCGCCGGGCCTTTTCATCCTTCGTTTAAAGAACTTGTAATGACCGAGATTTGGGCTGATTTATTAAAGCCACTGTTGCAACAGGAAAAATCAAAAAACATCGAAATTCGGGTACCTGAAAAGGAAATTAATTTTGCAGTTGGGTGCGAGGCAAAAAACAAGAAATTGCTTTTAAACCATTTTAAGAGTGTAAAATTTATTGAAGATAATACAGTTATTCGGCGCAATAATTATTATGTCCTCTGATCTTTTGAATCTCTCCAAAATACATCCTGTGGTAATCTTGTAAAGGGTAGCTTTTTTCTATTGAAGGATCAAGAAAATGATCAGGTTTAAAATCATCCCAGTATATTTTATTGCATTCAATGATCAGTTCAGCCTCTTTAAAAGAAGGCGAATCAACTATTTCTGACTTGACTGTAGTGAGCTTGGTTTCTGCAATTTTATCACCATCACGACCCGATTTGGTTCCCAACAACGATAAGTCCTTTTTGTATTTTTTATCAAAAACAGTTAACGTAAAAGTATCATATTGCTCCATGAATTCATAAGTAAAACGGGTGGGCCTCACAACAACTACCGCAACGGGTTTATTCCACATAATGCCAAAATAGCCCCAGGCAACAGTCATGGTGTTGTAATGTTTCTTTTTAAAATCACCACTTGTGAGTAAAAACCATTTACTCCCCCATAAATCATTTATCTGAACGACAAACTTGTTAACCGGAATCGAAATCATAATAAAATGGAGGTCTTATTTTTTGTTAATCATACTGGCTATCCACAACAGGATGATTGCTCCAATAACGGCTGTGATAATTCCACCGATCATTCCTTCGCCAAAAAATCCACCAAAAAGCCAACCACCAACAATTCCACCGACAATTCCAATAATGATGTTCCACAAAAGGCCAAATCCGCCTCCTTTAAAGATCAATCCTGCAAGCCATCCGGCAACTGCCCCGATAGCGAGGAAAATTAAAATAGAAGTTAATTCCATAATTGTAAGTTTTATGATTAATATAAGTAACTATTCCAGAATTGTTAAGCGAAACATAAAACAAGTATAATAATTAATCTGATTGCTTCTGTAATTTTTATTTGAAGTGCAAATTGATGGATATGATCTCCGGCCTGTTTACAGTTCTGATGGGAGGCCCCCATCCACCGACACCACTGGAAACATAATAAGTGTATTCCCTTTTTTCTTGTATCCCCAGCTTAATTCAAATACCATTTTTGTAATATAATTGAAGGGCCACAGCTGGCCATGATGTGTATGACCGGAAAGTTGGAGATCGATCCCGTTTTTCCCGGCCTGGTCTAGTTTAAAAGGCTGGTGATCAAGAAGGATTATTGGTTTTGAAGTATCCACTTCTGACACAATATCTTTTAATTCTTTCCTTTTCTGATTGCTGAATTGGTTAAATCTTCACGGCCAGCCAGGTAAAAGCTGTCATCAATCAATATGGCTGTATCGTTCAGGAGATTGATATTGTGACCGGTTAGGTATTTTTTGGCTTTGTAAACACCACCGATGTATTCATGATTTCCGGTTACCGCGTAAACGCCATATTTTGATTTAAAGCTTGTTAGTTTTTCACCAACATTGGAATGGATAACCGGAATAATATCTTCATCGATAATATCACCTGGAATCAGGAGAAAATGCTTGAAATCCGCGATGGATAATGTAATAATTGATAAGGGAATAAAGGACCAATACAATGCTGAAGAAAATAACAAAACCCATGTTTTTCATTAATGAAGCACTAACAATTAGTTATAGGTTTTGTTCAACAGGCGTTTTTTCATCATTGGAATGCTGATGAACATAAAAAGCAATGTAATGGAGGCCGGCCCAAATACTGTCCACCAGAGTGATCTGTCAACAGCGATGGCAAATAAATACAATCCCCACCAGAAAGCCATTTCACCAATATAGTTTGGATATTTGAATAAAGTCCAAACCCCGGTTTGTATCCTGTAGTTTTTGCCTTTTCCTGATTTAATGTGTCGACGCAATTGGTCGTCTGCAGTTTTTTCGAGCAGTATGGCAGTCAGTGTAAACATAAATGGAAATAGTGCCAGCCACGAGTCGAATGCTGAAACTTCCAATTGAAGAGCATAATACATGGGCATCAATCCTACGAATACAAAGACTGTTGGTAACAAATGTATGGCCAAAAAACTAGCAAGCCAATATAATTTACCGGTTTTCTTTTTGATGTTTACATAACGCCAGTCTTCATCTTCCATTCCATCCCATCTTAGTATCCAATTCCAGGTTAAGCGCACACCCCAGATAATGATTAATGCCCAGATAGCTTTGAACAAAAAATCGGGTTCGCCTGTTTGAAACAACCAGTAAAAAACAATAAAAACAGGTGCTGCACTCCAGTACGGATCAAAAACACTCGAATTTTTGTAGATCATACTAAATACAAAAACCACCGCAGTAGCTACAACAACAGCAAGGGCTGTTTTCCATAGCATGTCGGTGGTAGGCACATATTTTAAGGTAAGCACTGCTGAGGCCAGAGCAATCAGGTAAATGATCAATATGACGATCAGGTCTTTTGGTTTTTGTTTCATTTATTTTCTTTTTTGCAGGCTTCAAAGATAAAACGATTAAACGGCTTGAGTACAAACCTTTAAAAATTATCTTTGATTTTGTTATTCAAAGTTTCATAGAATGATAATAATTGCTGACAATCGAATACCTGAACAGGCGAAAGTTGCACTTGAAAATTATGGTGAAATACTGTACCTGGAATCACATGGGATTACTTATCCTGCTATTGCCGGACATCCTGATATCTTTTTTTGCCAGGTAAATGAGCAGCTGGTTGTAGCGCCTAATACACCGGTTCCGCTTAAGGAATACCTGACCAAAAAGTCAGTATTGTTTATCAATGGAAAATCAGAGGTTGGTGAAAAATATCCTCAAACGGCACCTTATAATGCAGTTGTATCTGTTAAGTTCATCATACATAACCAAAACTTTACTGATTCAAAAATTAAGGAATTGACTGCTGGCAAAGAATTTATTTATGTAAATCAGGCTTATACCCGCTGCAATTTGATAGCGTTAAATAATGACCGCTTTATTACCTCAGATCGGGGAATTGAGAAAGTATTAATTAGAAAGGGATTTAAGGTTCTTTATGTTAATCCCAAAGGCATTATACTTCACGGATTTGAAAACGGGTTTATTGGTGGAACATGCGGGATTTTTGAAAATAAAATCTTTTTCACAGGCAACCTTAACCACTTCTCTGAAGGAAATAAAATTCAAAAGTTTATATCAGATTATGAAATCATTGAATTATATAATGGCCCTTTATATGATGGAGGCAGCTTAATTTTTATAGAGTAAACCACTCCTCCCCTTATTTAAGGGGAGGAGGTCGGAGACCGAAGGGGTTGTTATCACCTATTTTATTGAGAGGAGTCCAACATCTGATAGATGGAGATTCAGATCACCGGGTTTTTTATTACAATTAAACCGCCCCTGATCTCGCTTTGCTTCGATCTTCCCCTCATCGCAAAAGGAGGGGAGTTGGCGAAAGATTAATTTTTTACTTTTTCTTCAAAAAACCCATCTCATTGGAAACACAATAAACACCCCCGGCATCCATGGCAGCAACACAACGATTGCAATGATCACATTCAGACTTTGTAATTTCACCGCTTTCTAACTTTTTCACAAAATCCGGATCCTGGATTGTAGCCCGGCCAATTTGCACAAAATCAAAGCCTTCATCCATAATTTGGTTCATGCCTGATAAAGAATCAGTACCACCAATATAGATTACCGGAATATTCACAGCAGCTTGTATTTGTTTGGAACCTTCCAGTAAAAAAAGCGGTTCGTATGGATGTTCAGGAACCATGAAACGGCCAAATAATTTCAGACCGATTCTATTCAGTAAACTAGTTTGGTTGTTGCTCATTTCCTTAACAGGTAAATTACCTCGCAACATCAAAAAAGGAACGTTTGAAGTAAATCCAGCGCTGGGAATTAGCGCACTTGCACCTGCATTCTCAAATGCTTTAGCAACTTGAATGGCATCTTCAATATCAATTCCTTCAGGCATACCATCCCGTTGATTCATTTTTATGAGTACCGGAAATTCCGGACCTAAAACATTTCTTACCTGATTGATGACTTCTACAGGAAACCGTAATCTGTTTTCAAGACTTCCTCCATATTCATCTTTGCGCTTATTCGTCCATGGTGATAAAAACTGGCTGAGCAAATAACCATGGCCCGCATGGATTTCAATGGCATCAAAACCGGCTTTTTTAGCAAGCAATGATGCGTTTACAAAATCATTTATTTTCTCCTCAATATCTGACTGTGTCATTTCTCTACAGTATGACAGTGTAAAGACACACAATTTAGGTGAAGCCCCCAAAGGTCGTTTTCCAATTACTTTTTTACTGGTGAAAAATCCACAATGTCCCAGTTGAATAGAGGCTTTTGCTCCTTCTTTATGAATTGCAGCAGTGAATTTTTTTAGGTCCGGGAGAATTTCATTCCGTATCCAAAGCTCATGCCCGAAAGCCCGCCCATCCTTACTTACAGCACAATAAGCTAATGTTGTCATCGCAACCCCACCTTCTGCTACCCTTCGATGATGTTCGATCAATTGATCAGTCACTTGCCCATTCTGACACATCCCTTCAAAGCAACCGGCTCTGATAATTCGGTTTTTAAGTTCAAGACCAGCAATCTTCGATGGAGTAAAAACTTTCATTGTATTTTACAATTTGGAAACATGTTCTTTGATTACGTCAGCAACCCTGAATGAATTGGCATAAATCGTCCAGGTATAAGTTACACTTCCTCCTGTCGGCATAAAGCTTCCATCAGTTACATAAAGATTTTCAACTTCGTGTGCCTTGCAGTTCTTATCTAAAACAGAAGTTTTTGGGTCGTTGCCAAACCGGCACCCACCGGCTTGTAAATTTGGAGGAGGAGACCCACTGATACCGGAACGAATATTTTTAGCACCCATTTTCTCAAGAACTTTTTCGGCTTTATTGGCAAGAAACCTTCCAACTTTAAGGTCGTGTTCATGGTAGCCAATCCTGATCTTCGCGACCGGATCGCCCCATTTGTCCTTTACGTTCTCATCAAGTGTAACAAAACAATTGTCGTTTGGAAGCCAATCTGCAAAAACCTCAAATTTGAGCTTTCGTTGTTTGGTAAAATAAGATTTCAGGTTCTCTTTTAGTGCTGAACCATAAACCAAATTTCCCTCATTATCCCATTTTCTCTTGATTGCTTTGGTAATTCCGTTTGCGTGTTCAAAAAGGAAGTCAACCGTCCCTCCCTTGGCTTTTCCACCAAACTCTTGATCATCAATTTCGTACCAGTGCTGAATGGCCCGGTTGACGAAAACACCTGGTACTTTTATATCGGCAACTTGTTCAGATGAAAGATTATCAAAAAGGAATTGACCCGAACCCGTTCCTCCTGCTGAGAAAACCATATTTCTACCAACCTGCCCTGAATTATTGGCCAGACCGTTAGGGAATTCAGGGTTTTTACTCATTAATAATAGACGAGATGTTTCTATGGCCTGAGCAGCAACCACAAATATTTTTGCTTCAACAAACTGTTGCTCATTATTATTGTCATAATACCATGCGCGTTCAAGCTTATTATTTCCATTCGACTCAAGTTTAAAAACCTTACTGTTTGGAAGTAAAGAGCATTTACCTGTTTCTAATGCTTTGTCGATGAACGCGACCCTTGAGCTGCTTTTTGCATCCGATGAGCATCCGAAACTACCGCAAAAGTTTGAATAATAACAGCTGTTTCTGTTGTCTTCAGGTCTTGAAAGAATTGCCCGGGGAACAGGAACCATTTTGTATCCCATTTCGGAGGCAGCCTTGTCAATCCATGAGGAGACTTTGTTTTCAACCAGGGGTGGATATGGAAAACTATTAGAAGAACGTGGTTCTAAAGTGGAATGATTTTCAATTCTTCCAGAAACACCAACTACCGATTCAACTTTTGTAAAATAGGGTTCCATATCGTCATAGCTGACTGGCCAGTCAACGATATTGGCTCCTTCAATTTTACCATAAGATGAAAGAAGTTTAAAATCGTTTGGTTTCATTCTGTGAAAATACCCACTCATCAGGTTTGATGATCCACCCACCATATTTCCATTCCAAAAATCCCGACCCGTTGAGAAAGTTGAACGAGCAATCCATTCGCCATCTTCATTATTGCTTTCGATGACATGCTGTTCGTCTTTTAGGTTAGGCGTGTAAACACTTCGACGGGTTGCGGAGATTTCATCTTTTGTAAAATCGTTGGTTTTGAGCCAGGGACCTTTTTCAAGTACCACAACTTTATATCCGGCTTTTGACAGTTCATAAATAACAGGGCCTGCACCTGCGCCGCTACCTATTACGCATATATCGTATTGTTTTTGTTTCATTTTTTTTCATCACCGGACTGAAGTCCGGTGTAACTGATATAGTCTAATACTTCAGGATAGAGTTGCTTACTTGTTGGCCGTGGTTGACCAGGGTTATGACTGAGCCATCCCCAGCCAATACCGTCAGGATTTCCTCCGTATTGCGGATCGCAAAGCAAAGCTTCAAAAATGAAAGAAAGGATTACCGATAACCAGCTTTCACCCCAGCTTTCATTTGAAATATCTGAAATAAGATGTTCTTTTTCAGATTGTTCCAGATCAAGATATTTTCTTGAATAGTTTTCGTCGGCCGTTTCGTCAACCCATCCAATGCCATTGATTAAATACTCAATCTCTTCAGGGTCTTTGTTCTTATCGGATAATATCCAAACAAGGTATTCGGTTGCATTAATTTCAATGATCCCTGGGCCGTTTTCATCGGAGGGGAAAAGTATTTCCTGGACAGATGAAACAATGAATAATTGCTTTTCGGAAAGAAGGGATGCTTTTTGTTGCCAACTTCCAAAAGCTTTTATCCAGGGCAATTGCGAAAACACTCCGCCCATGATTACAGACTGCATAAAAAGTTTTCGTGACAGTTGCCAGCTTCTGAAGTTTTTGAAAACTTTTGGCAGTTTTTCTTTTTCTGGATGTTGTTTTTTCATTTGTTTCAAAAATCCGACTTACTGTTTTGTCGTATAAAATCACTTACCCTTGCAAGTAACTAAATCTATTTTTTATGAAAGCCGTATTTATTAAGGATCATTTCAATTTTATCTACAAGTTCTCCATGGTTTTTTGCATTACTGAAATCCGTTGTGTGAGCATTCAGAATATCGCCGACCATAGCCAGGCGTGAATCTAGGTAATCCATCTTTTCTTTTAAAAGCGATTCATCCATTGTATTCCAATAATCACCTTCATCAACGACTTTTAAATTACTGATGTATTTGGATTGAATATACTTCAACAGCTTAATAACTGAAATGTGGATATTGAGCGGGGCATATTATGTTTTTATGGAAACGAAATGTGCACTTTCGTCATGAACTTGTTTTAAACTTAGGGCAGCCCAACTAATCAGGTTGAGATGTCTGTTGAACAATATTGATAATGGTTCACTCTTTTCATGTGGTTTTATGATGATTCCTTTTACTTTTTGTTTCTCATCATCAATTATATCATACTTCCATTTCAGTTCATTAGAAATATTAGCCATTTCGGTCGTCAATTTTTCAATGTTTGCTACTTTATCAATCATACCGCGATAATGAACTGATATTCCCATTAGTTGTTGCTTATAGATAATACTTTCCAAAGCTAAATAATTTAATGGCATCCTTTCCTTTTTACTATTTTCGCAGCTTTAAAAACAAGGCGCATTGAAAAGCCGGAATTATTAATAATTAATAACAAATCAAGATGTTACGATCACACACCTGTGGAGAATTAAGGATTGAAGACACGAATAAAACCGTTACCCTTTCAGGATGGGTACAGAGAATACGTGATAAAGGAGGACTGATCTGGATCGACCTCAGGGATAGATATGGAATTACCCAGCTTCTTATGGAGGAAGGGAGATCAAGTCAGGAATTGATAGATAAGGCACGTAGATTGGGTCGTGAATTCGTAATACAGGCTACAGGCGCTGTAATTGAAAGAGTGTCAAAAAATCCTAAAATGCCAACCGGTGAAATTGAATTAGATCTCACAAGAATTGATATATTGAACGCATCAAAAACCCCACCGTTCACCATCGAAGATGAAACTGACGGAGGGGAAGAGTTACGCATGAAATATCGTTATCTTGATTTACGGCGGAATCCTCTCAGGGCAAATCTCGCACTTCGACATCGCCTTTCGCTCGAAACAAGGAAATACCTCGACAGCATTGGTTTTTTCGATATAGAGACCCCTTATTTGATTAAATCAACACCCGAAGGTGCACGCGATTTTGTGGTGCCTTCACGGATGAATGAAGGTCAGTTTTATGCCTTACCACAATCGCCACAAACCTTTAAGCAATTGTTGATGGTTGCCGGATATGATCGGTATTACCAGCTTGTAAGATGTTTCAGGGATGAAGATTTGCGCGCAGACCGTCAGCCTGAATTTACCCAGATTGATTGCGAAATGGCATTTGTTGAGCAGGATGATGTACTTGACACCTTTGAAGGACTAGTCAGATATTTATTCAAAGAAGTAAAAGGAATAAATATTGAGAAGTTACCGCATATGACCTATGCCGAAGCCATGAAAAATTATGGTAGCGATAAACCCGACCTTCGGTTTGGAATGGAATTCGTTGAATTGAATAATGTTGCCCAGGGAAAGGGCTTTCAGGTATTTGATAGTGCTGAATTGGTGGTAGGTATCAATGCTGTTGGCTGTGCTGATTATTCCCGAAAACAACTTGATAAATTAACTGATTTTGTAAAGAAACCGCAGATTGGGGCGAAAGGATTAATTTATGTGAAATACAATGAAGATGGTTCATTCAAGTCTTCGGTTGACAAATTTTATTCGCAGGAGGATCTAAAAAAATGGTCGGAAAAAATGGATGCCAAACCAGGAGATTTGATGCTTGTCCTTTCAGGTGAAACTGAAAAGACCAGAAAGCAATTGAACGAATTACGACTGGAAATGGGAAACAGGCTTGAACTTAGAAATCCTGAAGTTTTCAAACCACTATGGGTTATTGATTTTCCTTTGCTTGAATGGGATGAAGATTCTGAACGATTTCATGCAATGCACCATCCATTCACTTCACCAAAACCGGAACACGAACATATGCTGGAAACTGATCCGGGTAAGGTAAATGCAAACGCCTATGACCTGGTGATCAATGGAGTTGAAATAGGCGGGGGTTCCATAAGGATACACAACCGGGAATTGCAGAAGAATATGTTTAAAGTGCTTGGCTTTTCGGATGAAGAGGCCCAGGCTCAGTTTGGATTCTTAATGAATGCGTTTGAGTATGGTGCACCCCCACATGGTGGTATAGCACTTGGCTTTGACCGTCTTGTTGCGCTTTTTGCAGGACAGGAATCGATCCGTGATTTTATTGCTTTCCCAAAAAACAATGCAGGCCGTGATGTGATGATTGATTCACCTTCGCCTATTGCTGATGAGCAGTTGGATGAATTGGGGTTGAGGGTGGTGAAATAATCTCAGCCTTTCATGACTTGAAATAGAACTCTTTAAGCCAAATGGCGAAAATCGGATCAAGTATTTCAATATTTCCTGTCTGGTCGTCAATAATCTCTTTTCCGATAAGTGCTTTTTTTATACGAATTACATTGGCAGAAGTACCCAATTGATATTTTTCAATTGTGTCTTTCGAGCTAAACATTTTCACTTTATTAATGATTGCTTTTAAAAAGTTTAACTGAGTAGAACTAAGTGACTCTGTCAAGTTTTGAAACAACAAACTTAATTGCAAAACCAATGCTTCCAAAGCTTCATTAATTATAGAATCGGAAACCTCTTTTTCTGTTCTGAGCCAGCAGAGTTGCGCCAGTTGTTGAACATAGTAGGGGTGGTTTTGGGCAAGTAATGCAATTTCTGCAGATTGTTGGGTGCTGATTTTTTTACCTGTTGCTTTGAATTGTCCCCTGATAAAATCTACCCAGTATTTTGTAGGGATTTTTTCCAAAAACATGAGATGCCCAAACTTGTAAAACGGCATAGATGGTGAAGTAAAAACATCCATAAGCATGTGCCGCTTGCTTCCGAAAAGACAATAACTTACGTTTTGATGCCTTTGCCAATGGGAGCGTATTTTTTTCTGAAATGACAGTGGGTGATCAAAATAGCTAATGTTTTGGAACTCATCAATACAAATTACTATTTTGATTCCTTTTTCAGCTGCGATATTTTCTGCAAGATCAAGTATTTCATCAGGTTGCTTTTTAATTTCCTGCCAGTTGAGGCCAAAGCTAAATTCCTGTTGTGCATCGGGGCTGAAAGTGATTTTTGGGACCCATTGTTTCATGAACTTTTGCGCATTGGCAATCACCTCATCAACTTTACTGGAAACAGATATCAGCAGTTTTTCCGACAACGATTTATAAAACTCTTCTTCTGTGCGCAGGTTGAATAAATCAAGTTGAACAATCCTGATGGATTTTTCTTTTGCCATGATTTCATCAGCCGCTTTCTTAACAAGTGACGATTTCCCCCACCTGCGAGGAGAAATTAAAATGGTGTTCGTCCCAAAAAGAAAGTTTTGTTTCAATAGTTTTATTTCTTCCTCCCTGTCGGTAAAATAATTTCCTGTAGCTACTTTTCCGTAAACAAATGGTGTTTCCATAGTATTTAAATATTCCAAATTGGTTACAAATATATGTAACATTAGCATAACTTACAAATGTGTTAGTTACATTTTAGTTAGCCAATGGAAATTAAAAGTATAAAATTGATTTATTCTACACCCAATTGCTTCATCATTATTTCCGGAATATCAGTATTGTCGATAACTCCAGAATAAAGCTCAGCTCCAGGTCCAATCACATAAATCGGAACATTAATTCCTGTATGCGAGTATGTGGTCCATCCTACACCCGCTTTTTCACTTATAAGATTTATTGGGAATGTATAGTCAGCCTGGTAATCGCCATATAATTTCTGTTCAATTTTTGATTTTTGCACGCTTTTGTCAAAGGCAAACCATAATTTAGATTTTTCTTCCTCGGTCAATGGAATTTCTTTACCCAGGCCATAATACTCTCCAACCAAATCCAGTAAGTTATTTAAATCCTTCTCAAAATCGTCTGTTAATGTTTTCTGAAAATCAGCAACAATGCTATTGAATTTATCATGCGATACCTTCTGATATTGAAGATATTGAAAATAGGATTCATACTTTGTTTTATTAGCGCCCAAAGTCATTCCACCAGTCTCATGATCGGCAGTAACGATAATTAAAGTTTCTTCGGGATGTTTTTCATAAAATTTCAAAGCCTCCTGTACGGCTTCGTCAAAGGCAATTGTCTCGTGGATTGATGTTGCCGCATCATTGCTGTGGCATGCCCAGTCGATTTTACCACCTTCAACCATCATAAAAAAGCCATTTTCATTGTCAAGTAACTCAATTGCTTTTGAAGTGAAATCAGCCAGAGTAGGACCGGAAGGTTCATCAATTACATAAGGCATTGCAGCGCTTTCAAGCAATTCAGGATAAACGGCAAATACTTTTTCATTTCCAGACTGAAGGTTCATCAAATCATCACGGGTGTTAACATATTTAAAACCATTTTTCTGAGCCAGTTGATAAACATCTACTTCTTCCCCGTTAATTTCACCTGATGGGGATTTCAGTCCGCCTCCGCCAAAAAAATCAAAATCGCTGTTTACCAGATCAATACCAATTTCAAAATAGTTGTTCCGCGAATATTGATGTGCATAAAAAACGGCCGGTGTGGCATGGTCTATCGAAACACTGGTAAGAATACCCACTTTCATTCCGTTTTCTTTACAGATGGTGGCAATACTTTTAAAAGGAACCTGTCCGGTTGAATCAGTTGATATTCGATTAATATTGGTCTTGTAGCCCGTGGCAAAAGCAGTTCCTGCTGCTGCTGAGCATGTTATAAACCTGTTATTTGCGTAAGTGCTCACCAGGCCAGCATGTGGGAACTGTGTGAATGACAACTGATGAAAACCTTTTTCATTGTTTACAGCAGCAAGGTAAGCTTCGGTAAGGTTGACTTGGGCAACACCCATGCCGTCCCCAATAAACAAAAAACAATATTTTACCTGCTTTTTACTTTCTGGTTGTTGACAGCTATAAAAAAGGAATGAAAAGGAAAATATAATTACTAAGAACCGGATTGTTTTGAACATGATTAATCAAGGTTAATAAACAACAAAGTTATCCAATAAACAAGTTGTTAAGAAATAGTTTTACAATAAATCTGCATTAAAACATCACGATCACTATTCTTTTGATTTTACTTACTTTTGCCTCCCTTTAATCATTGAAGATGACTGCAAAAGACATAGAGATCATGGCACCCGTTGGTTCGTATGAATCCTTGATGGCTGCTATCCAGGGAGGGGCTGATTCAGTTTATTTTGGAATCGGTAATTTAAATATGCGTTCCAAATCTTCGCAAAACTTTTCACTTGACGACCTGGTTGAGATATCGAATATTTGTCGTAAAAATAGTATCCGCACCTATATTACACTGAACACAGTTATCTACGACGATGAGTTGGATCAGATGAAACAAATCGTTGATGCAGCCAAAATGAATAGAATTACTGCAATCATAGCATCTGACATGGCAGTCATTAATTATGCACGGTCGGTTGATATGGAGGTTCACATGTCAACACAAACGAACATTACCAATATTGAAGCAGTAAAATATTATGCCCAATTTGCTGATGTGATGGTTACTGCCCGTGAATTGCAGCTTGAACAAGTGAAAACCATAACCAATTCAATCCGAAAACAAAACATAAGCGGTCCTTCCGGCAAACTCGTTCAAATAGAGGTGTTTGCACATGGTGCTTTATGTATGGCTGTTTCAGGAAAATGTTACCTGAGCCTCGACAACCTTAATTCATCGGCTAACCGTGGAGCCTGCCTGCAACAATGCAGGAGAACATACATCGTAAAGGAAAAAGAATCTGATATCGAGCTCGAAATCGATAATGAATACATCATGTCGCCAAAAGATTTGAATACGGTTTCTTTTCTCGATAAAATCCTTGATGCTGGAGTTCGTGTTTTGAAACTTGAAGGTAGAGGTCGCTCACCGGAATATGTCAAAACAGTTGCAGCAGTTTATCGCGAAGCAGTAAATGCCTGGTTTGATGGCGAATACACGCAGGAGCGAATTGACGAATGGAACAACAGGCTTGCAACAGTTTATAACCGTGGTTTCTGGGATGGGTATTATTTAGGAAGGAAGACCGGCGAATGGACCGAAGAATATGGTAACCAAGCCACACAGCGTAAAATGTATATCGGCAAAGTGACCAATTATTTCAGCAAAATTGGTGTTGCAGAATTGAAAATAGAAACCCACGATCTGGCAGTAAATGAAGAAATTAAGATCATCGGCCCCACTACCGGTGTTTATGAAGACCGGGTAAAAGAAATTCGTCTTGATCTTTCTCCGGTTGAAAAAGCTGTTAAAGGTGATGTTTGCTCCATTCCTGTTGGAGAATTGGTCCGAAGAGGAGATAAGGTTTATAAAGTAGTTTTAGCCGATAAAAAGGTTCCCAACCTTGTTCAGCAATAAATGATGATTTCACAAATAGTAGCTGTCTCAACCAATAATGTCATTGGTGTAAACAACGGACTTCCCTGGCATATGCCTGGTGATATGGCCTATTTCAAGGAAAAAACCTGGGGGCATCATATCGTTACGGGGAGAAGAAATTATGAGGCTGAGGGCAAAGCTTTACCGGGTAGAGTGAATATTGTATTGACACGAAACGCTGATTTCTCCATTGCCGATGGTATTGTTGTCCACCAACTGCCGGATGCAATTGATCTTGCCCGGAAAGCCGGGGAAACTGAACTATTCATCGTTGGCGGCGAAGAAATCTACAAATTAGCGATGCCTTTAACGGACAAAATTTACCTGACCAGGATACATGCTGAAGTTGAGGGCGACACCTTTTACCCTGAAATTGATATGAATATCTGGAAAGAGGTTTCCAGAATTGAACATCAGAAAGATGCTCAAAATCCTTATGATTTTGATTTCCTGGTTTATGAGAGGGGTATGTATCAGGTTACAAAATCAAGATAATTTTCCTTGCTGATAATTTGATAAGAAGTCTGATATAAGATTCCACGGTTTCCTGGTTTAACTTTAATGCCCGACTTAATTCGTGAAGTGATACTTGCGAACCGATTTGAGATATACTCAATTAATTTACCTTACCATAAATATTCACGCAAATATCAATGGTTAAGAATAAGCTGTTTCTTTATATGTAGTTGGTTTAATAATAGGCGCCCAACTTTTTATGTTTTATTAGCTTTGCTGCCATGATCAACTACAATCTTCATCAGCATACAATTTTTTCCGATGGCAAGAATATTCCAGAAAAGTATATCGAGCAGGCTATTGAATTAGAATTTTCCGCACTGGGGTTTTCCGAACACTCACCACTACCCTTTTCAAATCCTTTTTCGCTAAAAAAAGAAAATGTTGACGAATACATCCGACAAACGGATTTATTAAAGGATAAGTACAAAAACAAACTTGCAATTTACCGGGCGCTTGAAATGGATTATGTTCCGGGTATGTCAGAAGATTTTGATTTTTGGCGTGAACGATGTAAAGTTGATTATCTGATCGGGTCGGTCCACCTGGTAAAACCTGATGGTTTTGATGAATTGTGGTTTACCGATGGGCCTGACTTTAAAGTTTATGATAAAGGAATTGAGGGTTTTTTTGGTGGTGATATTCGGAAAGCGGTCAAGGCTTTTTATCATCAGACAAATCAAATGATTGAATCCCAGAATTTTGAAATCATCGGCCACTTTGACAAAATCAAGATGCACAACCGAAACAGGTATTTTACCGAAGATGAAAAATGGTATCGGGAATTGATTGATGAAACAGTGTCGTTGATCAAAGAAAAAAACCTGATTGTTGAGGTCAACACAAGAGGCTTATATAAAAAACGATCCGACTCTTTATTCCCTGATGGCTACGCATTGAAAAGAGTTAAGGAGGCTGAAATCCCAATATTATTATCTTCTGATGCTCACAAACCGGATGAAATAAACCTGTTGTTTGATTACACCGAAAACCGCTTAAACGAACTTGGTTTTAAAGAGGTGATTTTTTTCGAAAATGGAAATTGGAAAGAAAGAACACTACAATTATAAATAGACTTTCCACAATCCTCAAACAGTAAATTTCAGTAAATTCTGAATCTTGATTTTCGATCCTTAAAACAGACTCTTCCAGGTTTTTCAAACGCTGGAAGGTCTTCGATCATTGTGTCTTGGATCTTGCGTCTTAGGTTTTGTGTCTTAGGTCTCAAGTCTTGACAGGATCATAAGCCCATTTTACATAAATGGCTCCCCAGGTAAAACCACCACCAAAAGCAGCCAATATAAGGTTATCGCCTTTTTTCAATTTGTGTTCCCATTCGTGCAAACACATGGGTATAGTGCCGTTTGTAGTATTTCCATATCGTTGGATGTTAATCATCACTTTTTTAGGATCGAGGCCCATTCGCCTTGCGGTAGCGTCAATAATTCGAAGGTTGGCCTGATGGGGAACCAGGTAAGCGATATCATCACTGGTAAGGTTATTTCGTTCCATCATTTCAACAGCAACATCTGCCATGCCTTTTACTGCAAATTTAAACACCGACTGCCCTTCCTGGTGAATATAATGTTCCCGTGCGTCAATTGTTTCATGAGTTGGTGGCTTAACAGATCCTCCGGCTTCCTGGTAAAGGTAAATCCGTCCCGAACCATCCGTATAATTTTGGGTATCGAGCATGCCATATCCCTCAGTATTGGGTTCAAGTAAAACAGCACCACCGGCATCACCAAATAAAATACAGGTAGTCCGGTCGGTATAATCGGTAATTGCAGACATTTTATCGGCTCCAACCACAATTACTTTTTTGTATTGACCTGACTCAACAAATTTCGCAGCTGTTTCCAGGGCGAATAAAAAACCCGAACAGGCTGCATTCAAATCAAAACTCCATGCATTCTTAATTCCTACCTTATCACAAACAATATTGGAAGATGCAGGGAAAAGCATATCTGGCGTTACTGTTGCCATAATAAGCAGGTCAATATCATCAGGAGATGTATTGGTTTTTTCAAGTAATCCTTTAACTGCTTCAGCGCCAATGTCGGAAGACCCTTTACCTTCTCCTTTCAAAATATGTCTTTCGCTGATTCCGGTCCGGGTCAGGATCCATTCATCAGTGGTATCGACCATTTTTTCCAGTTCAGCATTATCAAGGATATATTCTGGAACCCAGCCATGGATGCCAGTGATGGCGGCTTTTATTTGTGTCATATTGCGAAAATCTCAATCTAGAACAAGCGCAAAAGTATTAATTTTTAATTCAGTGAGCCATTAATCACCCTTTAGCCGATGTAGTTTGAATAATTACACAAAAAACTCCTGACCAAATGCTGATCAAGAGTTTATATATAATGATTATTCATTAAAAGCGGATTGCCGAATTACTCGGCTTTGGCATTTGCTGTAACTAATTTTCCTTTATAATAAAGGTCACCATCAACATAATAAGCACGGTGGTAAACATGCACTGTACCTGTAGTTGGACATGTTGAAAGTTGAGGCAATTCGGCTTTGTAATGCGTTCTTCTTTTGTCTCTTCTTGTTTTCGAAATTTTTCTTTTCGGATGTGCCATTTTTTATTTCTTTATGTAGTTTATTTCAGGTTTATGTTCTTCAATGCATCCCATCTGGGATCATTTTTTTGTTCTTCGTGGTTTTGAATTTTTTGTAGCATATCGGGATTGCAATCATTTTCATCCTGATGTGCCCGTTTAATTGGTAAAAGCAAGTTAATGTACTCAAAAACATATTGTTTGAGGTCAATAGTATTTTCATTTAACGGAAGAATAATTACTTCATCTGATTCTTCCGCAAATGTTTCACCAAACTTGACGATCAGCCTGAATTTGCCATCAATTTGATTTTCAAAACTTCCCAGGCAACGATCGCACACCAGCTCTACTATTCCCTTAACATGAAAATGAAAATCAAGTAAAGAAGTCTCTTTTATAAGTTCGACTTCAATATCTAGATTCCCTTTTTCAGATTCAAAATATTCAAAACTCTCAAAGAACGTCTGATCAATTTTAAACAAATATTGGTGTGTTCCTGCACTCAAACCCTTAAAGGGAATAACGAAATCCTTCTGCTTTTTCACCCTGCTCAAAATTGGGCGGCAAAATTAAAGATAATTCTTATGATTGCCAAATTTTTAGAACCTTGATGTTTTTTGCTGAAAACAAAGGCATAATACTGCGATTGTCTCCTTTATTCACAAATAGTTTTTATTGACTATAAATAAGGTATAACCGGAAAGTTTGAAATACAAAAATATAATTTTGCAAACAATTTTTAAATGGTTTGAGTTATGATGTGGTTTAATAAGTTAGTTGCTGCAATTTTGCCATACATGCCTAAAAGTCTTGTCTGGATATTTTCGAAGCGTTACATTGCCGGGCAAACAATTAGTGATGCAGTAAATGTATCAATGAAATTGAATGAAGAGGGGTACATGGTTACCATCGACCTTTTGGGAGAATTTATTACCGAATTACAACAGGCTGAAGAGAACCGGGATAAATACCTTGAGATTATTGATCAAATTGAAAAACATAAAATAGACGGAAATTATTCACTGAAACCAACCATGTTTGGGCTGTTGATTGATAAGGATGTCTGTTATCAAAATATTCGTGAAATTGTAAAGAAAGCAGCGTCGTTTAACAATTTTGTCAGGGTTGATATGGAAGATTCGCAATGCGTTGACCTGGAAATTGAATTGTTCAGAAAATTGAAAAATGAATTTCCCAAGAATGTCGGACTTGTTTTTCAGGCTTACCTGCATCGCACACTTAATGATATTAAAACCCTTGAGGATATACATACACAAGAAACACCGATTAATTACCGGATTTGTAAAGGAATATACGTGGAACCGGAAAATATTGCTTTCAAAGAACATGAAGAAATCAACCAAAATTTCCTCGAAGATCTGGATTATATGTTTCAAAAAGGCATGTACCCTGGAATTGCCACTCACGATACACCCCTGGTTAAAGGTGCATATAAACTTATTGAAAAGTATAAATTATCACCCGAAAAATATGAGTTCCAAATGCTTTATGGTGTTACCCCTTCTTTGCGAAAGTCAATTGCTGACAAAGGTCATAGATTAAGGATTTATATACCATTTGGAAAAGATTGGTTTGCCTATTCTACCAGAAGGCTGAAAGAAAACCCTAAAATGGCCGCCGAAATTATCAAAGCATTATTTGTAAGAGGATAGTTTCTATAATATTCATAAATATCATCTGCCCTTTCATTCCGGGTTTAATTTTTTTAAGGATTATAATTAGAGCCTACCCTAAAAGGAATAGGCTTTTTTACTACCTTTGCACGCTCATAATCACTAAATTAATAATTATGGATAAGAAAAGGGTGCTTTTTGTCAACCAGGAAATCATGCCTTATCTTCCCGAAACACCAATGAGTACCATTGGTCGGTTTCTTCCTCAGAAAACGCAGGAAAACGGTAAGGAAATCAGAACATTTATGCCCAGATATGGTCTGATCAATGAAAGAAGGAATCAATTGCATGAAGTGATCAGGCTTTCAGGAATGAACCTGATTATTGATGATATTGATCACCCTTTAATTATTAAAGTTGCATCAATTCAACAGGCACGGATGCAGGTCTATTTTATTGATAATGAAGATTATTTCCAAAGAAAATTTATGTTCTCCGGAAAAAACAATAAGTTTTTTGAAGACAATGATGAACGGGCTGTTTTCTTTTCCAAAGGTGTTTTAGAAACTGTGAAAAAATTGGGTTGGGCTCCCGATCTTATTCATTGTCATGGATGGTTTGCAAGCCTTTTACCTTTTTATGTAAAAACAGCATATAAAGACAGCCCAATTTTCGCTGATGCAAAAATCATCTTTTCATTATATAATGATGATTTTTCCGCGAAATTCAAATCCGGGTACGGAAAGAAAGTACTGATGAAAGGAATAGAAAAGGATGATTTCGGACACTATAATGGAGGGGATTACGTTTCACTCATGAAAGGCGCTATTGACCGATCTGACGCCTTAATTGTTGCGAGCCCTGAGATTAATCCGGAAGTTCTGGAATATGCAAAATCATCTGGCAAACCATTATTAGATTTTATTGAAGAAGAAGAATATTTTGCGGCATATAATGAGTTTTATAACAAAATTATTGGAGAAGAATAGATACATAAGTACGCCAACTCCATTCAGGATAATCCATTCCTTATTTTTATTAGCCTTTTTAGCGACTGTTTCATGTTCAAAACCAGCCGGTAATATAGGTATTGGTATTCAGCCTGAGGATTCTAAATTAAAGCTTTCCTATACCGACACAATATCATTGTATGCTTATTCATTGCCCATGGATTCGATCCGTTCCGACTACCTGACATGGAATGGTATAGGGAGTCTGAAGGATCCGGTGTTTGGTCATACAAATGTTGGTTTTTATACGCAATTTATCTTGTCGAAAACAGCACAGGAATTTGGAGATGAAAGGGTGCTCGATTCACTTGTTTTGTATTTGGATTATTATGGTGTATTTGCAGATACAAATACCCTGATTACGACCCATATTTATGAAATGGAAGAAGGAATTAATCAGAAACAAGTTTATTATTCAAACCTGCATGTTCCAATTTACCCTACTGACTACGGCAATATTTCGTTCCAACCCAGGCCCAATGATAGTATTGTTGATGGTGAAGATACGATTCCTCCTATGCTCCGAATGAATCTTTCAAAGACCAATCCTCAGTTGGGTGAAAAGTTGCTGGCTGCGAGTTCCGGGGAGATGGAAGACAGTGATATTTTCAGGGAATATTTTAAAGGTTTATATG
Source organism: Chlorobiota bacterium (assembly GCA_030596395.1). Taxonomy (GTDB): domain Bacteria; phylum Bacteroidota; class Bacteroidia; order Bacteroidales; family F082; genus JAADID01. The sequence continues at coordinate 1,842 of JAUVKF010000039.1, read as the reverse complement.
TTATTGCCGAGCCTGTAAGTAACAGTGGTTGTATTACAAAATTCGACCTGACTTCATCCTTGAGCAGAATGATATTATTTTACCACAATAACGACGCCCAAGACCTGAGATTTGATTATCTAATAACCACCGGCGAAGCACGTGTTAGTAAATATGAACATAATTACAGCACCGGAGATGCGGATTTCAGGCAACAAGTAGTTGGTGGCGATACAACATTGGGCGCCAAAAAGTTTTACGTTCAGGGTTTTGGTGGTGTAAAATCAATCATCAAAGCACCTCATTTAACCAAATTGAGAAACCTTGGTAGTATTGCCATTAATGAAGCAAAACTTGTTTTAAATGGATACGAAAGTGAGCCTTTATGGGGCGCCCCCAACAGGTTGGCTTTATACTCGCTGGACAAAGATGGAAACGATCAATTTCTGATTGACTTTCAAGAAGGTGAAAGTTATTTTGGTGGTGATTATCGATCGTCTTCTAATAATTACACTTTTAGGATTACACGCTATATTCAATCACTGATCAATAATGAAAGCTACGAACACTATGGTTTTTCATTATATGTTTCCAACGCATGGTTAACACCCAACAGGTTCATTTTAAATGGGCACGAATCTGATTCAACCGCAAAAATTAAATTACAAATTCTTTATACCGATTTAAATTAATCCTGCATTTTTCAGGCCATAATAATAACTTTTTTTTAAGCAAACAGTATACTATGTCAGATGCGATGTTTTTTTACATTTGCTGAACTTAAAATTACTAAGATATGTGCGGAATTGTTGCATACGTTGGGCCAAAACAAGCCTACCCTATATTGATCAAAGGACTGAAAAGACTGGAATACCGGGGCTATGATAGTGCCGGTGTTGCATTGCTAAATGGTGGGCTTAATATGCACAAGACCCAGGGAAAAGTATCCAGATTAGAAGAATATGTAAAAGATAAAAACCTTGATGGCACAATCGGAATTGCCCACACTCGCTGGGCAACACATGGAGAACCAAATTATACCAATGCACATCCCCATTTTTCCCAAACAAAATCACTTGCCATTATTCATAATGGAATAATTGAGAACTACGCATCAATTAAAGAGGAATTACAAAACAGAGGATATAAATTTGAATCTGATACTGACACAGAAGTACTGATTAACCTTATTGAAGACATTCGGTTAAATGAAGATGTATTATTAGATGAAGCTGTCAGGATAGCATTAAACCAGGTTGTCGGAGCATATGCCATCGTTATTTTATCAGTAGATCATCCAAACACTTTAATTGTAGCCCGAAAAGGAAGTCCACTGGTAATAGGTATCGGTAAAGACGATTACTATATTGCCTCCGATGCAACACCAATTATCGAATACACCAAGGATGTGGTTTACCTTGAAGATGAAGAAGTAGCAGTTATTACCCGGAACGAGGAACTGAAAATAAGGAGCATAAAAAACAAGGAGAAAACACCATACGTCCAGCAACTCGAATGGAATTTGGCCGAGCTTGAAAAAGGTGGCTATGATCATTTTATGTTAAAGGAGATATATGAGCAACCTCGTTCCATCAAGGATAGTATGCGTGGACGCTTAAATGCACTAAAAGGTGTTGTTTCGTTGGGTGGTGTAAAGGATTATGAACAAAAAATGCTGAAAGCAAACCGGATAATCATTGTTGCTTGTGGAACATCATGGCATGCTGGACTGGTAGGGGAATATTTGTTTGAAGATCTGGCTCGAATTCCTGTTGAGGTGGAGTATGCCTCCGAATTCAGGTATCGTAATCCGATAATAGATGAAAATGATATTATCATTGCCATCTCTCAATCGGGAGAAAC